>NZ_CP021431.1:2605000-2921250 GCF_002158905.1 Yoonia vestfoldensis
ACAACCGCGAATGTTACCATTGTTCGGGGTCGCATCCGTCGCTCTGCCGGACCTTCTCGGACAATCCCAAATTCGCCGCCATGTCCGGCCCCGACGAAGCCAGCGCCGAGATCCTGACCCATTGGAAACGCTGCGAGGCCGCAGGCCTGCCGTCACGCTTTACCCATGCGGATGACATGGGCTGGCGGCTGGCGCGGGTGCCTTTGCTGAACAATGCCGAAAGCTATACAATGTCCACCAAGGCCGCCGTGGCAAAACGGATGGGCACGATGCCCTTCAATGATGCGGGCACGCTCTTGTTCTATCACTACCCCAACACATGGAACCACTTTCTGGGCGATCACGCGATCACCTTCCGCGTCCTGCCGATCTCGGCCACCGAAACCGAGGTGACGACGACCTGGCTGGTCCATAAGGATGCGGTCGAGGGCGAGGATTACGATCTGAAAACCCTGACCGAGGTCTGGCTGAACACCAATGACGAGGATCGCCAGGTCGTCGAGGAAAACCAGAAAGGCATCCTGTCCCCGGCCTATGAACCCGGCCCCTATTCGCCGATCCAGGAAGAAGGCGTGATCCAGTTCGTGGATTGGTATGCCGGTCTGATGACCGGGCGGCTGGCCCCGCAGCCTGCAGTGGCGGCAGAATAGATGTCCGCGCCGACACGGATCAGCACCACCGCCGCATGGCGCGATGATGAATGGCTTGAATGCGTCATGGTCATCCCAGAGGCCCCGGATGTGGTCACCTTTGCCTTTCGCGCACCCTCGGGCGCATGGTTCGATTATGAACCGGGCCAGTTTCTGACGCTGGACCTACCGGTGCCGGGGGGCGCGGTGCAGCGGACCTATACGATATCTTCCAGCCCCTCGCGGCCCTTGTCGATCTCGGTCACGGTCAAGGCGCAGCAGGACAGTATCGGCACGCGCTGGATGCTGGACCATCTGCGTCCGGGGATGAAGATCAAGGCTTATGGCCCTGCAGGCATCTTCAGCTTTCACCGGCATCCGGCAGACAAATACCTGTTCATCTCGGCAGGGTCGGGCATCACGCCGATGATGTCGATGACGACCTGGGCCTGGGACAGCGGCGACATGCCCGATATCGTCTTTGTCCATGCCGCGCGCCGCCCGTCCGATATCATCTTTCGCGAAAGGCTGGATCAATTCGCCAACCGCGTGCCGGGGCTGCAATTGCGGTATACAGTCAAGGACCCCGACCCGTTCCGCGTCTGGCACGGCTATCACGGGCGGCTGAACCAAATCATGCTGGGGCTGATGGCGCCGGATTATCTGGACCGCGAGGTGTTCTGCTGCGGGCCCGAGCCTTTCATGCAGGCGGTGCGCGATATGCTGAATGCGCTTGGCTATGACATGGACCGCTATCATCAGGAAAACTTTCAGGCCCCCGTCGCAAAAGCCGCCGATGCGCCCGAGATCAACGATGTCACGCCCGATGCGGACAGCAATGCGCAGATCACCTTTGCCAGCTCCGGCGTGGTGGCAGCCTGCACCGAAACCGATACCGTCCTTGCCGTGGCGCGTGCCAACGGGCTGAACATCCCGTCAGGCTGCACCTTTGGGCTTTGCGGCACCTGCAAGATCCGCAAAACCGCGGGCGAGGTGCATATGGTCCATAACGGCGGCATCTCGGAGGAGGATATCGCCGCGGGCTATATTCTTGCTTGCTGCTCCAACCCGCTGGGCCGGATCGAAGTCGCCATCTGACTTCTTTTTTCCAAAAATACTCCGGGGTGAGGCCCGGATTTATTCCGGGCCGAGGGGCAGCGCCCCTTTTTGCGGCAAAGCCGCAAAGCGCTCCGCGCGGGGATATTTAGGCTCGGAAGATGGGGGCGGTTATTCCGCCGCCAGCGCCGCTTTCGCCTGCGGGACGTAATTCAGCACCGGTCCCAGCCAGCGTTCGACCTCGGCCGCATCCATGCCCTTGCGCGCGGCATAATCCAGCACCTGATCCTGTTCGACCTTGGCCACACCGAAATAATAGGCGTCAGGATGCCCGATATAAAGCCCCGAAACCGATGAACCCGGCCACATCGCCATGCTTTCGGTCAGTTTCACACCCGTGGTGGCCTGTGCATCCAGCAGCCGGAACAGGGTGGTTTTCTCGGTATGATCGGGCTGAGCGGGATAGCCCGGCGCGGGCCGGATGCCGCGATAAGGCTCGCCGATCAGATCGGCGGGTGCCAGATTTTCATCCGGCGCATAGCCCCAGAGCTCGCGGCGCACCACTTCATGCATCCGCTCGGCAAAGGCTTCGGCGAAACGGTCGGCCAAAGCCTTGACCAGAATGGCGTTGAAATCATCGCCCGCTTTCTCGAACCGTTCGGCAATGGCGATTTCCTCGACCCCCGCCGTCACGACAAAGCCGCCGACGTAATCGGGGGTGCCGGCCGGGGCCACGAAATCCGACAGCGCCACATTGGGCCGCCCGTCGCGTTTGCTGACCTGCTGGCGCAGGGTATGCAGCATGGCCAGTTCGGTCTTGCGCCCATCATCGGTGAACAGGCGGATATCATCGCCCAAAGCATTGGCAGGCCAAAAGCCCACCACCGCGCGCGGGCGGAACCATTTTTCATCGATGATCTGCGCCAGCATCTCTTGCGCATCGGCGAACAGCGCGCGCGCCGCCTGCCCTTGTTTTTCGTCTTGCAGGATCTTGGGATAGATCCCTTTCAATTCCCATGTCTGGAAAAACGGCGTCCAGTCGATATAGCGGGCAAGCTCTGCCAGATCCCAATCCTCATAGACTTTCGTGCCAAGGAAAGAGGGTGCCGTCACGCGGTAATCCTGCCAGTCGATCTGCAACGCATTGGCGCGGGCCGCCGCCAGCGGCAGGCGTTTCTTGGCGCGTTCCGACCGCGCGTGCTGTTCCGCGACCTTTTCATATTCGGCGCGGATCGTGTCGACATAGCCCGCCTTTTGATCCGGCGACAAAAGCGCCGAGACGACACCCACCGCACGGCTGGCATCGGTCACATAGACCGTCTGGCCTGCCGCATAATTGGGGTGAATTTTCACCGCCGTATGCACGCGGCTGGTGGTCGCGCCGCCGATCAGCAGCGGGATATCCAACCCTGCGCGTTCCATCTCAGCCGCCATATGGACCATTTCATCCAGCGAGGGCGTGATCAGGCCCGACAGGCCGATGATATCGACCTTTTCAGCAATGGCCGTTTCAATGATCTTGGCCGCAGGCACCATCACGCCCAGATCAATGATGTCGTAATTGTTGCAGGCCAGCACGACGCCCACGATATTCTTGCCGATATCATGCACATCGCCTTTGACCGTGGCCATCAGCACCTTGCCCGCAGATTCGCGCCCCGTGCCACCGTTCAGGCGCTTTTCTTCTTCCATATAGGGCAGCAGCACGGCGACCGCCTGTTTCATCACGCGGGCGGATTTGACGACCTGCGGCAGGAACATCTTGCCCGCGCCGAACAGATCGCCCACGACATTCATCCCCGCCATCAGCGGGCCTTCGATCACATGCAGCGGGCGGTCGGCTTGCAAACGGGCCTCTTCGGTATCGGCGTCGATGAATTCGGTGATGCCGTTGACCAGCGCATGTTCCAGCCGTTTTTCGACCGACCAGTCGCGCCATTTCAGATCGCGTTCCTTCGCCTCGCGCGCGCCGGTGGATTTGAAACGTTCGGCGATGACCAGCATGTTTTCGGTCGCATCCGGCGTGCGGTTCAGCACCACATCTTCGCAGGCCGCGCGCAGATCAGGGTCGATACTGTCATAAACCGCCAACTGCCCTGCGTTGACGATCCCCATATCCATGCCGACCTGAATCGCATGATAAAGGAACACCGCATGCATCGCCTCGCGCACAGGATCGTTGCCACGGAAGCTGAAGGACAGGTTCGACACACCGCCCGAGACATGCACATGCGGCAGATCGGCGATGATCCGGCGGGTGGCGTTGATGAAATCGACGCCGTAATTGTCGTGTTCCTCGATCCCTGTCGCCACGGCAAAGACATTGGGGTCAAAGATGATATCCTCGGGCGGGAAACCCACCTTTTCGGTCAGCAGGCGATAGGCGCGGGTGCAAATCTCGACCTTGCGATCTTCGGTATCGGCTTGGCCCGCCTCGTCAAAGGCCATGACAACCACCGCAGCCCCGTAAGCACGGCAGAGCCGCGCCTGATGCAGAAACGCCTCTTCGCCTTCTTTCATGCTGATCGAATTGACGATGGCTTTGCCTTGCACGCATTGCAGGCCCGCCTCGATCACCTCCCATTTAGAGCTGTCGATCATCACCGGCACGCGGGCGATATCGGGTTCGGCGGCGATCAGGTTCAGGAATTCGATCATCGCCTGTTTGCTGTCGATCAACCCCTCGTCCATGTTCACATCAATGATCTGCGCGCCGTTTTCGACCTGATCACGGGCGACATCGACGGCCGCCGCATAATCGCGGTTGGTAATCAGCTTGCGGAATTTGGCCGATCCGGTGACATTCGTCCGCTCGCCCACGTTCACAAAGGGAATGTCGGGTGTCAGGGTGAACGGCTCCAGCCCCGACAGGCGCATCAGCGGCGTCTGCGCCGGGATCGCGCGGGGTTTATGGCCCGCCACGGCCGCGGCAATGGCGCGGATATGATCAGGCGTTGATCCGCAGCAACCGCCGACGATATTGACAAGACCGTCCTTGGCAAAGTCAGCGATCTGGCTGGCCATGAATGCGGGGCTTTCGTCATATTCCCCGAATTCATTGGGCAGTCCCGCATTGGGATAGGCGCAGATCAGCCTATCGGCCACGCCGGATAATTCCGCCAGATGGGCGCGCATTTCCGCCGCCCCCAGCGCGCAGTTCAGCCCGATGGTCAAAGGATCGGCATGGCGCACCGCATGCCAGAACGCGGTGGGTGTCTGGCCAGACAGGGTGCGGCCAGAACGGTCTGTGATTGTGCCGGAAATCATCACCGGCAGGCGCAGGCCATTGGCGGCAAAGATTTCTTCGCAAGCGAAAATCGCGGCCTTGGCGTTGAGCGTGTCGAAGATCGTCTCGATCAGGATCAGATCGGCCCCGCCGTCGATCAGCCCGCGCAATTGTTCGGCATAGGCCGCGCGCAGCTGATCAAAGGTCACGGCGCGGTAGCCCGGATTATTCACATCGGGCGACATCGACGCCGTGCGATTGGTCGGCCCCAGCGCACCCGCGACGAACCGCATCCGGCCGTCCTGCGCCGTGGCACGGTCCAGCGCCTGCCGGACCAGCCGCGCGCCGTGAAAGTTCAGATCATAGACCAGATGTTCCAGCCCATAATCGGCCTGCGCGATGGAGGTCGACGAAAACGTGTTCGTCTCGACGATATCCGCGCCGGCCATCGCATAGGCGTAATGGATATCCTCGATCGCCTGCGGCTGGGTCAGGATCAGCAGATCGTTATTGCCTTGCTGCGGCAGCGGCTTGTCGCCGAAAATCTGCGGATGACAGGCACAGCCCGCGCCATGGGCGGTGAAATCCCCCTCGCCAAAGCCCAGCGCCTGAATCTGCGTCCCCATCGCCCCGTCAAGGATCAGGATACGCTCTGCCGCCGCAGCGGCAATCCGGTCAAAGGCAGGGGATTTGGGCAAGATATGGGTCATAGTGCTCCGATCAAACGACAAAAGGCACCTGACGTGCCTGCCTTTCAGATAGGCTGCTGCGGTTGTGAAAACAAATTCATGTTGGGCAAGACGATTATGAGCTTCATTCATGTTCGGACCTATGCGCCCAGCGCGTCCGGCGCGCGGCGGTCGAATCGCTTTACTTACCCGATTATTTCTGTCAGGAATAAATCACCCAGTCGGAGACGCCAGTTGCCCCCCAGCTGCACCATGATCCGGCAAGGCATATGCCCTTTGGACAGGAATTGCCGATGCCCGATGCCCCCTATGATTTCCTGATCGACCTGATCGCGGCCCAAGATGATTGCGGCACCGATGGGATCGGGATGGAACCACAGCTGGTCGAGTTGCTGCTTGACCGCCAAGCCCAGTCAGTTGCCCAGTCAGCCGCCCAGTCTGCCGCCCAGCAAAGCACCGCCCATGCACGGGGCTGATCCGCGTCGCCCGTTTCGCCCGGTCTATGACCCGCAAGCCGATCACGGCCCCAAACGGGACCCGCGCCCCGGCGAGGTTGCCTTGCAGGACATCGGCCTTGATCCTTTCGCGCGGCTGACGCTGGTCCTGCTGCGGTCGCATTTCCAGACCTTTGCCGTTCCCGAAAGCCAGGGCTGGTTGATCGCGCTGCGCTGTGCCACGGCGCAGGTCGGTCCCGATGCCGCCGGTGCCTTATGCTATGATCTGCTGGGCGTGGTGCAGACCCTGCGGTCCAGCCGGACCACGCCAATCGCGTTCAATGCCGAAAGCTGCCCCTGCTGCCGCGACTGGCTGACGCCTGCGGAACGCCAGATCATGCAGATGATCGCGGCGCTGCGGCATAATCACCAAGGCCGCGCGCGGACCTTGGCGCAATTGCTTTGCGACGGGGCACCGGACAGCCAATTGCTGGCGGTGACGGAAACCTATCTGCGCCGCAACGCCCCGGATTTCGCGCATGGGGCGGCCTATTCACCCGCCTAAGAGCGGTGCCAGATCAATCTCGGTGATCGCCGCCAGCGGACGGTGGACCAGGATGCTCCGCCGGATCAGATCAAATCCGGTGACGCCGATCTGTGTCGCAGGTCCGGGGCAATCAGGGTCCGCACAGGTAATTTCGGTCACATGCACCAGACATTGCCCGCCGCAACGCGCCCGCACCAGCCGCTTGACCCGTTGCAGATGCCACAGCATCACGGCCTTGTCGCGCAAGGCATCGGCAGGGGTGGGCAAAGCTGCAGCGCGGGCAGGCAGGGGCATCTGATCTTGCATCCAGTTTTGTTATAACATAACAATCATAAGATCGCCCCATCCACAAGCCGGACCGCAAGATGACGATGAAAATCCCCGTGACCCTGCTGACCGGTTTTCTGGGTGCTGGCAAAACCACCCTGCTGAACCGTCTGCTGCATGATCCTGCCGCCGGGCGCATCGCCGTGGTGGTCAATGAATTCGGTGCCGCAGGGCTGGACCATGACCTGATCGAATCTGCCGCAGAAGATGTCGTGTTGATGCCCGCTGGCTGCATCTGCTGCACGATCCGGGGCGATTTGTCGAAAACGCTGGCGCGGTTGCTGGTGCGCCGGGCGATGGGCGAATTGCGCTTTGACCGCCTTGTCATCGAAACGACCGGCCTGGCCGATCCCGCCCCGATCCATCACACCTTGCTGGTCGATCCGGTGCTGGCGGCGGATTATCAGCTCGATGGCACCGTGACCGTGGTAGATACTTTGCTGGGCCTGTCCACGCTGGACCGCCACGCCGAGGCGCAGGCGCAGGTCGCCATGGCCGACCGGATCGTGCTGAGCAAAGGCGACCTAGCCGAACCGGCCATGGTCGCGGCCTTGCAAACCCGGCTGGATAGGCTGAACCCCGGCGCAAAGCGGATCATCGCCGACAAAGGTGCGGTCCCCAGCGGGATGCTGTTCGGGCTATGCGCCATGCGCCGCGCGATCACGCAGGATCAGGCGCTGGACTGGCTTGCCGCCCCTGCCCCCGATCCTCTGGCCGGGCTATCGGGGATGGCTTTGCCAACAGCCGCCAAGATTGATCTGGCCGCGCCGTCGCATCATGCCCGCGACGACAGGATCACGACCGCCGCGATCACGCTGGACGCGCCCATCGCGCCGGATTTATTCGACCTCTGGCTTGATACGCTGATCGCGCTGCGCGGCCCCGATATTCTGCGGATGAAGGGGATCGTGCATATTCAGGGCTTGCCCACCCCCTTTGTGTTCCACGGCGTCCAGCATATCTTCGAGCCGCCCGTCGCGCTGGATCACTGGCCTGCGGGTGACCAGACCAGCCGGATCGTCGTGATCGCCCGCGATATCGCGCAGCAGGATCTTGCGGCAAGCCTTGCCATGCTGAACGGCGCGGATGAACGGCAAGACGTCGACGCCAGAGACATTGACGCCAAAGACATTGACGCCTGAGCCATTGACAGGCTGACGGGGCAATCGTATGAAAAAAACTTCTCTTTTTCATACTATGAAGGATCGTCCATGTCTCTGCATTGCGCCCATCTCTGCACGCTTGCTGCTGCCCTGAGCATCGGCACAGCCGCCGCCGCCGAAGCCCCGCTTCAGATTTTCGCCAATGGCGAGGCGCTGGCCCGCGACGGATTTCTGGCGCCAGAGCTGACCCGTGACGGCTGGGAATTGCGGTTCGATCATGTCTTTGTCACGCTCTCGGGCGTCTCTGCGCTGCAAACCGACAGGCCCTATGACGCCCATGCCGGCGGCAAGCCCAGCGCCACCCAGACCGTCATCTTCGATGCGATCGAGCAGATGACAATCGACCTGACCGACACCGATGCAGAGGGCCGCGTGCCGCTGGCGACCACAGCCGCGCCCGAGGGCCATTATACCGCACTGGTCTGGTCCGTGGTGCCCGCCGCATCGGGGGATTGGGCCGGAAAATCCATGGTGCTGATCGGCACGGCGACGCGCGATGGCCAAAGCGTCGATTTCACCCTGACCAGCGATGCCACGCATGATTACATCTGCGGCGAATATGTGGGGGATACGCGCAAGGGATTTGTCACCGCTGGCGGTGATGCAGACCTTGAACTGACCTTTCATCTGGATCATGTCTTCGGACGATATGACAAAGGAGCAGCCGATCACATGAATGTCCATGCGCTGGGGTTCGATGCTTTCGCCACGGGCGGCACCCATGACATGGCCCTGACCGGCCTGCATATCGGCCATGTCGGCGAGGGACATTGTGCTGTCAGCTATCGTTAAACCGCTGATCGCGGCGCTGCTGCTGGCGGGGCCTGCGGCGGCGCATGGCGCGTTTGTCGAGGCGCGCAATGTCGCGGCCGTGGCCGTCGATGCGCGCTATGACACCGGCGAGGTCATGGCCGGGGCGCAGGTCTCGGTCTTTGCCCCCGACAATCCCGCAGAGCCTTGGCTGACGGGGGTGACGGATGCAGACGGCAGGTTCGTCTTTGCGCCCGATAGCGCGCGGCACGGGCAATGGGCGATCCAGGTGCGACAGGCGGGTCATGGCGCGATGGGCTATGTCACGCTCAGCGCGGATGAAAGCGCCACGATCACCGTCACGCCAGCCAGCGCCGCAGGCCTGTCATGGGCGCAGCGCCTGCTGATGACGGCCTGCGTCATTTGGGGCTGTATCGGCACGGCGCTTTATGCCCGGCGCATCCGCCCCGCGAAAGCCGCCTGATGCATATCCCCGATGGGATCCTGCCCCTTGGGCTGACCTTGGGCGGCTGGGCGGTCGCGGCGGGGCTGACGGCGGTCTGCCTGAACCGGATCGCGGCCCAGCCCGACCCGCGCGCGGGCTTGCCACGCGCCTCGATGATGACAGCAGCCTTTTTCGCTGCCTCGCTGATCCATATCCCGGTGCCGCCCAGCAGCGTGCATCTGATGCTGCCGGGGCTGATGGGGGCGATGCTGGGCTGGTATGCGCTGCCCGCGATCCTGATCGGGCTGACATTTCAGGCGGTGATGTTCGGGCATGGCGGGCTGACCACTTTGGGGGTGAATGCGGTGATCCTGGGGCTGCCTGCGCTGCTGGCCTTTGGGGTGACGCGCTTTCTGGGGCAGCTGAGGCAGCGCGCCGCGGCAGCGGTTCTGGGCTTTGCCACCGGCGCGGGGGCGGTTTTGCTGGCGGTTGCGCTTTTCGCCACGCTCCTGCTGGCGGGATTGCCCGCGCATCTGGATGCGGGTGCCGAACGTGCCGCGATCACGGCGCTGGCGCTGGCGCATCTGCCGCTGGCCTTGGCCGAGGGGATGGTCGTCGCCGCCGTGCTGGGCTTTCTGCGCCGCACCAACCCCGAGATGATCATTGCGCGCTGACCCGATCACCGACCCGCGCCTGCGGATCGCAGCACTGCTGGCGCTGGCCTTCAGCTTTTCCGCGCTGCATGGACCCCTTGCGCTGGGGCTGATGGTTGCGGCCACGATGGGCCTTGTCTGGCTGTCCGGCACGCCCGCCCGCCGCTTGCTACGGGCCTTGCGGCTGCCGGGTATTGTGGTGGCGGGGCTGGTCGTGGTCTTGCCCTTTACCAGCGGAGATCAAGTGATCGCGGCCTTTGGCCCTTTTGCGCTGCGCGCCGAGGGATTGGCCGCCGCCACCGGGATCGCGCTGCGCTTTGTGGCCATCTTTACATTGATCGTGGTGTTTGTGGGCGCGCTGCCTTTGGCGCATCTGATCGGGGCGCTGCGCGGTCTGGGGCTGCCCGCTCTCTTGGTGGATATGGCGCTGCTGACCCTGCGCCACATCGAGGATCTGCGCCATGATCTGGCGCGCATGCAGACCGCGATGCGCCTGCGCGGCGGGCATCAATGGATGGGGCGGTTCCGCGCGACAGGCTGGCTGCTGGCAAGCCTTCTGCTGCGCAGCCATGCGCGGTCGGAACGGGTCTATCACGCGATGATCCTGCGCGGCCATGGGGCCAAGGGCGCTGCCCCCTCGGCTGCGGCCCAAGTGGCGCGCAGCGATAAATGGGCGCTGTCGGTCGTCTTTGGCCTTGCGGCCTGCCTGCTTGTGGTGGACCATCTGGCATGACGCTGCCCTTGCTCCAGACCCAAGCGCTCTGCCTGACCCGCCCCAGCGGCGAAAAGGTCTTGCAAGAGGTGTCATTGCAAATCGCCCAAGGCGAACGGATCGGGCTGATCGGCCCGAACGGGGCGGGCAAGACCACGCTGATGCTCTGCCTGACTGGCGTGATCCGCGCCTCTGCGGGCGAGGTCCGGATGGACGGCACCCCCGTCGCGCCCGGCGGGTTTCACCCCGAGATGGGTTTCGTGTTCCAACAGGCCGAGGACCAATTATTCAGCCCCAGCGTCGCCGAGGATGTGGCCTTTGGCGCGCGCAATCTGGGGCTGTCGGGGGCGGCGCTGGACAAGACCGTGGCCGCGGCCCTGACCCGTGTGGGGATCACCGCATTGGCAGACCGGCCGGTGCATCACCTATCGGGCGGCGAAAAGCGGCTGGCCTGTCTGGCGGGGGTGCTGGCCATGTCACCACGGCTGTTGCTGCTGGACGAGCCTTCGGCCGCATTGGACCTGCGCAACCGCAGGCGGTTGATCGAGCTGCTGGGCGGCATGGATCAGGCGATGCTGATCGCCAGCCATGATCTGGAACTGGTGCTGGAATTATGCCCCCGCGTGATCCTGATCGACGATGGCCAGATCATGGCCGATGGGGCGGCGCGCAGCGTGCTTGGCGATGCGGCGCTGATGGCGCGCCACGGCCAAGAGGTGCCACATTCACTGATCCATCACGCGCGGGTCGATCACGCCCACCAAAGGCACGTCGTAGAGATCAAAGCGGATCAACGGACCGGCGCTGATCGTCGCTAGGGCCTGCGCCTGCAACACCGCGCGTTGCGCATCGGACAGCCGCTTTTGCGGCGCGATCAGGCTGCGCACATCATGGCGGCGCGCCAGCGCGACCCGCTCGCTGGCTGCAAGATCGGCCGCGAACAGCGCCTTGGTCACGGCCTGCCGCGCGGCCAGATCGGTGATCAGTGGTTCCGGCCATGGCACCGACAAGACCTTCTGCCCCGTCGCGACAACAGGCCAGGCGCTGGTCAGAAAGGCTGCCACCGGCTGATCATCCGCGATATCGGCGGTCAGCGTCTCGGCGGCCTGATAGAACGTCACCGCGCCCGGCTTTGTGGCCGGTGCCGTGATCCCGATGATATGGGCCACCAGCCCTAGCGTCGTCACATTGGCCGCCGCAATCAAACCAAGCAGCAGCAAACGCCTGCGGTCCGCCCCGATATCGGTCAGGATATAGAATGCCAGACCGATATGCAGCACCAAGACCAAGGGCATCAGGAACCGGCCCGCCAGTTGGAACCCGCCCAGCCCGACCAAATAGATGCAAAAGAAAACGCCAGCCATCAGCAACAAGGCGCGGCTTTCGGGCCTGCGCATCCCCGCCAGCCCAAGGATCGAGGGGACAAATGCCGCAATCAGATAGATCGGGGCATAAAACGCTGGCCCACCTTCCCAGCTGGCATTGCCGGGGCGCAGGATAATCGCGATCGCGTTGAAATGCGGCCAAAGCGCGGACAGGGCAACCGCCAGCAGCAGCGCCGACAGCACGCGCATCCGCGCAGCGACCCGGCCATGCGGCCAGCAAAGCGCAAAGCTGCCCGCCCCGATGAACCCGATCACGGCGCCAAGCTGATGGGTCGTGAACATGAAAGCCGCCAGCACAAACAGCGCGACCACAAAGACAGGCTGCACAAGGCTGCGCACCACCAGCGCCCATAACAAAAAGCTGCACCCAATCATATATGTCGCCGGATAGGCCGCGGCATAGTATAAGGTGAACGGCGAATGAAAGCCGGTGTGCTGGATCGGCAGCACCCATCCCAGCATAAGACACAACAACAGCACCAGCGGCGCCCAAGGCGCAGGATGCAAGGCGCGCGCAAAGACATAGACCCCGATGCCAAACAGCGCCATCGCGCCATATCCCGCCAAAGCCAGCACCTGCCAGACATCCAGCGCCCCGACCCGCGCAAGGCCCGCCCAGGCGACCCAAAGCGGCTGGAAATGACGCGACCCGACCTCAGAGACGATAAACGGATTGCCCGGCGCATCCGGATTGTCGATCAAGGCCTGCAAGGCCGCGGCATGTTGCCAGATGTCACTGCCGGGATGTTCGGCCAACATGCCCCGCGCCGAGAGCCAGGCGCAAAGCCCCAGACCCGCTGTCGCAACAAGCGCATAAACCAGATCGGGGCGTCCGATGCTTTTGGCGTGCTGCGGCTTGGCACGGCGACCACCCAAGGGACCCTGATCAACGGTTGACACAATAACATATCCAACTGGTTACCCCAGTTGCATAGCGGAACCGGACAGCGCGCGAAAAGCGAAATCAACGCGATGGGCAAAATCCATGCGGCGCTGCGCAAAACGGCACCAGCGCCGCAGATGACCGGCCCGCCCCGCGCCCCTGCGCTGCGGCTTTGATCTGGCGCAGCAGGGCGGCGCGGTGGTAAGGCTGACCCGCATAATCGGCAGCGGAACGCGCATCATGATCATCCTGACAATCTGGCCGCTCTTCGCGCTGATCTGCCTTGGCTTTGCGATGGCGCGCGCGGGCTTTCCCGAACCGGGGTTCTGGCCTGCGGCGGAGCGGGTCAATTATTACATCCTGTTTCCCGCCCTGCTGGTCGGCAGCCTGGGCACAGCGCCTTTGGGCGATCCCGCGATCTGGCGGCTGGGCGGGGCCGCTTTTGCGGCAATCGGGCTGGCGGCGCTGGGGCTATACGTCTGGCGGTGGCGGTATCCTTCGCCTGCCGCGCGTTTCGGCCCGAGCTTGCAGGGGGTCGTGCGGATCAACACCTATCTGGGGCTGGCGATCACGGCGAGCCTGGCCGGCGCAGCTGGCATCGAACGCGCGGCCATCGTGCTGGCGGTGATCGTGCCGCTGGTCAATATGCTGTCGATCATGGCGCTGGCCGAACAAAGCGAATCCCGCCAAGTGCTGGCGATCCTGCGCATGATGGCGCGCAACCCGCTGATCCTGGCCTGCGCGCTGGGGATCACATTGGCGCTCAGCGGGATCGGCCTGCCCTTTGGCACCGGGGCGTTCTTTGCGCTGATCGGACAGGGCAGCCTGCCGCTGGGGCTGTTATGCGTCGGGGCGGCGCTGCGTCCGGGGGCGCTGCGGTCGGATATCACCGCCATCGGCGTCAACAGCGCGCTGCGCCTGTTCGCCATGCCGCTTTTGGCGATCGGGATGGCGCAGATCTTTGGGCTGGACGGGATCGAGGCGCTTGTGCTGGTGATCTTTTTCGCCATCCCGACCGCGCCGACATCTTATGTGCTGACCCGGCAATTCGGCGGCGATGCGACCTATATGGCCGGCCTCGTGACAGCGCAGACGCTGGTCTCGGTGCTCAGCATCCCGCTTGTGCTGCTGATCTTCGGGGCAAGCTGACGATTTTGCGCCCGCACGGAACCTAAGCCCCGAACCCGCGTTCTTGTGTCGTATGTTTTGACGCGACAAAGGAGACCATGATGAATTGGGATACAGTCAAAGGCAAATGGAAGCAGATGGGCGGCAGCGCCAAGGAAAAATGGGGCGAGCTGACCGATGATGACCTGCAACAAATCGACGGCCAGCGCGAGCAGCTGGTCGGCAAGCTGCAGGAAAAATACGGCCTGGCCAAGGACGAAGCCGAACGCCAGGTCGATGATTGGGCCAGCAAGACCTGATCTTTGACACAGGCCTTAGATCAGCGGTCGCCATCGGCGGCCGCTTTTCATTTGGCCATAGTGCCAGAGATAAGTGGTGCCCGCGGCCGGACTCGAACCGGCACGGCCTTGCGGCCAAGAGATTTTAAGTCTCCGATGTCTACCATTCCACCACGCGGGCGCGCAGAGCGCATATCGCTTTCCTAAGCAAGCCCGCACCCGGCGGCAAGGCGGATCACAATTCCACCCCCGGCGGTGTCACCAAAAGTGCACGTTCTTCCAGCCAGGGGTTCAACGCCAGCGCCGCGCGCAGCACTGTCTGCGCCTCGGCATCGCGGCCCAGCCCCATCAGCGTCAACGCCTTGCCCGACAAGGCCGCAACATGGCGCGGATTGATCGCAAGGGCCGCATCCAGATCGACCAATGCGGCGGCGAAGTCGCGTTGCAGATAGAAGGCAAAGGCACGCTGGTTATAGCCTTCGGCATAATCGGGGCAATAAGCAACCAGCGCATCAAACCGCGCCACGGCAATCGCGGGCCTGCCGCCCTGCAACAGCGCCATGCCTGCATCCAGCATCGCCTTTGCCGTGGCATCGGGCGCATCGGTCCACAAACGCCACAGGCCTTGCGTCAGTATCGCCGCCTCTGTCGCGGTGCGGGCTGTGCCCAGATCGGCAATGATCCGGCCTTGGGCTGCCGCATGATCAGGGGCCGCAGGGCAAATCTCGGCCACCGCAGGCGTCGCCAGCATGAAAATCAAGGACATCATCCGCATGCATCATGATCTGCACCGGATGCGCGCGAGGTCAAGTCCGCTTAAGCCTCGGGGCCGGGGGCAACGGGGGACAGGCCTTCTTCCTTGACCGTCTGCATCGCCACATAGGTCGAGGTATTGGACACATATGGCAGGGTCGAGATCTTCTCGGCCAGAACAACGCGGTAGCCGGTCATCCCCGCCGTGCGGACCTTCAACAAGTAATCAAAAGCGCCCGCGATCAGGTGGCATTGTTCGACCTCGGGGATGCGCAGCACGGCGGCATTAAAGGCAGCCAGGGATTTTTCGCGGGTGTCGCTCAGGCGGACCTCGACGAATGCCACATGGTCGCGGTCCAGCCGGATCGGATCATAAAGCGCGCGATAGCCGCGGATCACGCCGGTTTCCTCCAGCCGGCGCAGCCGCGCCTGGGTGGGCGATTTCGACAGGCCGATCCGGCGCGCAAGATCGGTGATGCTGATGCGGCCCTCGACGGCCAGCACGTCAAGGATCTTTCGGTCGAATTTATCCAGTTCGCTGTTCTTTTCGGTCATGATAACCCTAACTTTTCATCACTCTGTCCTGCAAAAATCGCATTAGCAGGCAAAACGTCTTTTCACAATCGGCTATGATGGATCATCTGGATAAGGATTCCACCATGCCCCGTGACACTGCCCTGACTTTGCGTGATGCCATTGATGCCGCGATCTACAGCGACGAATCCGCTGCGGTGGCAGGCTTGGTGAAAACCGCCGCCCTCTCTGACAGCGACCGCGCCCGGATCTGCGACCGCGCGGCGGGTCTTGTCACCCAGATCCGCAACAGTGCCGACCCGGGATTGATGGAAGTCTTCCTTGCCGAATATGGCCTGTCCACCGATGAAGGCATCGCGCTGATGTGCCTGGCCGAGGCTTTGCTGCGCGTCCCCGATGCCGACACGATGGATGATCTGATCGAGGACAAGATCGCGCCATCCGATTGGGGCAAGCATCTGGGGCATTCGGCCTCCTCGCTGGTCAATGCCTCGACCTGGGCGCTGATGCTGACAGGCCGCGTGCTGGATGATGAAAAGCCGGGGATCACGCGGCACCTGCGCTCGGCGGTCAAACGGCTGGGCGAGCCGGTGATCCGCACCGCCGTGGCGCGTGCGATGCGCGAAATGGGGCGGCAATTCGTGCTGGGCGAGACGATTCAAAAGGCGATGAAACGGGCCGATGGGATGCAGGCCAAAGGCTTTACCTATAGCTATGACATGCTGGGCGAGGCCGCGCGCACCGAAGCCGACGCCAAACATTACCACCTGGCCTATTCGCGGGCGATTTCGGCGATTGCCGATCATTGCATGCATGGCTCGGTCGCAGAAAACCCCGGCATTTCGGTCAAACTCTCGGCGCTGCACCCACGCTATGAGGTCGCCCAACAAGCGCGGGTGATGGACGAGCTGGTGCCGCGCGTACGCGCCTTGGCACTGCTCGCGAAATCCGCAGGCATGGGGTTCAACATCGACGCAGAAGAAGCCGACAGGCTGGCGCTGTCACTCGACGTGATCCATGCGGTGCTGGCCGATCCGGCGCTGGCCAAATGGGACGGGTTCGGCGTGGTCGTGCAGGCCTATGGGCAACGCGCGCCTTTGGTGATCGACCAGCTCTACCAGATGGCCAATGACCTTGACCGCAAGATCATGGTGCGTCTGGTCAAAGGCGCCTATTGGGACGCGGAAATCAAACGCGCGCAGGTGCAGGGGATCGACGGCTTTCCCGTCTTCACCGCCAAACAACATACCGACATCAGCTATATCGCGAATGCGCGCAAATTGCTGGGCCTGACCGACCGGATCTATCCGCAATTCGCCACCCATAACGCGCATACCGTGGCGGCCGTGCTGGATATGGCGGCCCAGATGGGGCGCGGCAAAGACACATTCGAATTCCAGCGCCTGCATGGCATGGGCGAAACCCTGCATAAAATCGTTCTGGACGCCGAAAAGACGCGCTGCCGGATCTACGCCCCTGTGGGCGCACATGAAGACTTGCTGGCCTATCTTGTCCGGCGGCTGCTGGAAAACGGGGCCAATTCCAGCTTCGTCAACCAGATCGTGGACGAATCCGTGCCCGCCAGCGTCGTCGCCGCCTGCCCTTTCGATGCCGCAGGCCCGCGCCACGACCTGCCGACAGGCCCCGCGCTTTTCGGACCCGCGCGGATCAATTCCAAAGGCTGGGACCTGACACATCAACCCACGCTGGATGCCATCGACAAGGCCCGCGCGCCCCTACGCGACGCCACCTATCTCGCAGGCCCCCTGACATCTTCCGAGCCCAAATATCCCCGCCGGAGGCATGAAAGTTCATCTCCCGTCCTCAACCCGGCACAGCCCGACGATATCGTGGGGCAAGTGACACCCGCCACCCCCGACGACGTGGCCGATGCCTTGGCCGGTGCCGCGGTCTGGACCGCCGACCACAGCACCCGCGCCGATGTGCTGCGCAAAGCCGCCGATGCGCTCGAAGCCGATGCCGATACGCTTTTCGCGATCCTCGCGCGCGAGGCGGGCAAGACCCTGCCCGACGCCGTGGCCGAACTGCGCGAGGCGGTGGATTTCCTGCGCTATTACGCCAATGAGGCCAACGCCCAGCGGCAGGGACGCGGCATCTGGACCTGCATCAGCCCGTGGAACTTTCCGCTGGCGATCTTTCTGGGGCAGATCTCGGCCGCGCTGGCCGCAGGCAATGCGGTCATCGCCAAACCAGCCGAACAAACGCCGCTGGTGGCCTTCCGCGCGGTGCAGATCCTGCATGACGCGGGCGTGCCTGTCAGCGCGCTGCAATTCCTGCCCGGCGGCGGCGCAATCGGCGCAGCCCTGACCGCAGATGCGCGCATCAACGGCGTGGCCTTCACCGGATCGACGGCAACAGCGCTGAAAATCCGCGCCAGCATGGCGCAACATTGCGCGCCCGGCACGCCGCTGATCGCCGAAACCGGCGGGCTGAATGCGATGATCGTGGACAGCACCGCGCTGCCCGAACATGCCGTGCGCGATATCGTGAATGGCGCGTTCCGCTCTGCCGGGCAGCGCTGTTCGGCCCTGCGCTGCCTTTATGTGCAAAGCGATATCGCCGACAAGCTTCTGACCATGCTCAAAGGCGCGATGGAGGAACTGTCGGTCGGCAACCCGTGGCATCTGTCCACCGATCTGGGGCCGGTCATCGATGCCGCCGCCCATAAGACCATCGCCGATCACATCAGCCAGGCCGCCAGCGACGGGCGGATCCTGCACCAGATCAATGCCCCCGCGCAGGGGCATTTCATCGCCCCCACGATGATCCGCGTGCAAGGCATCGCCGAGATGACGCGCGAGATTTTCGGCCCGGTCCTGCATGTGGCCACTTTCGCCGCGCGCGATCTTGACCGGGTGATCGCGGATATCAACGCCACGGGCTATGGGCTGACTTTCGGGCTGCACACACGGATCGACGACCGGGTGCAAACCATCGTCGAACGGATCGAGGCGGGCAATATCTATGTCAACCGCGACCAGATCGGCGCGGTCGTGGGCAGCCAGCCTTTTGGCGGCGAGGGGCTGTCCGGCACCGGGCCAAAGGCCGGCGGGCCGCATTACCTGCCCCGTTTCGCGGCAGCAGACCCCGCGCAAGCGACAGGCAGCTGGGACCATGCGGCCGATCTGGACGCCTTGCAAAAGCGGCTGGCGACAGCCCCCCTGCCCGCAAGCCCCCCAGCCAGCGATCTGCCAGGACCGACCGGCGAATCAAACCGCCACGGGCTGCACCCGCGCGGCGCGATCCTGTGCATGGGCCCGGGACCAGAGGCGGCAGGCGCGCAGGTCGCGGCCATCGCCGCCTTGGGCGGTGTCGGGATCAGCGCGGACGGCGATCTCCCGCCCAAAGCGCTGACCACGCTGGCTCCCTTGTCAGGCGTCATCTGGTGGGGCGATGCCGAGACCGGGCGCGCGCTGGAAACGGCACTTGCGGCACGCGAGGGCAAGATCATCGCCCTGATCACCGGCCAGCCCGACAGCGCCCATGCCTGCCACGAACGGCATGTCTGTATCGATACGACGGCGGCGGGCGGGAATGCCGCATTGCTGGCCGAGGTGGGCGGCCCCGCCCAGACTTGACCCCGGCTGCAAAGGCGGAAAGGGTCGCGGGATGATGTTGCCCATCCGCGACCACAACCCGTCCGAGGCCCGGCCCTACGTCACATTGACCCTGATCGGGGTCAATGTGCTGGTCTATCTATGGGGGCTGGTCATGCTGCAGACCAATCTGCAGCTCGGGCAATTCTATTTCGACTATGCGCTGATCCCGGTGCTGTTATCCGAAGGGCAGAACGGCTCGGCGCTTGTGACCTCGCTCTTCCTGCATGGCGGCTTGATGCATCTTGCAGGCAATATGCTGTTTCTGTGGATCTTCGGCGATAACCTGGAAGAGGAAATGGGCCATCTGCCCTTTCTCGCCTTCTATCTTGTCTGTGGCATCGGCGCGAGCCTTGCGCAATTCATCGGCGATCCTTACTCGCAGGTCCCGATGGTGGGCGCCTCGGGCGCCATCGCGGGGGTGATGGGCGGCTATCTGCTGCTTTTCCCCAAGGCGCGGGTCGATATCTTCATCTTTTTCGTGGTGTTTTTCCGCATTCTGCCGATCCCTGCTTGGATCATGCTGGGCTTGTGGTTCGGCTTGCAAATCTTCGGCGGGCTGGCGGTCGACACCTCAGCGGGCGGTGTCGCCTATTGGGCGCATGCGGGCGGTTTTGCGCTGGGGCTTGCCCTGACCGTACCGGTCTGGCTGCGGCGCGGCGCGCGCGCTTACTGGCGGCGCACCCAAGGCCACCCACCCCATCCCGAGGCGCAATATCGCCGCAGCAGCGTGCCGGTCGTGCGCCGCTAACATCTTCTTTTTTCCAAAAATACTCATCTTATCCCGGATGAAATCCGGGAAGGGGGGCTTTGCCCCCGCGCCCCGGACCAAGTCCGGGGCACTCCCCCAGGATATTTGGGCTCGAAAGATGAGCGGGCTTACGCCTTGCGGATCACCTTGGCGAAAGTCTCAAAGATCGCCTCATTGCCGCAGATCACCTGCCCACTGCCGATGATATCGGCCTCGGCCTGCAAAGGTTCCACGATCCCGCCCGCTTCGCGCACGATCACCAGACCGGCGGCCATGTCCCACGCCTTCAGCCCGCGTTCCCAGAACCCGTCATAGCGCCCCGCCGCCACATAGGCGAGATCAAGCGCTGCCGCCCCAAACCGGCGCACACCGGCGCAGGCGGGCAACAGGCGCGCCAGATCCTGCAGGGTTTCGGGCAGATCGGCACGGCCCGCAAAGGGCAGGCCGGTGGCGAAAATGCTTTCGATCAGCTTGTGACGGCCCGAGACACGCAAGCGGCTTTCGTTCAGCCAGGCGCCGCCGCCTTTTTCGGCATAGAACATCTCGTCCTTGACCGGGTCATAGATCACGCCCGCGACGATCTGGCCTTTGTGTTCCAGCGCGATGCTGACCGCCCAATGCGGCAGGCCGTGCAGGAAATTCGTGGTGCCGTCCAGCGGGTCCACGATCCAGCGGCGGGTCGGGTCCTCGCCTTCGATCTCGCGGCCTTCCTCGCCCAGAAAGCCGTAGGACGGGCGGGCATGCAGCAGGTCTTCGCGGATCATCTGTTCTGCAGCCTTATCGGCGCGGGTGACGAAATCGCCGGGGCCTTTGGTGCTGACCTGCAATTGCTCGACCTCGCCAAAGTCTTTCAGCAAGGCGCGCCCCGCCTTGCGGGCGGTTTTCATCATCACGTTGAGATTTGCGCTGCCAGCCATCTGTCTTGCCTTTGGTTCGGGATCAAGGGCTGCCTATAGGCGGCAATGCGCATGAGGGCAAGGCGTCAGCCGCGTTGCAATTTCACCGCTTCCTGCCGCGCCAGCCGGATCAGATGCGCCATATAAGGACGGCTGGTATCATCGCTGCGGGTCGCGGCATAAAGCCTGCGCGTGATGCCCGCCTTTGTCAGCGGCCGCGTGACGTAATCGGAATTGTAGCGCACCTGCCGGACCACCCAATCGGGCAGCACAGCTACCCCGCGATTGGACGCGACAAGCAGCAGGATCACGGCGGTCAGTTCCACCTGACGCACTGCGGCCGGTTCCACCTTGGCCGGTGTCAGCAGCTGCGAAAAGATATCCAGCCGCGCGCGGTCCACCGGATAGGTGATCAAAATCTGGCCGCGAAAATCCTCGGCCTCGATCACGTCTTTGGCGGCAAGCGGGTGTTGGGCTGCGGCCACGAAGACCGGTTCATAATCGAACAGCGGGGTGAAATCGGTTTCGGGCAAATCCTCGGGGTCGGAAGAGACGACCAGATCGACATCCTCGCGGCGCAGCGCGGGCAGCGCATCGAACGCCAGACCGGGGCGGATATCAACATCGACCTCGGGCCAGGCCTTGCGGAATTGTTCCAGCACCGGAAACAGCCATTCAAAACAGGCATGACATTCGATCGCGATATGCAGCCGGCCGGCCTTGCCAGAGACCAGACCGGAAAATTCCGCCTCCAGGGCGGCGACCTGGGGCAGGATCGCCTCGGCGGCGGCCAGCATCTTCATACCTGCCGCCGACAGGCGCAAAGGCTTGGACCGGCGCACGAATAATTCCACGCCCGCCTGATCCTCGATCCCCTTGATCTGATGCGACAGGGCCGATTGCGTCATGTTCAACTGATCCGCCGCCCGCGCCAGCCCACCGGTGTCATGGATCGCCTTGATCGTGCGCAGATGGCGGAATTCGATGTGCATGTGAATGTCCTTCATGAAGTTAGTGAAGGTTATGAATTTGTCTCAACTTCATAAACGTGACAAAATCGCGAGGCAAGCAAGAGGTAATGTCATGTCCAGCCCGTCCGTTTCTTTTGAATTCTTTCCGCCCAAATCGCTCGAAGGGTCGTTCCGGCTGTGGGATTGCGTCAATGTCTTGGCGCCGCTGGACCCGACCTTTGTGTCGGTGACCTATGGGGCGGGCGGCACGACACGCCAGCTGACCCATGAGGCGGTCAGCACGATCCACCGCACCAGCGGGCTGAATGTTGCCGCACATCTGACCTGTGTCGATGCGACCCGCGCTGAAACGCTTGAAATCGCGCAGAATTATGCCGCAGCGGGCGTGCGCGAAATCGTCGCCCTGCGCGGTGATGCCCCCAAGGGGCAGGCGACATTCACCGCCCATGACGACGGTTTTGCCAGTTCGGTCGAGCTGATCGCCGCCCTTGCCGAGACCGGACAATTCACGATCCGCGTCGGCGCCTATCCTGAAAAGCACCCCGAAGCCGCCGATCAGGCCGCCGATATCGCCTTTCTCAAGCGCAAGATCGATGCCGGTGCGACATCTGCGATCACGCAGTTCTTTTTCGAGGCCGATACTTTTTTCCGGTTCCGCGATGCCTGTGTCAAAGCGGGAATCACCGCACCGATCATTCCGGGCATTCTGCCGATTGAAAACTGGACCGGGACGCAGAAATTCGCAGCGCAATGCGGGACGCATATTCCGCAGGTGATCCGCGATGCGTTCACCAACGCCACCCGCGACGGCACGACCGACCTGCTGGCCACGGCGCTGGCGACCGAGCTTTGCGACGATCTGGTGCGCGGCGGGGTGGATGATCTGCATTTCTATACGCTCAACCGGCCCGAACTGACGCGCGATGTCTGCCATGCGCTGGGGGTCACGCCCAAAGCACGGTTGCAAAACGTCGCCTGACACGGCAGCCTGCGCCGACACTCAAAGGCGCGCCGATGTTCATTGCGAAAACCCCAGCCGATCTGCCCGATCTGGACAGCACCCTGTCCATGTCGGGCCTTGATTTCATGCTTGCCATGCAGCGCGGAGAGATCAGCCGCCCCCCGATTTCGGGCTTGATGAATTACCACCTCCAAGAGGTTGCGGCGGGCCGTGTCACCTTTCGCGGCACGCCGGAATTCCAGCATGCCAATCCGATGGGCGGGGTGCATGGCGGCTGGTATGGCACATTGCTGGATAGTTGCATGGCCTGTGCCGTGATGACGCGGCTGCCCAAAGGGTCGCTTTATACCACGCTGGAATATAAGGTGAACCTGACTCGTGCGATCCCGATCGGGACCGAGATTCTGGCCTCTGGCATCAGCGATCACGCCGGTCGCAGCACCGGGGTGGCGCATGGCGAAATCCGCGGGGCTGCCGATGGCAGGCTTTATGCTACCGGATCAACCACCTGCCTGATCATGCGCCCGTCGCAGGAATGACCGCCGCGGCAGCCGCTGCGCGATACTGTCATGCAACCGTTCCGAAGGGTCGCGCCCGATCACCCGCCTGCGCCGCGCAATGAACAGCCGCGCCCAGCCATGCCAGTTGCCGATGGACGGTGCATCCACATCCTGCGCGAACCTGTCGCGCCAGCCTGCGGGCAAAGGCACGGCGCAAGCCTCTAGCCGGTCGAGCATCCAGACCAGCGGGATATTGGCCAGCGGGCGGGCGGGCGGATAGCCGCGCACCTGACCACCGACATCGGCGTGATTGCCCTTGAACCAGACCTGTTCGACATGCCCCTGCCATCCCGGCGCGCAGGACCACAGGACCGGCGTATAGGCCCGCCGCCGTTCATCGCGGGCCAGCGCATGAAAGCCATGGCGCACATGCGGCGCCAGTTCGGCATTGTGGAAATTGTGGTGTTGCGCCCCCCAGCGCCAGATGACAGGCAGCCGCAGGCCCAGCGCCTTGACCGTGTCCCAGACGGCGACCGCCTCGATCTCGATCTCGGGGTGGCAATGCAGCCGGTGGAATGCCGTGGCATATTGGCTGCGCCCGCCGGTGCGGTAATGGCGGAACGCCTGCGTGACATTGCGCTGGGTCGCGCAATCGGCGCGCAGCAGCCCGACCATCCCGATCACCCCCGCAAGCGAGCGCACAGCAAAAGCGCCGCGCGAATAGCCGATCAGCACGATCCTGTCGCCCGGCCGATAGCGCGATGCGACAACGCCGTAGGCGCGCTGGATCGTGCGGTTGATCCCGCGCCCGGTGATGACATCCCAGGTATTGGACCAATCCCGCCATTGGATTCCCGCCTCGTAATAGACGGTCATATTGGCGCGCTGACTGCCCTCGCGCAGCAGTTTGAAGGCCAGCCCGGCATTGGTTTCCGCCCCCGGTTCCAGCGAAGACATCGTCCCGTCCATGATGATGACATGGATCGCCGGGCCGCGCTGGCGGATCGCGGCCTCTTCGGTGCGCGGCTTGCGCCCGAAAAGGCCAAAGACCCAGTCACGCAGCCGCATCGGCACCCTGTGCTGCACTGATCGCCTGCCAGACGCGATGCGGGGTAAAGGGCATGTCGATCTCGGTCACGCCGACATCCTGCAAGGCGTCGATCACCGCATTGCTGATCGCGGCCAAAGCGCCGACTGTCCCCGCCTCGCCACAGCCTTTCATGCCCATCGGGTTGTAGAGCGAAGGCGTGCATTCCGTGGCAAAGCCGATCATCGGCAGATCATCGGCGCGCGGCATCGCGTAATCCATGAAACTGGCAGATAACAGCTGCCCATCGGCATCGAATACCGCGCGTTCGGTCAAGGCCTGCCCGATCCCCTGGGCGACACCGCCATGGACCTGCCCCTCGGCCAGCATCGGGTTGATCAGATTGCCGAAATCATCGACGACCGTATAGCGGTCGATCGTGACAACCCCGGTGGCGGGGTCGATTTCCACCTCGGCCACATGCGCGCCATTGGGGAAACTGCGGTTGTCCAGCGTGATGGTGGCAGAATGGCGCAACAGATCGTGGCGCCCTGCGGCCCGGGCCATATCTGCGACGTCAAGCATGCTCGGCGTCAGGTTTGACCCATTGATGCGAAATCGTTCATCGTCAAAGCTGATCTGGGCGGCGTCCACCCCCTCGTGATCCGCCAGAAACGCGGTAAAGGCGTCGCGGATCACATCCACCGCCGCCAAAGTCGCGCTGTTCTGCACCGTCACCGACCGCGATCCACCGGTGCCGCCGCCTGTGGCAATACGGTCGCTGTCGCCTTGCACCACGGTGATCCGGTCGGCAGGGATACCGGTCTGATCGGCCAGAAACTGCGCATAGACGGTTTCATGCCCCTGCCCGTTCGACTGCGTGCCGACATAGATCAGCGCGCCATCCGGCGTGAATTCCACGGCGGTGGTTTCATCGGGATCGCCAAGGATGCTTTCGATGTAATAGCACAGCCCCTGCCCGCGCAATTTGCCCTGCGCGGCTGACGCGGCCTTGCGCGCGGCAAAACCGTCACGGTCGGCGTTGCGCCCGGCGGTGTTCAAAACCTGCATGAAATCCCCCACGTCATAGGTCATCCCTGTGACGGTGGTATAGGGAAATTGTTCAGGTTTGATGAAGTTGCGCGCCCGCAAGTCCCAAGGATCAACAGCCAGTTGGCGGGCGGCGGCATCCATGCTGCGTTCCAGCACGAAAATCGCCTCTGGCCGCCCTGCGCCGCGATAGGCATCAACGGGGGTGGTATTGGTATAGATGCCGCGCGTGCGCATAAAGGCCGTTTGCACATCATAGGTGCCCATCAGCACTTTGGCGAAAAGCTCGGTCTGGATCGCTTGGGCGAATTGCGAATTATAGGCACCCATATTGGCGATCGTATCCAGCTGATAGGCGGTGATCCGATAGTCAGCATCAAAGGCAAGTGTCGCCGTCGTCGTCAGATCACGGCCGGCGTTATCGGTCAGCATTGCCTCGGTGCGTTCGGACATCCAGCGCACGGGGCGGCCCAGCACGCGCGCGGCATGGGCGACGCAGAAAGGTTCAGGATAGCGCATCCCCTTCATCCCGAACCCGCCGCCGACATCGGGGGTGGTGACGCGGACATCAGTGTCTTTCAGGCCGAAATGATGGATCAGGTCGCGTTTGGTGGCCCAGACGCCCTGCCCGTTCACGGCGACATGCAACCGGCCATCCGTGACCTCGGCAAAACAGCCGCGCGGTTCCATCGCATTCACGATCACGCGGTTGTCAAAGACCTGCGCGGTGACGACATGGGCGGCCTGAGCAATCGCCGCCTCGGTCGCGGCGGCATCGCCCAGCGCCCAGTCAAAGGCCAGATTGTCGCGGGCCTCTGGATGGATCGCCGCGCCGCCGATCTCCAGTGCCACATGGACCGGCAGATCGTCGATTTCGAGCAGGATCGCCTCGGCCGCATCGCGCGCGGCCTGCAGCGTTTGCGCGACAATCATCGCAATCGGCTCGCCGACATGACGCACGCGACCCTGCGCCAGAATGGGGCGGACAGGGGCCGCCGCCCGCGTGCCGTCGCTGTTGCGCAAGACCTTGCCTGCAAGCCCCATCCGGACCCCCGCCGCCACCAGATCATCCGCCGTCACGACCAAGGCCACCCCCGGCATGGCGCGCGCATCCGCCAGATCCAACGCGGTGATCCTGCCATGCGCCACAGCGGCGCGCAGGAAAAACGCATGCAGGGCATCATCCGGGGCCACATCATCCACATAGCGCCCCGCACCGGTCAGAAAGCGCAGATCCTCGACGCGTGTGACAGACTGGCTCTTGCCGAATTTTTCCATGCTGATCCCCTTGGCTGACCTGCCCAGACCCTAGCGGGCCAGCCCCCCAAGTCCAGCCCGAACAAACCCTTTCCCTCATGCCGCACGCTTGGTATCTGGCGACAAGCCGAAAAAGGACAGCATGCGATGCCGATGGAAAAGACCTTCAACGCCGCCGAGGCCGAAGCCCGCCTTTACAAGATGTGGGAAGAGGCTGGCGCCTTCAAAGCCGGGGCCAATGCCAGCCGGGATGACACCTTTTGCATCATGCTGCCGCCGCCCAATGTGACAGGGCATCTGCATGTGGGTCACGCCTTTAACCACACGCTGATGGATATCCTGACGCGCTGGAAACGGATGCAGGGGTTCGACACGCTGTGGCAGCCCGGGCTGGACCATGCGGGCATCGCCACGCAGTTGATGGTGGAAAAGGAACTGGCCGCCACAGGCCAGCCCAAGCGGGTCGAGATGGGCCGCGAGGCGTTTTTGCAAAAGGTCTGGGAGTGGAAAGGCGACAAAGGCGGCGTCATCGAACAACAAGCACGGCGCTTGGGCGACAGCATGGATTGGTCACGCTCGGCCTTTACCATGTCAGGCGCGGAATCAGCGCCTGCCAGCGAACCTGCGGGCAATTTCCACGATGCCGTGATCCGCGTTTTTGTGGATATGTACAACAAGGGCCTGATCTATCGCGGCAAACGTCTGGTGAACTGGGACCCGCATTTCGAAACCGCGATTTCCGACCTCGAGGTCGAGAATATCGAGGTCGACGGCCATATGTGGCATTTCAAATACCCGCTGGCCGGTGGCGAGACCTATGAATATGTCGAGAAAGACGAGGACGGCAACGTCACTCTGCGCGAAATCCGCGATTACATTTCCATCGCCACGACGCGGCCCGAAACCATGCTGGGCGATGGCGCGGTCGCCGTCCACAAGGATGATCCCCGCTATGCGCCCATCGTGGGCAAGCTGTGCGAAATCCCCGTGGGGCCGAAAGAACACCGCCGGTTGATCCCAATCATCACCGATCCTTATCCTGATCCGACTTTTGGCTCTGGCGCGGTCAAGATCACCGGCGCGCATGATTTCAACGATTACGAGGTCGCCAAGCGCAACAATATCCCGATGTATGCGCTGATGGACACGCGCGGCGCGATGCGCGCCGACGGGCGGCCCTATGCCGAAGAAGCGGCGATTGCGCAGGCCATCGCCAATGGTGAACAGGATTTCGACGAGGCGATGATCGCCGCAATGAACCTTGTCCCCGACGCCTATCGCGGGCTGGACCGGTTCGAGGCCCGCGCGCGCGTGGTGGCGGATGTCACGGCAGAGGGGTTGGCCGTCATGATCCCCGCCCCGGCCCCCGAGCCGGGGCCTCAGCCCGAGGCAGACGCAGAGGTCCCGGATCAAGTCCGGGACACGCCCGACATGATCCCCTTGGTCGAAGCCAAAAAGATCATGCAGCCATTCGGCGACCGGTCAAAAGTTGTGATCGAACCGATGCTGACCGACCAATGGTTCGTGGACACCGCCAAAATCGTCGGCCCCGCGCTGGATGCGGTCAAGCAGGGCCGCACGAAAATCATCCCTGAATCGGGCGAAAAGGTCTATTACCACTGGCTGGAAAACATCGAGCCTTGGTGCATCTCGCGCCAGCTCTGGTGGGGGCATCAAATCCCGGTCTGGTATGGCCTTGATCTGGGTGTCGATAACGAAAGCAACCCGTCCGGCACGCTTGATGAAACCGAACTTCTCGGGCTCCTGCTCGACGGCATGGTCCACCGCGGCACCGTCATGCATTGCGGCACCGATCTGGATGCGGTGAAAGACGCTTTCACCTTCGACAATGCCGATCTGCCCAGCCCGTTGAGCCATGCAACACTCGTCGAAGTCGCGGATAAAGCCGAAGCCATCGACCGTTTCGCCGCAGGGCTTGCCGATTACAACGTCACGCAAGACCCGACCAAACTGGTCTTCCCCGTCTGGCGCGACCCCGATGTGCTCGACACCTGGTTCTCCTCGGGGCTCTGGCCTTTCGGCACGCTGGGCTGGCCCAATGACGATCCCGCGATGAAATATTTCCCCGGTGACGTGCTGATCACGGGCCAAGACATCCTGTTCTTCTGGGTCGCGCGGATGATGATGATGTCACAGGCCGTGCTGGACCAGGACCCGTTCCACACGATCTACCTGCACCAGCTTGTCCGCGACGCCAAAGGCGAAAAGATGTCCAAGACCAAGGGCAATGTCATCGACCCGCTCGACATGATCGACCAATATGGCGCCGATGCGCTGCGGTTCTCCAATGCGCAGATGGCGGCCATCGGCGGCGTGCTGAAAATCTCTGAAGACCGGATCAAGGGCTACCGGAACTTCGGCACCAAGCTCTGGAACGCCTTCAGCTTTGCCGATCATTACGCCATCCCCTATCCGGGCGATCCGGCACGGCCCACCGCCACCCTGACGCTGAACAAATGGATCATCGGCGAAACAGGGCGCCTGCGCGAAACCGTGGATGCCGCCCTGCAGGCCTATCGGTTCAACGATGCGGCGGATGCGCTTTATGCCTTCACCTGGGGCAAGGTCTGCGACTGGTATCTGGAATTCTCCAAACCGATCCTGCAGGGCGAGGATGCCGCCGCAAAACTGGAAACCGAACAGACCCTGCGCTGGGTGCTGGACCAATGCCTGATCCTGCTGCACCCGATCATGCCCTTCATCACCGAAGAACTTTGGGGTCTGGCCGACAATCGCGCCAAGATGCTCTGCCACGCCGACTGGCCGACCTATGGCAGCGAATTGGTGGACACCGACGCCGACCGCGAAATGAACTGGGTGATCGGGCTGATCGACAACACCCGTTCGGCGCGCGCGCAGGTCCATGTGCCCGCAGGCGCGCAGGTGCCGCTGCTGGTCACGGGGCTGGATGCCAAAGGGCAATCCGCCTGGGACAATAACGCCGCGCTGATCCAACGCCTTGCACGGATCGACAGCCTGACCCATGTGGATGCTTTCCCCAAAGGCTGCGTCACCATCCCGATGGAAGGCGGCACTTTCGGGCTACCCCTCGCAGGGCTGATCGACGTGGCCGCCGAAATCGCGCGGCTGGAAAAGACATCCCAGAAACTCGCCAAGGAACTGGGCGGCCTGCGCGGACGGCTGAACAACCCCGCCTTCGTGGCCTCCGCCCCCGATGACGTGGTGGCCGAGGCCCGCGCCAATCTCGCCCTGCGCGAAAACGAAGACAGCCAGATCAAGGCCGCCATCGCGCGACTACAGGAACTTGGCTAAATCAACGGGGGGCCATCCGCTTGGCCCCCACTTCTTTTTTCCAAAAATACTCCCCGCGCGGAGCGCATAAAAGTTGTCGCAATGACCCATCCCCGCCTGACCCCGCTTGCCGCCACCCTGCCCGCCACGGTCCCCTTCGTCGGGCCAGAGGCGCAGGAACGCGCGCGCGGGCAGGTCTTCACCGCGCGGCTCGGGGCCAATGAAAGCGCCTTTGGCCCCTCGCCCCGCGCCATTGCCGCCATGCAACAGGCCGCGACCGAGGTCTGGATGTATGGCGATCCCGAAAGCCATGACCTGCGCACAGCCCTTGCCGCCCATCACGGCGTCAGCCTCGCCAATATCATGGTGGGCGAAGGGATCGACGGGCTTTTGGGCCTGCTGGTGCGGCTTTACATCGGTGCAGGTGACGGGGCGGTCACCTCGGACGGGGCCTATCCGACCTTCAATTACCATGTCGCGGGCTTCGGCGGTGTGCTGCATAAACTGCCCTACAAGGGCGACCACGAAGACCCCGCAGCCCTGGTCGCCAAGGCGCATGAAACAGGCGCGAAACTGGTCTATATCGCGAACCCCGACAATCCGATGGGCAGCTGGCACGCCGGGCCTGTCATCGCAGATATGGCAGCAAACCTGCCCGCCGATTGCCTGCTGCTTTTGGACGAGGCCTATATCGACCTTGCCCCCGAGGGCACCGCCCCCGATATCGCGGTGGACACGCCCAACGTGATCCGCCTGCGCACCTTTTCCAAAGGGCACGGGATGGCAGGGGCGCGGGTCGGCTATGCGATCGGCGCGGCAGAGATGATCGCAGGCTTCAACAAGGTGCGCAACCATTTCGGCATGTGCCGGATATCCCAGGCAGGCGCGCTGGCGGCCCTGCAGGACAAGGCCTGGATCGACCATATCCGCGCATCCACCGCCGCATCGCGCGCCGAGATCGGGCGCATCGCCGCAGCGCATGGGCTAAGCGCCCTGCCCTCGGCCACCAATTTCGTCACCATCGACTGCGGCGGCGACGGTGCCTTTGCGCGCGCGGTGCTGACAGCGCTGGTCGCAGAGGGGATTTTCGTGCGGATGCCCTTTGTCGCGCCGCAAGACCGCTGCATCCGGGTCAGCTGCGGCACGCCGGATCAGATCGCCGCTTTCGCACAAAGCCTGCCCCGCGCCCTGCAACAGGCGAAAGCAGGCTAAACCGCCCCCTTGGCCGGGGCGGGGCGATCTGCCGCAACGGGTCAGGCGGTGGCAATCACGCTGGATGCAGCCTCCAATGCGCCGCGCCCATGCGGGATATCCAGCGCCTTCAGCCCCGCATCAATCGTGCCCAGCGCGCCCATGATCATATGGGCGTTCACATGCCCCATGTGACCGATGCGGAAATAGCCATCCGCAGGCACGCGCCCCAGCCCGATCCCCAGCGTCAACCCGCAACGATGCTCGCACCAATGGCGCAGCTTATCACCCCAAGGCGACCCGATCCCCGCCGATGTCACCGCATGCGAGCGATGCGCAGGCTGCGCGACATTCATCTGCAGCGGGCCATCCGCCGCCCAGTGATCACACGCGGCCCAGATGGTGCGGGCCAGCGTGGCATGGCGCGCAAAGACATTGTCCAGCCCTTCGGCCAAGATGATATCAAGCGCTGCGCGCAGACCATAAAGATGATGCGTCGGTGCCGTGCCATTGAAATATTGGTGAAAGAGCTCTGGCGCAGCGCGCGGGCGCCAATCCCAATACCGGGTCACACAATCGCCGCGCGCGGCATCGGCCTTGGCGTTGAACCAGACAAAACTGATGCCCGCAGGCGTCATCAACCCTTTTTGGCAACCCGCAACCATGACATCGACGCCCCAGGCATCCATCTCGAACCGGTCACAGCCCAGCGAGGCGATGCAATCGGCAAAAAGCAACGCGGGATGGCCCGCCGCATCCATGGCCGCGCGCAAGGCGGCGATGTCATTCTTGACGCTGGTCGATGTATCGACATGCACGGCCAGCACCGCCTTGATGCGATGGCCGGTATCGGCGGCCAGATGCGCGCTGACACGGGCCGGATCGACAGGCGCGTTGATGCCGAAATCCAGCGTCTCGACATGCACGCCCATCTGTGCGGCCACCTCGCCCCAGCCGATGCAGAACGGGCCGGTGGCCAGCACCAGCACTGTGTCACCGCGCGACACTGTATTGGCCAATGCGGCCTCCCAAGCGGCATGACCATTGCCGATATAGATCGCGACCTTGGCCGTCTGGGTCATCGCCACGGCCTGCAGATCGGGGATCAGACTGCGCGTCAGATCATGCAATTCGCCTTCATAGATATTGGGCGAGGCACGATGCATCGCGCGCAAAACCGCGTCGGGCATGACAGAGGGACCGGGGATAGCCAGATAGGCCCGACCATTGGAGAGTGACATGAATACGCTTTCTGAAAAGTTGTCCGGCGAACACTAACGCCGCGCCCTGCGGCGTCAACCAGCACCACCTTGCCCTGCGCCCCCGTTTGCGACTAGACCCAGATAGAGAGCCATCAGCACGGCCATCGCCACAGCCAATTGCCCAGAATTTTCGCAACAAAAGGAAAGTCCCATGTCTGACCGCATTGTCCTGTCGATCACCGGGGCGGACCGGGTGGCGTTCCTGCAAGGTCTGGTGACCAATGACGTGACCCGCGCCGCAGGCAGCATCATCTATACCGCCCTGCTGACGCCGCAAGGCAAATTCATCGCCGATTTCTTCGTGCTGGGGCAGGACGACCGGCTTTTGGTGGATGTGGCGCAAAGCCATGGCGCAACCTTGCTGCAACGCCTGAGCATGTACCGGCTGCGTGCGGCCGTGCAGATCGCGCAGACAGATCTGGTGGTATCGCGTGGAACCGGTTCCACGCCACCGGGCGCTTTGCCCGACCCGCGGCATGCGGCGCTGGGCTGGCGGTTCTATGGCGATAGCGACATCAGCGACCAGACCGATTGGGATGCGATCCGCGTCGCCCATCTGATCCCCGAAACCGGGATCGAGCTGACAGCCGAAACCTATGTTCTGGAAACCGGGTTCGAGGCGCTGCATGGCGTCGATTTCAAAAAGGGCTGTTATGTCGGGCAGGAAATCGTCGCGCGGATGAAACACAAGACCGAATTGCGCAAAGGTCTGGCGCGGGTGCGCATCGACGGGACAGCCCGGCCCGGCGATCCGATCACGGCAGATGGCAAGGATACCGGCGTTTTACACACGATCAGCGGGGATCACGCCATCGCCTATCTGCGGTTCGACCGCGCCACCGGCCCGATGCAGGCCGGCAGCGCAACGATCACCCTCGCATAGAAACATCCGGCATCTTCCGAGCCTAAATATCCCTGCCAGAGGCCCAAGGCGCGCAGCGCCGCAGGCAGATATCAGGCGCGTTCGACGTATTCGAACAATTCGGTATTGACGACGATATCCTCGTCCTGCCCCACGAAAGGCGGGATCATGACGCGCACACCATTATCCAATATCGCAGGCTTAAAGCTGTTGGCCGCGGTCTGGCCTTTGACGACAGGTTCGGTTTCGGCGACCTTGCAGACGACCTTTTGCGGCAGGGTGACGTTCAACGCCTCTTCGCCGTAATATTCGATATGCACGACCATGCCGTCTTGCAGGAAAGGCCGGCGGTCGCCCAGAATATCGACCGGCAATGCGATCTGCTCATAGGTCTCGCTATCCATGAAGGTCAGCATGCCGTCGGTTTCAAACAGGAATTGCTGGTCCTTTTGGTCCAGACGCACGCGCTCGACCTTGTCGGCCGACCGGAAACGTTCATTCAGCTTGCGCCCGTCACGCAGGTTTTTCAGCTCGACCTGCGCGAATGCGCCGCCCTTGCCGGGCTTGACGTGATCGACTTTCACAGCGCCCCACAAGGAACCTTCATGTTCCAGCACATTGCCGGGGCGGATTTCGTTACCGTTGATTTTGGGCATGGGTCACTTCATGACAGAATGGGGGCCAAGGCTTGTCTGGCGATCGCCGTCGCCTATATAGAGCCGCAGGCATGCTGGCAAGGTCAGTCAAACGCCGGAACGTCATCGGCCAGATATGCGTCAGACGCATGGCTGTTATGCAAAAACAAGCCCCCCGAATCGCAACTGACAGTGCATAAGGGCGAGCACGCGGAACCACAAGAGCAAAAAAGGAAGCAAAATGAGAGATTTCGTCGACGGAACAGCGTTCAACAACGAACAGGGCAACCGTGCCCGCAAGCTTTTTGCTGCCGTCGTACTCGCTGCGCTGGATGACGCGATCGCTGATGACAAGAAATACGGCAATGGCCCCGAACAGATCGCCCGCTGGGCCCGTTCGCGCGATGGCCGTGAAGTCTTGTCCTGTGCAGGCATCGACCCCAATGAACGTGTGGTCAACGGCCTGATGGAATTCGTGGGCAAGGGCATCCGCACATCGGTCGCCCTGTCGCGCGAGGAAAGCGAACGTCGCAACGCAGCCGAACAGGAAGCCCGCGCCGCCTGACAGCAGCGCCATTCCAGGACGGTTTGAAAAGCGCGATCCCACGGGGTCGCGTTTTTCGTTTGCGGCGGCGCGTCCCATGCGTATCAAGCCGTAACGAAAGGGCGCGCGATGACCAAGGCGATCATGATACAAGGGGCAGGGTCCAATGTGGGGAAATCCATGTTGGTGGCAGGGATCGCGCGGGCCTGTCTGCGCCGCGGCCTGTCGGTCGCGCCATTCAAGCCACAGAACATGTCCAACAATGCCGCCGTCACCGCCGATGGCGGCGAGATCGGCCGCGCGCAGGCGCTCCAGGCGCTGGCCTGTGGGCTGGCCCCGGTCATCGACATGAACCCCGTCTTGCTGAAACCCGAAACCGATATCGGCGCGCAGGTGATCGTGCAGGGCCAGCGTGTCGGAACCCTGAAGGCCCGCGATTACGGCAAGCACAAGGCGACGCTGCTGCCCGCCGTGCTGGACAGTTTTCACCGGCTGGCGCAGGGCCGCGACCTGATCATCGTCGAAGGTGCGGGCAGCCCGGCCGAGGTCAATCTGCGCGCCGGTGATATCGCCAATATGGGCTTTGCCGCGGCGGCGGGCGTGCCTGTCGTGCTGATCGGCGATATCGACCGGGGCGGTGTCATTGCGCAGATGGTGGGCACCCATGCGGTGCTGCCCGGGGATGATCTGGCGCTGATCAAAGGCTATGCGATCAACAAGTTTCGCGGCGATCCGACCCTGTTCGCCGACGGGATGGACATCATCACCGCCCGCACCGGCTGGACCCCGCTGGGGATCATCCCCTGGTTCGCAGAGGCTTGGAAATTGCCGGCCGAGGATGTGATGGACATCAAATCGCGCAAGGGCGGCGCGATCCGCATTGCCGTGCCGCGCCTGAACCGGATTGCCAATTTCGACGATCTGGACCCTTTGTCCGGCACCCCCGGCGTCAGCGTCGAGATTATCGAGGCGGGCCGCCCCCTGCCCGCCGATGCCGATCTGGTGATCCTGCCGGGGTCGAAATCGACCATCGCGGATCTGGCGCATTTCCGCGCCCAAGGCTGGGATATCGACCTTGCCGCCCATATCCGACGCGGCGGGCATGTGCTGGGGATTTGCGGCGGCTATCAGATGCTGGGCCAGACCATCGCTGACCCCGATGGCATCGAAGGCCCCGCGCGCAGCGTCGCGGGGTTGGGCCATCTGGATGTGGCCACGGTGATGCAGCCGCAAAAGCGGCTGGCGCTGTCGCAGGCGATCTATCGCGCGACGGGCGACAAAGTCAGCGGCTATGAAATCCACATGGGCGACACCACGGGCCCCGATTGCGCGCGCGCCTGGCTGTCGCTGGACGGGCGCGGCGAAGGGGCGGCCTCAGCCGATGGGCGGGTCATGGGCTGTTACCTGCACGGGCTGTTCAGCGCCGATGCATTCCGCACGGCCTTTTTTGATCAGCTTGGCAAACCGGTCGCGGCCTATGGCTATGAGGCGCAGGTCGCGGCCACGCTGGACGCGCTGGCCGATCATCTCGAACAGCATATGGATCTTGACGCGCTGCTGGCGCTGGCCGGACCTGTGGTCAGTCCAGATCGCGCATCACCAGCACCCGGTTGATTTCAAGGCGGACCAGTTTGCGCACATTATGCGTGATCCGTTCGCCCATTTCGCCGGCCAGTTCCTCGCGCAGGATACGCTGGACAGCGCTGCGCAGGGCCGGTTCGTCCAGGGCCAGGGCGGGGGATTGCGCGGCAATATCCGCAGCGATGCGTGTCTCGATCCCCGATTCCGCGATCTGTGACAGCGTATCATCCTGCGGCAGATCAAATGCGCTGGCCGCCCAAGCGGCCTGATCCATGGTTTCACCACCATCGGGTTCCCAGTCTTCGGCACGGGCCGTGACCGCAACCTCCAGCTCTGCAACCCTGTCGCCCAGGCTGGGGCTGCCCGGTGTCACCGCGTTCCTGAGCACCAGAACATCGGCAGATGCCGCTGGCGGCTGATGATCCGGTGGCGCGGGCTGCGCTGCGTCGATCCGCAAGGCAGGCGTCAGGATCAGCCGGCCCTGCGGTGGCATTTTGCGTGCAGGATCGCCGTCCTTGTACGAAACAAGGTTGCGCACCGACGAGACAAGCTCGTCAATCTCGTCAGATCGCGCCATATCCGCCATCCTTATTCCGCGTTTTTCGCAAGTTCACAGCAGTCTAGTCGAAGGGTCTTTGCAAAACAACCGCGGCTCAATCGCGGCTCAGGGCTTCAAGCACGCGGTCCAAGGCCTCGCCCTGCGGCGAGCCTGTCAGCGGGCTGTTGTTGACAAGGTTATAATAGGCGCTGACGTCATATTGCTGCACGGGCAATTGCAGATGCTCGGCGGTCAGCAACCCCATCGCGGCCAGAACGCTGTAAGAGGCGATCACCTCATCGACATCGGCGGCGATCCGGTTGGCCTGCGCATCCAGCAATTCCTGTTCCGCATTCAGCACATCCAGGGTGGTGCGCGACCCAAGCGCGGCTTCTTCGCGCACACCTTCAAAGGCGATCCGGGCGGCATCGATCTGTTGGTCGGATGCCTGCGCCGAGGCCCGCGCGACCTGCAGGGCGGCATAGGCATTGCCGACCTGCTGTTCGACCCCAATCATCGCCACATGCAGACCGGCACGGCTGGCGTCGCGGTTCGCCTGCAACTGGCGGATCTGGCTGGAAATGGCGCCGCCGCTGTAAATCGGGCCGCCCAGCGACAGGCCGATCTGCGCGGTTTCATTCCATTCATCATCCAGCGCCACGAAACTGTCCATCGACAGGGTCGGCCGCAAAGCCGCCTCGCCACGCCGGACGGCCAGTTCGGCTGCGGCGACGGAATGCTGCACCTCTTGCACGGCAGGATGGTTGCGCAGGGCAAATGCCTTGGCTTCTTGCACCGATTGCAGCACGGGGGCGGGTGATGCCGCGCCCGATCCGCTGGGCGCACGGCCCACGGCGGCGCGGAATTCCTCGATCGATTGGGCCAGACTGCCCTGCGCCGCCGCCAGCTGGCTTTGCGATCCGGCCAGCCGGGCCTGCGCCAGCGACACGTCAGTGCGCGTCACCTCGCCCACTTCGAAACGGTCGCGCGCGGCCTGCAATTCCTGGGTGATCAAGCGCTGGTTATTCTGGCGCAGTTCCACGAATTCGCGTTCGCGGCGCACGTTCATATAGGCCTGCACCGCGCGCAAAAGCACATCCTGTTCAATCCCGCGCAAGGATTGGCGGGTGCTCAGCACGATTTCTTTCTGGGACTCGACCGCCAACCGGTTCGCCCCGCCATCATAGAGCGTCAACGACCCCGAGATCCGCGCTGTCGTCGCTGTCGTGGTCTGCGTCACGGCGGCGGAATTATATGTCCGGCTGGTCGACATCGCCCAGTTGATCACCGGCAATGTCGCAGCCACGGATTGCGCGACATTTTCATCGGCGGCCCGCAACAGGGCGCGGTTTTGATCCAGCAGCCCCGAATTGGCATAGGCCGCGGCCAGCGTATCGGCCAGCGTCTCTGCGCGCAGGGCGGGTGCCGCGAACAGGGTCATCATTATCGCCACACCGGCAATTGCACTGCGTTTGATCATCTTCGTCCCTATCGTGTCACCAATTATCCGCCCCGTTCGGGGCCCATCGTTACTGTCAAAGCGCAAAAGCAGCGGCCCGCCGGAACCCGTCCAGCACAGGTGCGCCGGCGTTAAAGCCGAATCGCCAATTGACCGTGCCATCCATCTTATGGCCAACGCGCACGACGCCCAGCGCCGCCTCGGCGAACAGACAGACGATGCGCCCGCCTTCGCGCAATTGCGCCAACAGATCCTCGGGCAGATGTTCAACCGCACCCTGCACCATGATCAGATCAAAAGGCCCCGATTTCGCCGATCCCGCCGCCAGCCGGCCTGTCATCACCGCCGCATTGTCGATCCCATGCCCCGATAGCAGGCTCTGCGCCTCTTCGGCGCGAGCGGCATCATCTTCGATGGCGACAACGAAATCACACAGGCTGGCAAGGATCGCCGTGGAATACCCAAGCCCGCAGCCGATATCGAGCGCCACATGCCCCGGCTGCACATCGGCCAGTTCCAGCATCTTGGCCAAGGTGCGCGGTTCCAGCATGATCCGGCCATTGCCGATATCGAGGTTTTCACCGACATAGGCCGCTTCGCGCAACGTGTCGGGGACGAAATCTTCGCGCGGGATGCTCAGCATCGCATCGATGATCGGGAAGCGGGTGACATCGGACGGGCGAACCTGCGTATCGACCATCATGGTGCGGCGTGTGGTGTAATCGGTCAAAATCTAAACTCTTTCGTTTAGTTGCTTTTTCGTTTCATGCCATATTCAACGTCATGCGGCAACGGTTGATCGCAGTTTCGCGCCAGTTGTGACACCCCGAGTCGTCAATGCCTTATGTATCGTCGTGATCGCTATCGCGAGGTTAACAAAAAGGTGATCTTGAAACCAAATATCGGGCCTGTCCGGCCATGATCCACCTTGTACTGACCAAGGCGGGCATGACAGGACAAGACCCGATCACCGCCAACATATTGTTTCATCGTCGAAAGCATCCCATGACCAAATTCGCCCTGACCGTCACTTGCGACAGTGCCCGTGGAATCGTTGCCGCCATCGCCGGGTTTCTGGCCGAGCACGGCTGCAACATCACCGACAGTTCGCAATTCGACGACACTGAAACCGGCAGGTTTTTCATGCGCGTCAGCTTTACCAGCGAAAAAGGCGCGACGCTGGACAAGATGAGCGATGATTTCAGCGCCATCAGCAGCGGGTTCGGGATGGATTTCGCCTTTCACGACGAAGCTGTGCGCATGAAGGTCATCATCATGGTGTCGCGCTTTGGCCATTGCCTGAATGATTTGCTGTATCGCTGGCGGATCGGGGCGCTGCCCATCGACATCGTCGCCGTAATCTCGAATCACATGGATTACCAAAAGGTCGTGGTGAACCACGATATCCCGTTCCATTGCATCCCCGTCACCAAGGCAAACAAGCCCGATGCCGAGGCCCGCATCATGGAAGTCGTCGATGCGACGGGGGCCGATCTGATCGTGCTGGCGCGCTATATGCAGGTCCTGTCCGACCGGATGTGCCAGCAGATGTCGGGCAAGATCATCAATATCCACCATTCCTTCCTGCCCAGCTTCAAAGGGGCGAACCCTTATAAACAGGCCTATGAACGCGGCGTGAAACTGATCGGGGCGACATCGCATTATGTCACCGCCGATCTGGATGAAGGGCCGATCATCGAACAGGACATCGCGCGCGTCACCCATGCGCAATCGCCTGCCGATTACGTCAGCCTTGGGCGCGATGTCGAAAGCCAGGTGCTGGCCCGCGCGATCCATGCCCATATCCACCGCCGCGTCATGCTGAACGGCAACAAGACCATCGTGTTCCCGGCCTCGCCGGGGTCCTATGCCTCGGAACGCATGGGCTAGCGCATGCGTCACGCAATGACAGCAGGCCAAGCGCGGCCTGCTGCCCGACTGGCGTCACTCGTAGCGCCGGTCAAATGTGATCACCGTGCCATCCGCGCGGGTCAGGCTGCGGGCATAGATCTCGCGCGGGGGGATCAGATCGTCATCGACAAAGCCGCTGACCACGACATTTTCGCCAACTTCGGCAGGCACCCAATTGGGGCCGACATAGATGCGGATACTGCCGCTGGCATCGGTCAGGCGGAATTCATCCTCGTCAGTGATCCGCGCGACGGTGCCTGCGACATTCACCATCGTGCCGCGCTGCACATCGGCGATGGGTGTGGTCGGGGTGTCGGCAAAAGCGGCGGGGGCGGTCAGGGCGGCGCAAAACGCGGCGATTACAAGAAACTTCATGATTGGTCCTTTCGATAGGTCCCTTGGGGTCAGTCCAGCGCCACGATCAGCAGCACGACAAAAGCGGCTGCGCCAGCGACCAGCCAGCCACGCGGCAGGCGGATGTCGATCTCGCCGGCCAGCCATGCGCGCAGGCGGCGCAGGTCGAACTTATGGGCTGCGCCCTCGCTTTGCGGCGTGGGGGCGTCAGTGGGAATCTGCGTGTCGGTCATGGGTCACTCCTGTTTTGGGGATCGTCTGTCGATCCAATAAGAGCGGGATAGCCAGCCGGTCTGACGCCTGCCTGACAGGATAAAGATTAGGCCGATTGATAGCTCAGCACGATTTGGCAGCCACCGTCTGCGGCATTCTGCGCGGAGACTTCGCCCGATTGCGCCTGTTGCAGCCGTTCCACGATGGCCAGACCCAGCCCCGTGCCCCCCGGCACCGCCGCAGGGCCGCGCCAGAACGCCTTGAACAGCTGTGATCCCGCAGCCGCAGGCAGGCCCGGCCCGTGATCGCGTACCGTGATGGTAAGCGCGGGTCCGACGCTGATCTCGACCAGACCGGGGCCGCCGTGCAGGACCGCATTCTCGATCAAGTTCGACAGGGCAAGCTCTACCCCTTCGCGGTTGGCACGGGCCAGCACGGGGGCGTCGGGCAAGGACAGCGCCAATTCCACCCCCTTTTCATAGGCAAAAGGCGCAAGGGCAGCGGTGACGGCCTGTGCCGCATCACGCAAATCAAGCGCCATTTTATCAGGCACCGCCAGCACATCGGTGCGCGAGGCCGCCAGCACCTGCTGCACCGTGCGCGCCAGGGCGGCCAGATCGGCGCGCAGCCGGTCGGTCGTCTCGCCCTGCGGCAAGGCGTCCAGCCGCGCGACCAGCACCGCGACGGGCGTGCGCAGCGCATGGGCGGCTTCGGCGGCGTGGCGCGTTTCGGCGGCCAAGGCAGTGGCAAGGCGGTTCAGCGCGCGGTCGGTCGCCTCGATCAGATCGGCGACTTCGGCGGGCAGGTCACCATCCGGCGGCGGGGTCACAGCACCGGGCCGGATCGCGCGCGCCCAAGCCGCGGCCCGCGCCACAGGGGCCAATTCACGCCGGATCAGCAGGACGCTGGCCACGATCAACACGATGGCCATCGGCAGGACAGGCGCCCAGACATGCTGGCGCAATTCGCTGAAATAGGCGCGGCGCAACAGCCCTGCCGGATCGGCATTCATCACGAAGATCACGCGCAGACCATCGGTCCGGTCCGCGAATTCATGACCCGCGATCACCCGGCGCATCTGGGGCAGATCAATCCGCGTGATCCAATCATCGGCATAAAGGTCCGCCGCCGAGGGCGGGATCAGATCGGCGTTCATCGCGCCGATCACCACGCCCGTCCGGTCAACCAGCGCATAGGCATAGGCGTCGGGATGATCGGCAAAGATGGCACGCACCGGCGCATTGCCGGGCAGGATCACCCCCTCCAGCGCCGCACCCAGACGGTCGGTCATATCCGCCACCGCCTCGGCCTCGAGCGCGGGGCGGTCGCTGCCGTAATAAGCGCCGACAACCACGACATTCAGCGCGACAACGCCCAGCGCGATCAGCGTCAGACGCTGCGTCAGGGTCCGCGCCAGCGGGCGGCGCGCGGCGGTCATGCCGTCCCCGCGCGCGGCAGCATCCAGCCCACACCGCGGATCGTGACGACAGGCACGGGACAATCCGCGGCTTCCAGCGCGCGGCGCAGGCGTGATACGGCGGCTTCCAGCGCATTGGGGCCGACCTCGTCGTCGAAACCATAGATCGACTCTTCAAGCATCTGGCGCGACACGACCCGACCGGCCGCACGCATCAGCTGTTCCAGAACGCCGGTTTCGCGGCGGCCAAGGATCAGGGGCGCATCATGCAGGCTGACGCTGCGGGCAAGCGTATCCAACGCCAAAGGCCCCAGGGTCAAGGTGCTGCCCGACCTGTCACCGGGGCGGCGCAGGATTGCGCGGCAGCGGGCGACGAGTTCGGGCATCTCGACCGGTTTGACGACATAATCATCGGCCCCGCCATCCAGCCCCGCGATCCTGTCGGCCAGCTGGTCCCGCGCGGTCAGCACGATGACCGGCACCCGCCCGCCACCCCGCAGCACCGGCAAAAGCGTGGTGCCATCGCCATCCGGCAGGCCAAGGTCCAAAAGAATCAGCCCGTAATTGGCCAGCGCCGCCATTTCGCGCGCATCGGCGGCTGTGCCTGCGTGATCGACGGCGAAACCGGCACGGCGCAGCGCGTCGCAGACAGCCTCGGCCAGCGGGGGGTGGTCTTCGACAAGCAGGACGCGCATCAGGGGCAGGCTTTCTTTCAGGATCGGGCCGGACAGCGGATAGATTGCCGTGGATCACAGCATCGGTCGAGCCTCTTTCGCCGCCAAAGCTGACCGCAACCTGACGGGCTGGCACCTTAGCGCGACACCCTGCCGCCCGCCAGATCGTGATCGTCAGGGCCAGCGCGCCCAGCGATCACGTCAGACATCCTACACGCGGTCCGCCCAGAGTTCCGGCGCGTCCTCTGCATCGCCTGCCCGCCAGCGCGCCAGCACGGCCGCCTGCAACAGCATCACCGGCGCGGGGGTCAGGTCTTGGGGTATGCGGAATAGCCGCGTCATGGCGGGCCGCGATGTCCATGCGATGATGACGGGCGCAAAGACCATCGGCAATGTCACCGGCAAGAACCACACCAACAGGCCCGGCGACAGCACCAGGGCCAGCGCCAGTCCGATCACGCCGCAGGCCATGATCCAATGGCTGGCGGCAAAGGCTTGGGCCAAGCGCAAGTATCCCGCGCTGCGGTCATGCGCGGGCCAGCCGCCATCCCGCCCCGCCAGCACCTGAAACACCGACCGCGCCTGATACATCATCAAGATCGGCGCGATGACCGATGACAACAGCACGTCGGACAGGGTTGATGCGGTTGCAGGCCAGCCACCGCCAAAAGCGCGCGCCCGTCCGCGCCGCAGCGCATCCGCAAGGATCAGCAGCTTGGGCAGGATCAGCAGCCCGAAAATGCCGCTGACCAGCGCAAGCGCCAGCACCGTCTGGTCGGGCGGTGTCACCGGCAAGGGCCAGTATTGGGTCGGGAAAGCCGCGACAGGCGGGCCAAAGACCGGGGCGGCCAGGCTGGCCAGCAGAAAGGCCAGCCAGACCACAGAGGCCAGATAGGCAAGGATGCCCTGCACAAAGACAAACCTGTTCCAGCCGCGCAGGCCGGGGGCGAACAACAGCCGCGCATGTTGCAGGTTGCCCTGGCACCAGCGCCGGTCGCGTTTGGCATGATCGACGATGTTTTCCGGCGCCTCCTCATAGCTGCCGCACAGATCGTCATCCAGCCGGACAATCCAGCCTGCGCGCGCCAGCAGCGCCGCCTCGACGTAATCATGGCTCAGGATATGGCCGCCGAACGGGGGCTTGCCCGCCAGTTCCGGCAAGCCGCAGCTTTGCGCAAAGGCGCGGATGCGGATGATCGCATTATGCCCCCAGAACGGGCCGCTGCGCCCCTGCATCATCGCAAGGCCGCGCGCGAAAACGGGCGCATTGAAGGCCGCCGAAAACTGCATCGCGCGGCCAAAGCGCGACCGCGCCCCGATAATGCGCGGCAAGGTCTGCAACAGCCCCAGATCGGGGTCGGCCTGCATCCGGCGGGCCATCTCGACCATGGTATCGCCTTCGATCAGGCTGTCGGCATCAAGGATGATCGCGTAATCATATGCCGCCCCCGAGCTGCGGATGAAATCTGCGATATTGCCCGCTTTCTTGCCACGGTTGCTGGCGCGGCGGCGATAGAAAATCCGCGACGGCCCATGACGCGCGCGCAGCAGATGCAGATACCAAAGCCTTTCACGGGCCGCGACCACAGCGTCGCTTGTATCCGACAGGATCGCCATATCAAAGCACGCGCCATGGCCGGTCGCGGCCAGCGACATATCCATCGCGGCGATCCGCGCGAACGTGGTCAGCGGGTCTTCTTCGTAGATCGGGACCAGCACGACGATGCGCGCGGCAAGCGGCGCGCTACGGTCGATCTGCGGCGCAAGCGCAGGGGTGCTTAGGCCGATAAAAGCCTGCATCGCGCCCCATGACAGCCAGAAGGTCGCGACAAGCAACAGCAGGCTGCGCAGCACATCGATCAGATCCAGCCCGTCAGCGATCCCGATGCGCAGGAAAAAGACAAAGGCCAGCGCCCCCGCTGTCACGCTGGCCGCCAGCGCCAGAATGCGGATCGCGGTCACATCGCGGCAGGCCCGCCGGGCATCCTGCATGATCTAGGGACCAGCCTTTGGCATGAACACGCCGATCAGGCGGGGGAACAGGCCGGGCTGGGGCTGCGCGCGGGGCTGTTCCAGATCCTGCCGCGGCATGGCCAAAGGGGCATCGGGCGGCGCGCCGATCGCGGCGATGATCCGTTCGATATCATTCTGCTGATCACGCATGCGGTCTGATCCATTGGTAAAGCCATGTTTCCGTCAATTTGCGTCCATATCCCGCAATATGCACCGAAAGTTCGACAAGCGCGCTGTCAGATTGCACATCCAGCACCACCCGCCACAGATCGCTGCCATCAACACGGGCCAGCGTGACGGCGACAAGATCGCCCCCCGAGGCGGCGACAACCGGGGTCAGCGCATCGGCCTGCGTCAGGCGGGACAAAAAGCCCCCTTTGAAATCAATCACGAATTTGCGCTTGTTCGCGGGGTTGATCACGCCAGACACACCGCCCGCGCCCGCCCGCGTTTCGACGACATGCGCCCGGTCCGCGCCATCGCTTTGCGGCAGATCGCCCCAGCGCAGACGATAGGCGAATGTGCGCGTCTCGCCGGCTGCTACCCGGCCTTCGGGGATGAAATAGGCGACGATATTATCCTCGACCTCCAGCGCGGTCGGGATCTCGACCAGCCGGACATGGCCTGCGCCCCAATCGCCCAGCGGCACGACCTCGAGCGAGGGGCGCATTTCGTAACGCGCGCCCGCATCAAGATATTTGGTGAAATCGCGTTCGCGCTGATGCAGCGCAAAGCTGACCGGATTGGCCTGCGCGAAATAGGACCCGGCAAGACGCGGCGGGTTGTTCAGCGGCCGCCAGATCACGTCACCGCCCTGCTGCACGATCCGCAACCCGTCGCTGTCATGCACGCGCGGGCGGTAATCGTCGAACCCGGCGCGGTTCACGCCGTTGAACAGGAACATCGAGGTCAATGGCGCGATCCCCAGCTCGGCCACCTCGGCGCGAAAGAACAGGCGCGCGGTGACATCTATCTCGGTCGTATCACCCGGGCGGATCACAAAGCGGTAAGCTCCGCTGACGCTGGGGCTATCAAGCAGGGCATAGACAGAGGTCTCGGCCGCATCCGGCGCAGGGCGTTCCAGATAGAACCGCGTGAAGCGGGGGAATTCCTCGGGCTGGGGGCCTGCGGTGTTCAGCGCCAGCCCCCGCGCGCTGATCCCGTAACGGTTGCCGCGGCCAAGGGCGCGGAAATAGCTGGCACCCAGAAAGGCCACCAATTCGTCATGGCGGTCGGGATGGTTCAGCGGCGTATTCAGCCGGAACCCCGCAACACCCGGCCATTGCGCATCCGCAGGCAGGCGGTCGGCCAGATCATCAAGATAATCGAAATCGGCAGTCGAAAACAGCATTGGCGCGGCGATCAAGCCTTGCGCATCGCGCGTGACCTCGAACAGTTGGACCGGATCACCGAACAGCCAGCCGGTGTGGAATGCATGGACATGCACCGGGGCCGCAATCTCTGCCCAGCGCGCGCGATCGGGACGAAAGCGGATCCGCCGGTAATCATCGTAATCCAGCGCGCCCAGAAACCCTGCGGGGCGGGTCGCCGCGACAAAGGGGGCAGCCGCCTGCGCGCGCGCGATCTGGGTCAGGATATCAAAGGAAAACGGCACCGGACCGGCCCCGTCCTGCGCCTTTACGCCCGAGGCCATCAGCCCGGCGGCGGTCGCAGCACCGGATTTCAACAGCTGGCGTCTGGTCATGGAGGTCGCAAAGGCCATTGTGGTCCCCAGATCATCCGATTGCAAAGCGGGCATCGCCGCGCGCGGGCAATGTTGCGCAAGCAAATGGGGCTTTTAGTGCGGCCGTCCAGCTTGGCGCAAGCTCGCAACAGGCAAGGCCTTGTCAATAGGCATGGTTCCGCCGGTTTTCATCCGTGGGACGGATTCCCATGCCTGCATGCGGCACGGTGATCGTGCAAAAACATGATCCGCCGGGACCATGCGGTCACGGCGGATCACCCGGCTTGGGCGGCCTGTCAGTTTTGCAAAGCGCGGGGGCGCATCATGCGCCGGTGCGTTCCTCGAAATAATCAAGCGGCAGTTTCAGATAGCTGCGCCCGTTGCTTTCGGCCTGCGGTGCGCGCCCGCCGCGGATATTGACCTGCAAGGCGGCCAGCATCAGCTTGGGCAGCGGCAAGGTGGCGTCACGCGCATCGCGCCGGGCCTGAAAGGCTGCCTTGTCGGGGGCGTCGGCCAGATGGATATTCTGCGCACGATGCGCGGCGACAGTCGCCATACAGGCCGCCTCACGGTCGGGCGCGTAATCATGGCCAACATAAAGCCGCGTGTCATCCGGCAGCGCCATGATCTGCGCAATGCTGTCATAAAGCGCCGCCGACGATCCGCCCGGAAAATCCGCACGGCTGGTGCCGCTGTCCGGCATCATCAGCGTGTCATGCACAAAGGCCGCATCGCCCACGACATAGGTGACCGAGGCCATCGTATGACCGGGCGAGAACATGACCTGCACTTCCAGATTGCCGATCATGAATCTGTCGCCATCCGCGAACAGATGGTCCCATTGGCTGCCATCGGTCGCAAAATCATCGCCGAGGTTGTAGATATCTTTCCACAGCGCCTGCACCTTGACGACATGTTCACCGATGCCGGTCTTGGCCCCCAAGTGCTGTTTCAGCCAGACGCCAGCGGAAAAATGGTCAGCATGCGGATGGGTATCAAGCACCCATTCCACCTCGATCCCGGTCTCGCGGATGTAATCCAGCAGCTTTTGCGCATCGCGCGTGGCCGTGGCCCCGGACAGAGGATCAAAGTTCCAGACCGGATCGACAATCGCGCCTTTCATCGTGGCGGGATCGTGGAAAACATATTGCCAGCTTCCGGTCGGTGCATCCCAGAAGGCGGCGACTTTTGGTGACTGTGTCATGGCGTGTCCTTTCATCTGGCGCACCCGGGCTAGCCGGGCGCGCTGTCTTGGTCTTGGCGTTAAAGTGTCTTGGTGCTGAAATACCAATCCACGGTATCCAGCCCTTCGGTCATCCGGGCATCGGCGGCTTGGGTGGTCTGCGGGGTCGGCACGATCACCGGCTGGCCCGGCACCCAGTTTTCAGGTGTGGCGATCTTATGCTCGGCCGAGGTTTGCAGCGCGACGATCAAGCGGTAGAATTCGTCAATCGAGCGGCCATTGGTCATCGGGTAATAGACCATGGCGCGCAGATTGCCCTCGGGGTCGATCACGAAAGTCGCGCGCACCGCCTGGGTGTCGGATGCACCGGGCTGGATCATGCCATAGGCTTGGGCCACTTTCATATCCAGATCGGCGATGATCGGGAAATCGATCTTGACGCCAAAGCTCTGCTCGATGGACCGGACCCAGGCGATATGCGCGTAATGGCTGTCGATCGACAGGCCCAGCAGTTCAGTGTTCAGCGCGGCAAAATCACCGGCGCGGCGGGCGAAAGCCATGAATTCCGTGGTGCAGACCGGCGTAAAATCGGCCGGATGCGAAAACAGGATCAGCCATTTGCCTTTGTAATCGGCCAAAGATTTCATGCCATGCGTGGTCAGCGCGGTGAAATCGGGGGCGGGTTCGTTCATCCGTGGCAGGCCGGCGGGGGTATGTGCGGTATCAAGCATGATGTCCTCTTGGGGTTCTGATTGCGATGCACGAGCAATAGCGGCCGGAATATCATTGAGGAAATTGATTGTTTGATTTATTGTTATCGACAAAATCTATCATAAGGCTCACCATGACCACCCTGCGCCAATTGCGTTTTCTTGTTGCCCTGTCCGACACGCTGAATTTTTCGCGCGCGGCAGAGATATGCCATGTCACCCAACCCACCCTGTCCAGCGGCATCAAAGAGCTGGAGGATCAGCTGGGCGTTCCCCTGGCCGAACGGTCCAAACAGGCGGTGATGATGACCCCCTTGGGCGTTGAAATCACGCGCCGTGCCCGTGTCGTGCTGAATGATGTGGCCGATATCGCGGCGCTGGCCCAGGAACATGCAGGACAGGTGCGCGCCGATCTGCGGCTGGGGGCGATCCCGACCATCGGGCCGTTTCTGGTGCCGCGCGCCTTGCCCCTGCTGCGCCAGCGCTGGCCGGACCAGCATATCTTTCTGCGCGAGGAATTGACCGAGACATTGGTCGAGGGGCTGATCGCGGGCCGGCTGGATCTGATCCTGATCGCGCTGCCGCATCCGACAGGTGCCATCGCAACCGAGATGTTGTTCGAGGACGGCTATCAGCTGGCAACGCCGCTGGGCCATGTGCTGGCCGAAGATCCGGCCGTCACCGGGGCCAAATTGGCGCAGGCCAAGCTTTTGTTGCTGGAAAAGGGTCATTGTCTGCAACGCCATGCCTTGCAGGCCTATCGCGACATGGCGGCACCTGCCGGTGACGCTTTTGCCGCAACCAGCCTGCCCACGCTGATGTCCATGGTCGAGGAAGGGTTGGGCATCACGCTTTTGCCGCAGCTTGCGGTCGATGCGGGGATCGCGCGGGGCCATGATCTGGCGCTGACGCCCATGCCCGGCGCCTGCCCGCGCCGCGTGGTGCTGGCCTGGCGTGCGACATCGCCCCATGCCGACAGGTTCCGCCAGATTGCCGCGATCTTTCGCCAGGCGCGGGCCAGCCTGGCTGCAGGATAAATGCCCATCAGGTCAGACAGGCCTGCGGTCCTCGCGTGCAATGATATAGATCGCATGGACGATGCCCGGAATATAGCCCAGCAGGGTCAGCAAGATGTTGATCCAGAAATGCTTGCCCAGCCCTTCTTGCAAAAAGACACCGGCGGGCGGCAGCAGGATGGCGATGATGATGCGTAAGATATCCATGCGGTTTCTCCTGTGGTTCGGGGGATAACGCCGCGCGCTGCCGCTTCGTTCCGCCGCTGCGACGGGCTTGCAGCACCCCGCCGCGCTGCTTACGATACCGCGTGACGGACCCGCAGGGGGCCGTCGGCATAAAGAGAGGTCACGGCAATTCCCCGATTTCGCGCAAACAGGCCGCTATGGTGACGGCCCCCACCGGGCTGGACGCGCTTGGCTGGCAGGCGTTCCAGCAAAGCCAGCTGGGCCCCGATGATGCCGCATTGACGCCGGCGCGCATCGCCAATGTGCATCGCGACCGCGTGGTGGCCTTGACCGGTTCGGACACGCTAGAGCTGACACTTGATCCCGGCCTGACCACGGCGGCGGTCGCGGTGGGTGATTTCGTGCTCTGCGCCCCGGCGCAATACCGGCTGATCCGGGTGCTGGACCGGCAGACCGAATTGTCGCGTGGCACCGAATATCACACCGGCGACAAGCAGCTGATTGCGGCCAATCTGGACAGCCTGTTCATCACCACATCCTGCAACGCCGATTTCAACCCTGCCCGGCTGGAACGCTATCTGGCGCTGGCCCATGATGCAGGCGTGCGCCCGGTGATCGTGCTGACCAAGGCGGATCTGGCGGATGATGCCGCCAGCTTTGCCGATCAGGCGCGCGCTTTGGGCCGCGATCTTGCGGTGCTGGCTGTCAATGCCAAGGGCAGCGATCTGGTGCAGCATTTCGCCCCCTATTGCGGACCGGGACAGACCGTGGCGCTGGCAGGCACATCCGGTGTCGGCAAGACGACGATTGCCAATGCGCTGACCGGCGGCAATGCCGCCACCCGCGACATCCGCGATGATGATGCGCGCGGGCGGCATACCACGACCGGCCGGTCACTGCACCCTATGCTGGCGGGGGGCTGGCTGATCGACACGCCCGGCATGCGCGGGCTGGGGCTGGCCGAGGTCGGTTTCGGCATCGACGCGACCTTTCCCGAAATCTCGGAACTGGCCGCAGCATGCAAATTCCGCGATTGCGCCCATGATGCAGAGCCGGGCTGCGCCGTGCAGGCCGCTGTCAAGGCTGGCCTGATCACCCCCGACCGGCTGGCGCGGTTCAAGAAGCTCAAGAGCGAGAACACGCAGGCCACCGAGGCCATCGCGCTGGCGCGCGACAAGCAGCGCAAACAGGGCCGCACCGCCAAAGGTGGCAAAAAGCCACGTCAGAAGTCCTGACGCAGGGCAGGTCAAAACTTTTGGGCCTCCGGCGGGGATATTTGGGCTCGGAAGATGATGGTGATTAGGGCGGCTAACCTTTGGCCCAGACCAGTTGCGCATCGGTTTCCACCGCACAGGGACGCCGCGCGCGCAGCCGGCCCAGCGCGCCATCTGCATCCTCGCCCGCTGCGATCATCAGGCGCAGCGCCATCATCCCTGACCGCCCGCAGCCACCCCGGCAATGCGTCAGCACCTTGCCGCCTGCGCGCAGCACCGCAAGTGCGGCGCTTTCGATCTGGGTGATATCATCTGTTGCGGGCGTGCCGTAATCCACCACCGGCAGATGCTGCCAATCGACCCCCGCTGCGCGCAGGACCGCCCCCAGCTGGCCCGCGCCGAGCCTGTCCATCTCGTCCTGCCCGGTCATCGAGACGACCAGATCGGGCTGCCAATCCAGCAGATCCTGCAGGCCCCGCCCCAGCGGCAAGGCCGAGAGCGCCAATGTCCCGCCTGCGACCGGCAGGGTGAAAATCTCGAAATCCGGCATTGGCGCGTCCTTCTTTGTCCGCAGCTTGCCTGATGGCGGATCGCGCGGCAATAGCTTGGTGGACCTCTGGGGCGCATGGCCCTAGGCTGAGGCATCCGCCGAATCCTGCCAAAGGCCGCCATGACAGACCAACCCCGTTACCAAGTGCTGGCCCGCAAATACCGGCCCGAGACCTTTGCCGATCTGGTGGGTCAGGATGCGATGGTGCGCACCCTGCGCAATGCCTTTGCCGCCGACCGGATCGCGCAGGCTTTCATGATGACCGGCATCAGGGGCACAGGCAAAACCACCACCGCCCGGATCATCGCCAAGGGGATGAATTGCATCGGCCCTGATGGCACCGGCGGGCCGACCACCGACCCTTGCGGGATCTGCGAACATTGCGTGGCGATCATGGAAGGCCGCCATGTCGATGTGATGGAAATGGATGCCGCGTCCCGCACCGGCGTTGGCGATATCCGCGAGATCATCGATTCCGTGCATTACCGCGCGGCCTCGGCCCGCTACAAGATCTACATCATCGACGAAGTGCACATGCTGTCGAAGAATGCCTTCAACGCGCTCTTGAAGACGCTGGAGGAACCGCCTGCCCATGTGAAATTCATCTTTGCCACCACCGAGATCCGCCAAGTGCCGGTCACGGTCCTGTCGCGCTGCCAGCGCTTCGATCTGCGCCGGATCGAGCCGGAAACCCAGATCGCCCTGCTGCGCAAGATTGCCGATGCCGAAGGTGCCGCGATCAGCGATGACGCGCTGGCGCTGATCACCCGTGCCGCCGAAGGGTCCGCGCGCGATGCGCAATCGCTGCTTGATCAGGCGATCAGCCATGGCGCGGGCGAAACCAGCGCCGCACAGGTCCGCGCCATGCTGGGGCTGGCCGATCGTGGCCGCGTGCTGGACCTCTTCGACATGATCCTGCATGGCCGCGCCGGTGATGCGCTGACGGAATTATCGGGCCAATATGCCGATGGTGCCGATCCGATGGCCGTGCTGCGCGATCTGGCCGAGGTCTGCCATTGGGTCAGCGTGGTCAAGATCACGCCCGAGGCTGCCAATGACCCCACTATCGGCCCCGATGAACGCGCCCGCGGTCAGGCCATGGCCGAGGGCCTGCCGATGCGGGTCTTGTCGCGGATGTGGCAGATGCTGTTGAAAGCGCTTGAAGAGGTCGCAATGGCCCCCAATGCGATGATGGCCGCCGAAATGGCGGTGATCCGGCTGACGCATGTGGCCGATCTGCCCAGCCCCGACGATCTGGTGCGCAAGCTCAAGGACGCAACCCCGCCGCCATCCAGCCCCGCGCGCGTGCCGCCTGCCCCGCCATCGGGGGGCGGCCCCGTCGCGCACAGCACCGCTGTCACTCATGGCAGCGCACAAACCGCCCCGGCGCTGGCCCCCGATGGCCTGCAGCATTACGCGCGGTTCGAGGATGTGGTCGAGCTGATCCGCCGCCACCGCGACGTCAAACTGCTGGTCGAGGTCGAAACCGGCCTGCAATTGGTGTCCTATCAGCCCGGCCGGATCACCGTGCAACCCACCGCCGATGCCGCCGCCGATCTGGTGGGACGGCTTGGCGCGCGGCTTCAGCTGTGGACCGGCAACCGCTGGGCGATTTCCGTGGTCAGCGAAGGCGGCGCGCCCACCATCGCCGCCTGCCGTGATGCGGCCGAAACCGACCTGCGCGCGCAGGCCAATGCGCATCCGCTGGTGCAGGCCGTGATCGCAGCCTTCCCCAAGGCGCGCATCACCGATATCCGCACCGCCGCCACCAAAGCCCAAGAGGCCGAAGCCGAGGCGCTGCCCGAGGTCGAGGATGAATGGGACCCGTTCGAGCAGGATTGACCCGCTTGCGGGCGCGCGCCCAAAGACCTATCTCAAACATAGACCATGAGGGAGACATCCGATGCTCAAAGGATTAGGCGGCCTTGGCGATATGGCCAAGATGATGAAACAGGCCCAGGACATGCAGGGCAAGATGGCCCAGATGCAAGACGACCTTGACCAGATCATGGTCGAAGGCATCAGCGGCGCGGGGCTGGTCAAGGCCAGGGCAACCGCCAAGGGCGAATTGAAAAGCCTCGATATCGACCCGTCAATCTTCAACGGCGACGACAAGGAAGTGGTCGAGGATCTGATCCTTGCCGCGATCAAGGATGCGCAATCCAAGGCAGCCGAACGCGCCCAGCAGGAAATGGGCAAGATGGCCGAGGCGATGGGCCTGCCCGCGGGCATGAAACTGCCCTTCTGACCCCATCTTCCGAGCCTAAATATCCCCGCCGGAGGCCGCAAAGTTTTTGGCCCAGCACGCAAAGGCCCCCATGGCAAACGGCACCGAAGATCTAGAGCATTTGATCGCGATGATGGCGAAATTGCCGGGGCTCGGGCCACGCTCGGCGCGGCGTGCCGTGCTGCATATGATCAAGAAACGCAGCCTGGTGCTGCTGCCCTTGGCCGATACCATGCAAAAGGTCGGCGCAACGGTGCGCGAATGCCTCAATTGCGGGAATATCTGCACCGCTGATCTATGCGACATCTGCCTGTCGGACAAACGCGCCACAGGCCAGATCGCCGTGGTCGAGGATGTAGCCGATCTGTGGGCGATGGAACGTTCGGGCGTGTTCAAGGGGCGCTATCATGTGCTGGGCGGGACGCTGTCAGCGCTTGATGCCATCGGCCCCGACGAATTGCGCATCCCCAAGCTGATCGACCGGATCGCCGCCGAGAACGTGACCGAAGTCATCATCGCGCTGGGAGCCACGATCGACGGGCTGACCACCGCGCATTACATCGCCGATCAATTACCCGGTGTGACGGTCACCTCGCTGGCGCAGGGTGTGCCTGTGGGGGGGGAACTCGACTATCTTGACGATGGCACGATCACCGCCGCCTTGAACGCGCGCAAGGCCTTGTGACGCCGATCCCTGTCTCAGCCGCAAAGAAACGCAAAACGCGCGACCCCGGGGCCGCGCGTTTTTCAGCTGTCAGGTGCCAGATCAGCGCCAAATCAGCGCCAGATCAACGGCCGTCGTCATCATCCTCGTCATCATCATCGGGCAGGTTGAAAAAGCTGTCCGCATCCTTGACATCGCGGGTGTCTTCTTGCTCCTCGGCGTCATCGCGCGGATCGCTCAGGCTAAAGGTCTCAAGCCCGGCCATCGCGGATGGCATCTTGGGTTCAGGCGCCATGCCCAGCGATGTTTCGGTGCTGACCAGCTTGCGGCGTTCATCATCGGTCATGGCACCCCCTTCGCGGGCCTTCTTGGCATTTGCCTTTTGCACGGCAGCATCCAGTTCCGATTGCTTGCACAGGCCCAGCGCCACCGGATCGATCGGATCGAGGTTATTGATGTTCCAATGCGTGCGCTCGCGGATGGCAAGAATAGTGGGCTTGGTGGTGCCGACCAGCTTTGCCACCTGTGCATCCGACAATTCAGGATGGAATTTCACCAGCCAATAGATAGAGGCCGGACGGTCCTGCCGCTTGGACAAGGGCGTGTAACGCGGACCACGGCGCTTTTCCTCGCCCGAGGCGGCGGCATAGAATTTCAGCTTCAGCTTATAGGACGGATCAGCCTCACCCTTGGTGATCTCCTCTTGGGTCAACTGGTTATTGGCCACAGGGTCAAAACCCTTGACGCCCACGGCCACATCGCCATCGGCGATGCCCTGCACCTCAAGCTCGTGAAATCCGCAGAATTCCGCAATCTGCTTGAAGGTCAGCGTGGTATTGTCGCATAGCCAGACGGCGGTTGCCTTGGCCATGATTGGTTTATCAGACATCTTTGGTCTCCTGATCTGACGGACAAGCCTTACCCGGGCCCTGGAAGGGGCAGACCGCATGGGCCGGGTTCACATTGTCGGGGAACTTGGGCCTCTTATAGGCGCGCCAGGCGCAAGAGGAAAGATCAAAAATCCGCGCCGCCACCATGTCGGCCATCGCCCTGACAAAGCATTGTCGGGCGGGCACTGTCAGGCGGGCGCTGCCGGCCTGGCTCTTGCGGCTTCTTTTTTCCAAAAATACTCCTGCCAGAGGCATTCGCATTCCAGCGGAATGTGAAGCGTCACGCCAGCACAGCGCGGGTCAGGTCGCTGTCGGGCAGCGCCAGCGCCTCAATCACGTCAAAATGATGCCGCCCCGGCTCCCTCACCAGCGGGGCCGCCCAAACCTGCGCCAACAGCGCGGCCTGTGCCAGAAAAACAGGCCGTTCCGCGCCGCCGACCCAGATGGTCGCAGGACAAGACGGCGCAGGCAGATGCACCGGGCTTTCGGTCTGCGCGATGGCCGGGGTGATCTGCAGCTGCGCATTCATCGAGGTGCGCATCAAAGGGGCCAGATCGGCGACCGGCGAAACCGGCACGACCGATGCAACGCGCTGCTGCCACGCCGCCTCGGGGCGCGGCGCCATGGCGCGGGCCACCAATTGCGCACCCGCCGAATGCCCGACCAGCCGGACAGGCCCCGGCACGCGGCGCGCGATCACATCGATGGCGCGCTGGATCTGCGCGCCGATCTGCGCAATACCGACCTTGGGGCAAAGATCATAAGACGGCATCGCCACCGCCCAGCCCTGCGCCAGCGGTCCCGCCGCCAGATGCGACCAGAAGGATTTGTCAAACCGCAGCCAATAGCCGCCATGCACAAAGATCACGACCCCGCGCGCCAACCTGTCGGGGTGGAACAAATCGAACCGCAGCCGGTCGGTCTCGCCATAATCCAGATCAAGCTCGCAGCGTGCAATGCTGCGAAAGGCGGCAGCCTGCGCCGCCCAGCGGTCGGGATAATCCGCGCCACCCGGAATATGCGCCGCATTCGCATAAGCATCGTCAAGATCCATCGGCCAGCCCCCCTTTACCTTTGCCCCATGCCAAGGCCACATTAGGCGAAAGTCAAAGGAGACTACCATGCGCGATGATACGACCAACCTGAAATCCTTGCTGCGCCGCCCCGATCTGGTTTGTGACGCGGCCTTCGTGGCCGGCGAATGGCGGCAGGCCGCCAGCGGCAAGACCTTTCGCGTGACCAATCCGGCACGCGGCGATGTGATCGCGGAATTGCCCGATCTCAGCCGCGCCGAAGTTGCCCAAGCCATTGATGCCGCACAAAAAGCCCAGAAACCATGGGCCGCGCTGGCGGCCAAGGAACGCGCGAAAGTGCTGCGCAAATGGTATGATCTGATGATCGAGAACCAGGAAGATCTGGCCATCATCATGACATCGGAACAGGGCAAACCCCTGACCGAGGCGCGCGGCGAAGTCGCCTATGGCGCATCCTTCGTGGAATGGTTCGGCGAAGAGGCCAAGCGCGTCTATGGCCAGACAATCCCCGGCCATATGGCCGATAAACGCATCACCGTCATCAAACAGCCCATCGGGGTGGCGGCGGGAATCACGCCCTGGAACTTCCCCAATGCGATGATTGCGCGGAAAGTCGCTCCTGCACTGGCTGCTGGCTGCGCTTTCGTGGTGCGGCCTGCCTCGCTGACGCCTTTGTCCGCGCTTGCCATGGCCAAACTGGCCGAAGAGGCGGGCGTGCCCAAGGGGCTGTTCTCGGTTGTGACCTCGACCTCGTCATCCGAGGTCGGCAAGGAATTCTGCGAAAACCCCATCGTGCGCAAACTGACCTTTACGGGATCCACCGAAGTGGGGCGCATCCTTTTGAAACAAGCCGCCGATCAGGTGATGAAATGTTCCATGGAACTGGGCGGCAACGCGCCTTTCATCGTGTTCGATGACGCCGATCTGGATGCCGCCGTCGAAGGGGCGATTGCCTGCAAATTCCGCAATAACGGGCAGACCTGCGTCTGCGCCAACCGGATCTATGTGCAAAAAGGGGTCTATGACGCCTTTGCCGCCAAGCTGAAAGTCGCGGTCGAAAAGCTGCGGGTGGGCGACGGGCTGTCCGAGGGCACCACATTGGGGCCGCTGATCGAACCGGCGGCGGTCAAGAAGGTGCAGGAACATCTCGACGATGCTTTGTCCAAAGGCGGCAAGGTTCTGACAGGCGGCAAGCCGCATGATCTGGGCGGGCAGTTCTTTGAACCGACCATCGTGACCCATGCGACCAAGGATATGCTGGTCAGCACGGATGAAACCTTTGGCCCCTTTGCGCCCTTGTTCATGTTCGAGGATGAAGACGACGTGATCTTTCAGGCCAATGACACGATCTTTGGTCTGGCGTCCTATTTCTATGCCAAGGACCTCAGCCGCGTGACCAAGGTGGCCGAGGCGTTGGAATATGGCATCGTCGGCGTGAATACCGGCATCATCTCGACCGAGGTGGCACCGTTTGGCGGCATCAAGCAATCGGGTCTGGGGCGCGAAGGATCATCGCATGGCATCGATGATTACATGGAGATGAAATATATCTGCACCAGCGTGTAAGACCGGGGGATGGGTGAAACCACCCATCCTACGCCAGCGGATCAACCGGTAGGATGGGTGATTTCACCCATCTTTCCCCGCATTACGCCATCTGACTGCGCGCAAGCAGGATTACATCGCCTTCGATCAACCGCATGATATCGCCGAAATGCCCACCGGACCGCGCGGGCTGCGTCGGATCCGAGGTCAGCGCCAGCGTCAGTTCCAGCGCGGGCATGGTGCAGATCACCTGCCCCCCATAGCCACGCGCCAGCGCGTAATCGACACCCTCTGCCTGCCCCAGAAACCAGCCATACCCATAGCCAAGGCCGGAAAACTGCGACCGCGTGCGCGGTTCCAGCGACCGCGCGACCCAATCGGCAGACAGCACCTGCGCGCCGCCGAACTGCCCGCCCATGCGGTACATCTCGCCGAACCGCGCCATAGCGTCCAAGCTCAGCGCCATCTCGTTGCCGCCCAGATACCGCCCCTGCGGATCGCGGGTCCAGGCGGGGATCTCGATCCCCAAAGGCTGGCCCAGCCGCGCGCGTGCAAGATCCAGCAAGGACCGCCCCGACACCTCGGACAACACCGCGCCAAGGATGTGAAACGACCCCGTGGAATAAAGCATCTGTGCGCCCGGTTCCGCCACGAAAGGCCGCGACAAAGCATTGGCAACCCAGTTACGGCTATTCACCCAAGCGCCGTAATTGCTGCCCGAGGTCCGCTCCAGCCCCGCCTGCATGGTCACGAGGTTTTCGATGGTGATGCCCGCCACACGCGGATCGGCGGCCGCAGGGATCAGCTTCGGCGCCACCTCGCCCAAACTCGCGTCCAGCGAAGGCAATTCACCGCGATCCAGCGCCGCCCCCGTCAAGGCCGCGACGATGGTCTTGGACACCGATTTGACAGGCACCGCAGCGCCCAACGACGGCCCGCGAAACGCCTGCGACAAAACCTCTGCCCCCGACTGGCGGATCACGATGGCACGGCACTGGTCCAAGCTGCGCACACGGTCAGCCACGGCGGCCCAAGGGTCCGATTGTGCAACCAGCGGCGTCCCCAACGTGGCCGCAGCCCCCAACAAAACAGCGCGGCGTCCCAGCATCGGCATGGCAAATCCTTTTGTTACTGAGTGCAAGGATAGGACAGCGCACGGAAGGTGACAGTTACATTTGCGTGTGTGGGGGGATGAGGCGACACCCCATCGCAGGATAGCCTTGGCCAAGGTCTGCTATGCGGGACTTTACCGATGTTGCACCAGCTTCGAAGCCCTCAATCATCTGGGTCGTAACAGACGGCTTGCAGCTTGTTGCCATCAGGATCGCGCACATAAGCGGCGTAGTAATTGTCGCCGTAATGCGGTCTCGGACCCGGCTTGCCCGCACAGCTTCCGCCTAAACGCAGGGCAGACTCATGAAAACGGTGCACGGCTTCCTTTGTCTGCGCGACAAATGCAACATGGGTGCCGTTCCCCCATGTTGCGGGAAGGCCGTTTTCCGGCGGGTATAGATAAATCGTTGGCATTTCGGCCTTTTGATAGGCTGGCGGTTTGCCTGCAGGCTTGGGCAGGCGCGCAAAACCAAGCACGCCCAGAACCTCGTCATAAAAGCGCCCGGCGCGCTCCACGTCATTGGTCCCGAGCGTGATGTGGCTGATGATGGACATGATTACCTCTCCGCATTCCGCGATGAGAATAAATCATGAACATGTAATCACCAACACTTTTCCAACCGATACGCCTGATACCTGCAAACTGAGCGCGCAGCAAAGATCAGGCCTCCGCCCCTACCCCAACTCCGCCGATGGAATAATCGCGAAGAAGGCCCCCCTAGACCGCACCCCGAACCAATGCTCGCCCGCGTGTTCGGCATGTTCGCCCAGATCGACCAGCCGGTAAAACGACTTGCGGTCGATCAGCGCTTCAAGGTTCGCGCGGACCAGCACATAGGGCGATGGCTCTCCGGTTTGCGGGTCACGCTCGACGCGGATCGGGTTGTCGGGGCCTGCGGTCACGGTATCGCCGACATTGGTGGTAAAGATCAGCCCGTCACCGTCGCGGTCCACATCCACCGCCACGAAAGGCGCGTCATCCACGGTGATGCCCACCTTTTCGACCGGCGTTACCAGCACATAATCATCCCCGTCGCGGCGCAGGATGGTGGAAAACAGCCGCACCAGCGCGGGCCGCCCGATGGGTGTGCCCATGTAAAACCACGTCCCGTCCCGCGCGATCCGCATGTCGATATCCCCGCAATGCGGCGGGTTCCACAGATGGACCGGCGGCAATCCGCCCTTGGGGCCGGTTTTTTGCGCAGCAAGCACGCTTTGGGCCAAACCTTCGGCGCTGGGGGCAACAATCTTTTGTGTGGTCATTCTTTTGCCATTGGGATCATCAGGATTATCTGTTCTCTTGCAGCATATAGGTAATCCAAGGGGAAAGTCATGGCCGACGACGCCGATCTTGTCGCACAGATAGACGCATTGGGTGCGAAACTGGGTGCCGCGCGCGACAGTATCGCGGCCCGTTTCATCGGCCAGCGCCGTGTCGTGGACCTGACCCTGTCGGCGCTGATCTGCGGTGGCCATGCGGTGCTGGTCGGCCTGCCCGGCCTTGGCAAGACGCGGCTGGTGGATGCTTTGTCCACGGTGATGGGGCTGGATGGCAACCGAATCCAGTTCACCCCCGATCTGATGCCTGCGGATATTCTGGGCTCCGAAGTGCTGGAAACCGCCGCCGATGGCAGCCGCGCGTTCCGGTTCATCGAAGGGCCGGTTTTCTGCCAGTTGCTGATGGCCGATGAGATCAACCGCGCCAGCCCGCGCACGCAATCGGCGCTGTTGCAGGCGATGCAGGAAAAAGAGGTCACAATCGCCGGCCAGCACCGCCCGCTTGGCCTGCCGTTCCATGTGCTGGCCACGCAAAACCCGCTGGAACAGGAAGGCACCTATCCGCTGCCAGAGGCGCAGCTGGACCGGTTTCTTGTGCAGATCGACGTGCCCTACCCCGACCGGCAGACCGAAAAGGACATCCTGATCGCCACCACCGGCACCGAGGATGCACAGTCTGTCGCCGTCTTCACCGCCGCCGAATTGCTGGCCGCCCAAGCGCTGCTGCGCCGGATGCCGGTGGGCGAAAACATCCTTGATATGATCCTTGATCTGGTGCGCGCCTGCCGCCCCGATGACGCCACCGCCCCCGAGGTGATCCGCCAGAACGTCAGCTGGGGCCCCGGCCCGCGCGCAGCGCAGGCGCTGATGCTGACGGTGCGGGCCTCGGCCTTGCTCGACGGACGCTTGGTCCCATCGGCCGAAGACGTGCGCAACATGGCCGTGCCGGTGCTGGAACACCGTATGGCGCTGTCCTTTGCCGCCCGCGCGCGGGGCGAGGATATCCAATCCGTCATCACCACAGTCGCAAGCCAGATCACGCAGGTCGCAGCGGCGGCATGACAACGCCGCTGACGCTCCGGTCGCAGGCGGAAACGCTTGCCGCGCATCTGCCGCCCCTGCTGGCCGAGGCAGAGCATCTGGCCGCGACCGTCCTGCTGGGCGAACATGGGCGCAGGCGGGCAGGCACCGGCGACACGTTCTGGCAATACCGCCCCGCCCAAAATCACGATGCCGCGCGCAACATTGATTGGCGCCGGTCCGCGCGGTCGGATGCGCGGTTCGTGCAGGACAAGGAATGGCAGATCGCGCAATCGGTGGTCTTTTGGGTCGATCAGGGCGCGGCGATGGGGTTCCATTCTGGCGATCATCCGACCAAGGGGGCGCGCGCGCGCATCCTTGCCATGGCGCTGGCGGTGCTGCTGATCCGGGGCGGTGAACGGGTCGGGCTGACCGGCCTGCGCCTGCCACCCCGGCGCGGCAGCGCGCAGCTGCAACAGATGGCGCAGATCCTGTCCGAACAGGCCACAACCGATCATGCAGCCCCCGCGCTGACCGGCATGCTGGCGCATTCCCGCGCGCTGTTTGTCAGCGATTTTCTGGGCGATCTCGACGGGCTGCGCGCAGCACTGACCCGCGCCGCAGATCGCGGCGTCAAAGGGGCGCTGCTGCAAGTCCTCGACCCGCAGGAAGAGGCGTTTCCGTTTGACGGGCGCACGATCTTTCAATCCATGACCGGCAGCGTCAGCCATGAAACCCTGCGCGCCCGCGATCTCAAATCGCGCTATCTGGACAGGCTGGCCGCGCGCAAGGATGCGCTGGCGCAACTGGCCCGCGTGACCGGCTGGCAGTTTCACACGCATCATACCGGGCAATCGGCGACACAGGCGCTGCTGTGGCTATATGGCGCGCTGGAAAGGCGGCGCTGATGTTCATGCTTGGACCCGTCGGATTTGCGGCCCCGATGCTGCTGCTTGGCCTGATCGCGCTGCCGATCCTGTGGATCTTGCTGCGCGCGGTCCCGCCTGCCCCGGTACGGCGGCGGTTTCCGGGTGTGGCGCTGCTGCTGGGTCTGACCGATGCCGAAAGCCAGTCCGACCGCACGCCGTGGTGGCTGCTATTGCTGCGCCTGTCGGCGGTTGCGGCCATCATCATCGGTTTCGCCGGTCCGGTGCTGAACCCCCAGCAGGCCCGCGAGGGGCGCGGCGATCTGGTGATCGCGCTGGATGGCACTTGGGCAGGCGCGCCCGATTGGCAGGCGAGGATCGACCGTGTCGCGGCCCTGCTGACCGAGGCCGCCGCCAATGAACGCCGCGTCGCGGTGGTCACGCTGACCGACCTGCCCTTGGCCGAACCGCTGCCCTTTGCCGCGCCCAGCGCATGGCGCGAACGGCTGGCAAGCTTGCAACCCAAGCCCTGGCAGCCTGTCGATGCGGCGGCCTATTTCGCGGATCAGGGCGGGTTTGAGACCTATTGGATCAGCGATGGGCTTGATTATCCGGGCCGCGCCGACCTGCTGGCCACCTTCGAGAGCGCAGGCAATGTGACCCTATTCCAGACCCCGCGTCAGGTGACTGCCCTGCGCCCTGCACGGTTCGAGGATGGCACGGTCCGCGTCAGCGCTGCCCGCACCCCGATTGGTGCGCCAAGCGAGACGACCGTCACCGCCATCGGCCTTGATCCGGCTGGCGTGGAACGGGCGCTGGCCTCTGTGCCGCTGGCGTTTGAAGCGGGACAAGAGGTGGCGGAAACCACGCTCGACCTGCCGCCGGAATTGCGCAACCGGATCACGCGGTTCGAATTGACCGGCACACGTTCCGCCGCCGCGGTCAGCCTGGGCGATGATGCTTTGCGGCGGCGCGAGGTCGCGCTGATCGCAGGGCGCGGCGACCGCGAAGGGCTGGATTTGCTTTCGCAGCTTTTCTACCTGCGCGAGGCGCTGGCCCCCACCGCTGACCTGATCGACGGTGATCTGGCCGATGTGCTGCTGGCCAATCCCGATGTGATCGTGCTGGCCGATGTCGCGATCCTGACCGATATCGAGGCGCAGGGCATCGCCGATTGGGTCGATCAGGGCGGGCTACTGTTACGTTTTGCGGGGCCGCGTCTGGCGGCCTCGGACGTGGGTCGCCGGAGTGAGGACCCGTTGCTGCCGGTGCGTCTGCGCGCAGGTGGCCGCAGCGTCGGCGGCGCGATGAGCTGGGGCGAACCCAAGGCGCTGGCCCCCTTTGCCCCCGATACACCGTTCTTTGGTCTGACCATCCCCGAGGATGTGACCGTCACCAGCCAGGTCATGGCGCAGCCCGACCCGACGCTGGCCGACCGCGTGATCGCGCAGCTGGCCGATGGCACGCCGCTGGTCACGCGCAAATTCAGCGGGGACGGGCAGGTCGTGCTGGTCCATGTGACCGCGAATGCCGAATGGTCGAGCCTGCCTTTGTCAGGGCTTTTCGTGCAGATGCTGGAACGGCTGGCCGTGTCCACCCGCCCGGCCAGGCCAGAGGCCACCGAACTCGCAGGGACGATATGGCAGCCGCAGAGCCTGCTGGATGGTTACGGGCGTTTGCAGGACGGGCGCGATCTGGCCGGTGTCGCGGGCGAGGTGCTGGCGACCGGCGTCACTGGCCCGCAATTGCACCCGGGGCTTTACGCCGCGCGCGACCGCCAGATCGCGGTCAATGTGATCGGGCCGGACAGGCTGCTGACCCCCGCCGCCTGGCCAGCGCGGATCGCCGTCGAAGGTATGACCGCCCTGCGCGCCACGGCCCTGAAAGGCTGGCTGCTGGGCGCGGCTTTGGCGCTGTTGCTGGTCGATATCATCGCGTCACTGGCCCTGGGCGGCCGGTTGCGCGGGCCGCGCGCGGATGTCGCCTTGGCGGTGATGCTGGCGCTGGCCCTTGCCCCCAAAGCCCAGGCGCAAAACGCCGAGGATTTCGCGTTGCAGGCCACATCCGAGGTGGTGCTGGCCCATGTGCTGACCGGTGATCCACGCATTGACGAGGTGACCGCCGCCGGCCTTGCCGGCCTGTCCCAGACCTTGTTCCGGCGCACCTCGATCGAACCGGCGGCACCGATGGCGGTGGATATCGAAACCGATGAGCTGGCGTTTTTTCCGTTTCTTTACTGGCCGATCACCGCCGATCAGCCGCTGCCCAGCCGCGAGGCCTATGGCAAGCTGAACCGCTATCTGCGCAGCGGCGGGATGATCCTGTTCGACACCCGCGACGCCGATACCGCACGCTTCGGGTCCGGCTCGCCCGAAGGGGCGCGGTTGCAGGCGATTGCCCGCTCGCTGGATATTCCGCCCCTGGCCCCGATCCCGCCCGATCATGTGCTGACCCGCACATTCTATCTGTTGCAGGATTTTCCGGGCCGCTATGCCAGCCGCGATGTCTGGGTCGAGGCCGCACCCCCGGATGCCGCGCAGGTCGATGGCATGCCGTTTCGCAATCTGAATGACGGGGTGACGCCGGTGGTGATCGGCGGCAATGATTGGGCGCGCGCCTGGGCCGTGACCGCGACTGGCGCGCCGATGTTTCCGGTCGGGCGCGGCGCGGCCGGTGAACGCCAACGCGAGATCGCGCTGCGGTTTGGCGTCAATCTGATCATGCATGTGCTGACCGGAAATTATAAATCCGATCAGGTCCATGTGCCTGATTTGCTGGATCGGTTGGGCCAATGAGAATGCGGCGGATCCTGACCTGTCAGATGTCACGACATCTGACGCCTCCGGCGGGGATATTTAAGCTCGGAAGATGCGGGGAGTTTGGCGCATGACCGGCATGGTGATCTTTGATCCGCTGATCCCGCTGGTGGCGGTTTACGCGCTGGCGGGGCTTGTGGCGCTGGCGGTTGTGTTGGCGGCCTGGCGCCGCTTGCCCGGCTGGTGGCTGCGCGCATTGGCGGGGCTGGCCTTGCTGGCGGCCATGGCCAACCCGTCCTTGCAGCGCGAGGACCGCGCCCCGCTCAGCGATATCGTCATGGTCGTCCTCGATGAAAGTGCCAGCCAGCGCATCGCGGGCCGCCCTGACCAGAATGCCCAAGCCCTGGCGCATATCACCGCCGCATTGGACCGCCAGCCGAATACTGAAATGCGTCTGGTCAGGCTTGGCGATGCGCCGGGCGATCAAGGCACGACCTTGATGACCAGGCTTGCGCAGGCTTTGGCCGAAGAGCCGCAGGGCCGGATTGCCGGGATCATCGTGATTTCGGACGGCCGCCTGCATGATATGGACAAGGCCCCCGCCCTGCCCGCGCCGCTGCATCTGCTGCTGACCGGGGAACCTGACGATTGGGACCGCAGGCTGGTGGTGTCCAATGCCCCCGCCTTTGCCATTCTGGGCGAGACTTTCAACCTGACCCTGCGGATCGAGGATCAGGGCGCCGCACCGGCCACCCAGACCGTGGATCTGTCGATCTCTATTGACGGGGAACCGCCGCTGACCCTGCCTGTCCCGCTGGGCCGCGATATCGAGCTGCCGGTGCAGCTGGCCCATGCGGGTATGAATGTGTTGCAATTCACCATTCCGACCACTGCGGGTGAATTGACCGACCGCAATAATGCCGCCGTCATCCAGATCAACGGCGTGCGCGACCGGTTGAGCGTCTTGCTGGTGTCGGGCGAGCCGCATCCGGGCGAGCGGACCTGGCGCAACCTGTTGAAATCCGACGCGGCGGTGGATCTGGTGCATTTCACCATCCTGCGCCCGCCCGAGAAACAGGACGGCGTGCCGGTCAATGAATTGTCGCTGATCGCCTTTCCCACCCGCGAGCTATTCTTGGAAAAGATCGATGATTTCGACCTGATCATCTTTGACCGTTACCGCCGGCGCGGTATTCTGCCCAATGCCTATTTCGACAATATCCGCAATTATGTCGAACAGGGCGGGGCGGTGCTGATTTCTTCAGGGCCGGAATATGGCGCGGCGGATAGTATCTATCGCTCGCCTCTGGGGGCGGTGCTGCCGGGTGCGCCGACCGCGCGCGTGTTCGAGCAAGGCTTTGTGCCGCAGATCACCGATCTGGGCGCGCGCCATCCGGTGACCGCGGGGCTGGATGCGCTGGCGCCCCCTGCCGCCGAGGGCGATGGTCCGGGCTGGGGCCGCTGGTTCCGGCTGGTTGATGTGCTGGTCCCGCAGGCGGCATCTGTTGTCATGTCGGGGCTGGATGACCGCCCCTTGCTGGTGTTGAACCGGGTTGGCGAGGGTCGTGTGGCGCTGATGGCCTCGGATCATTCCTGGCTCTGGGATCGCGGCTATGAAGGCGGCGGGCCGCAGTTGGAATTGCTGCGCCGTCTGGCGCATTGGATGATGCGCGAACCCGAGCTGGAGGAAGAGGCCCTGTTCGTCGCCCCTGTCGGCCAGCAGATGCGGATCATCCGCCGCACCCTGTCTGACACTGCCGGTGACGTGACCATCACCCATCCCGACGGGACCGAAACACGCGTGCCATTGACCGAGATATCCCCCGGCCGGTTCGAGACGCTTTGGGATGCGCCTGAAATCGGGCTCTACCGGCTGGATGACGGCGAAGAACAGGCCGTCATCGCGCTTGGCCCTGCGGCACCGCGCGAATTCGAACAGACGATCGCGACCGGTGACGTGCTGGCGCCCCTGATCGCAGCGCAGCGTGGCGGCATCATGCCGGTGTCAGAAGGACCTGTGGATATTCGTGCCATGCGCCCCGGCCGCCCTGCCGCCGGGCGCGGCTGGATCGGGATCACCCCGCGCGGCGCATTCCAGACCGCTGATATCAAGATCACGCCCCTGGTGCCGGCCTGGCTATTCCTGCTGCTGGCCGCGATGTTGAGCCTGGGGGCCTGGCTGCGCGAAGGCCGCCGTTAAAGCGTTGCAGGACAGGCCTGCACAGAATCTGGCGGCCTGGTCCGAGACAATCTAATCATTCATCAGCACATTGCGCGGCAATGATGCGAATTCGCGCGACCAGATGATCCCCGCAACGATCAATGTCGCCAGGATCAGCGCGCCCGGTCCCGCAAGCCAGGCCAAGGCAGCCAGCGCGAAATACATCGACCGCAGGCCACGGTTGAAATTCAGCGCGGCGCGGATGTTCAGCTCTGCCGCCTGGGCTGCGCGCGGATAGGCCACCGGATCGGCCGGGTCGTTGGGCACCGAGGCCATGACCACCGCGCAATAGCCGAACACCCGGTTGGACCAGACGAATTTCAAAAAGCCATTGGTCAGGAACAGCGCGACCAGCGCCAGTTTCAGCTGCCAGATCAGCACGGGAACCTGTGTATCCGTCACCTCTGCCGCGACGCCCCGCAGGCTTTCGGTATTGCCCAGCAAGGCCAGCACGCCGCCGATGGCAAAAAGGCTGGTCGAGGCAAAGAACGCCGTGCCTTCGCGCAGACCGGCCAGGATCTGGCTGTCAAAGATGCGCGGGTCACGGGTCACAAAGACCTTCATCCAGTCGCGTCGCCGTTCCGACATCAGCACCGTCACCGACGGACGCCGCAGGCCGGGATGTTCGATCCGCCAGCCAATGCCACACCAGACCAGCACGATCAGCGCCGCTGCTACCGCGTCAAACTGGTTGAGTAACCCAAGGTGATCAAGCAAAGTCATGTGAAATCCATAGCCGGTCCAGTTCAAACTTGCCAGAAGGCAAAATTGGTCATATAATCTTACCAGTCATACCCAGGGGGGAGCGCGCTCCATGCAAATGCCATTACCCAATGCCGGCGTCTTGTCGCGCAAGGACCAGATTGTCGCCCGCCTTGCGGCCGTGCTGCCGGCCGATGCGCTGATGTCGGATATCGCGGAAACCCGCGCCTATGAATGTGATGCGCTGACCGCCTATCGCTGTCCGCCTTTGGCCGTGGTCTTGCCCTCGACGACCGAACAGGTCGCGGCGGTGCTGAAGATCTGCCATGACATGGGCGTGCCTGTGGTGCCGCGCGGGTCTGGCACCTCGCTGGCGGGCGGCGCGCTACCGACGGCTGATTGCGTGATCCTTGGCGTGGCGCGCATGACCCAGGTGATCGAGACGAATTACCCCGACCGCTATATCCGCCTGCAGACCGGCCGCACCAACCTGTCGGTCACCGGCGCTGTCGAGGCGGACGGGTTTTTCTATGCTCCCGATCCGTCCAGCCAGCTGGCCTGTGCCATCGCGGGCAATATCGCGATGAATTCGGGCGGCGCGCATTGTCTGAAATATGGCGTGACCACGAATAACCTGCTGGGTGTGACCCTGGTCACGATGGATGGCACCGTAATGGAGATCGGCGGCGCGCATATGGATGCGGGCGGGCTGGATCTGCTGGGCGTGATCTGCGGGTCCGAGGGTCAATTGGGCGTCGTCACCGAGGCGACCCTGCGCATCCTGCCCAAGCCCGAAGGCGCGCGCCCCGTGCTGATGGGCTATGACAGTTCCGAAGTTGCCGGACAGGTTGTCACCGATATCATCAAGGCAGGCATCCTGCCGGTCGCCATCGAGTTCATGGACCGCCCCTGTATCGAGGCGACCGAGGCTTTCGCCAAGGCTGGCTATCCGATCTGCGAGGCGCTGCTGATCGTCGAGGTCGAAGGATCCCCCGCCGAGATCGACGCCCAGCTGGCGCTGATCATGCAGATCGCCCGCAGCCACAACCCCGTCGAGCTGCGCGAGGCCAAGGATGCCGACGAGGCTGGCCGGATCTGGCTGGGCCGCAAATCCGCCTTTGGCGCAATGGGTCAGATCAATGATTACATGTGTCTGGATGGCACGATCCCGGTGTCCGCGCTGCCTTATGTGCTGCGCCGGATCGGCGAGATGTCCAAGGAATATGGCTTGGGCGTTGGCAATGTCTTTCATGCAGGCGATGGAAATATGCATCCGCTGATCCTGTTTGACGCCAATAAGCCCGGCGATCTGGAACTCTGCGAGGCATTCGGCGCCGATATCCTGCGGCTTTGTGTCGAGGTCGGCGGCTGTCTGACCGGCGAACATGGTGTGGGGATCGAAAAGCGTGACCTGATGCATGTGCAATTCGCCCCCGCCGATCTGGAAGCGCAGATGGCGGTCAAGGATGTGTTCGATCCCGCATGGTTGCTGAATGCCGCCAAGGTGTTTCCGCTGGATAGCTCTGCCCCAAGACGCGCGGCGTGAGGGGGCTTTGCCCCCGCCCCGGACCCTGTCCGGGTCTCCCCCAGGATATTTATACTCGGAAGATGATATGACACCCCAGAACGAGCAAGAGCTTGCCCGCATGGTGGCCGAGGCCGATGGCCCGCTGCGGATCATGGGCGGCGGCACGCGGCCTATCGGGCGCAGCACCGGTGCTGCGCTGTCGCTGGCAGGCATGGCGGGGATCACGCTTTATGAACCCGGCGCGCTGACGCTGGTGGCCAAGGCGGGCACGCCTTTGGCCGAGGTGCAGGCGCGGCTGGCGGCCGAAAACCAGCGCTTGGCGTTCGAGCCGATGGATCATCGCGCGCTGCTTGGCACCGAGGGCGATCCGACCATCGGCGGCATGGTCGCGGCCAATGTGTCAGGGCCACGGCGCATTTCAGTGGGGGCCTGCCGCGATTTCATGCTGGGTGTGCGCTTTGTCGATGGTGCGGGCAATATCATCAAGAACGGCGGCCGCGTGATGAAGAATGTCACCGGCTATGATCTGGTCAAGCTGCTGACCGGGTCTTATGGCACTTTGGGTGTGCTGACCGAAGTGTCGTTGAAGGTCCTGCCGGATGTGGAAACGCAAGTGACGCTGGTGCTGGAGGGGCTGGATGATCCCAGGGCCGTGGCCGCGATGGCGGCTGCCATGTCCTCGCCTTTCGAGGTGACGGGGGCGGCGCATGATCCCGCATCAGGGCGCACCCTGTTGCGGCTGGAAGGCTTTGCCGCGTCGGTTGCCTATCGCGCCCAGGCGCTGGCGTGGGTGCTTGCCCCGTTCGGGGCCGTGGCCGTGATGGATGATCACGCCGCATCGGCCGCGCTTTGGGCCGCGATCCGCGATGTGACCGCCTTTGCCGGGCAGCAGGGCTGTGTCTGGCGGCTGTCGGTCAAGGCATCGGATGCGCCCGCGCTGGTCGCCAAGGCGGGTGCAAGCGCGGTGATCTATGATTGGGCGGGCGGCTTGGTCTGGCTTTTGGCTGATGGCGATCTGCGCGCGCGGCTTGGGGATTTTGCGGGCCATGCCACGCTGATCCGGGGGCAGGCCGATGTGCCGGTGTTCCAGCCGGAACCGGCGCCTGTTGCCGCGCTGAGCACCGCATTGCGCGCGAAATTCGATCCGCGCGGCATATTCAATCCGGGGATGATGGGCTGATGCAAACGACATTCACACCAGAGCAGCTGGCCGAGCCCGGCACGGCGCGCGCCAACCAGATCCTGCGGACCTGCGTGCATTGCGGGTTCTGCACCGCGACCTGCCCGACCTATCAGGTGCTGGGCGATGAGCTCGACAGCCCGCGGGGCCGGATCTACCTGATCAAGGATATGCTCGAAAACGAGCGTGTGCCCGATGCCAAGACGGTCAAGCATATCGACCGTTGCCTGTCGTGCCTGGCCTGTATGACGACCTGTCCCTCTGGTGTGCATTACATGCATCTGGTCGATCATGCCCGCGCCTATATCGAAAAGAATTACGACCGGCCCTGGTCGGACCGTGCCTTGCGCTGGATTCTGGCGCAGGTGCTGCCCTATCCGATGCGGTTCCGCCTGGCGCTGCTGGGGGCCAAGATCGGGCGGCCCTTTGCGCGGTTCATGCCCGACCCCCGTCTGCGCGCGATGCTGGAAATGGCGCCAAAGGTCATCCCGCCGGTCAGCCGCAATGATGATCCGCAGACCTTTGCCGTCGCTGACAAGAAAATGCGCGTCGCCTTGATGACCGGCTGTGCGCAAAAGGCACTGAACACGGATATCAACGATGCCACGATCCGCTTGCTCACCCGTTTCGGGGCCGAGGTGGTCGTGGCCGAAGGCGCGGGCTGTTGCGGGGCCTTGACCCATCACATGGGCAAAGAGGCCGAAAGCCATGCCGCCGCCGCCGCCAATATCCGCGCCTGGGTGCGCGAGATGGATCAGGGCGGGCTTGATGCGATCGTGATCAACACATCGGGCTGCGGCACGACGGTCAAGGATTACGGCCATATGTTCCGCAATGACCCGCTGGCCGCCGATGCCGCGCGGGTTGCCGCCATCGCGATGGATGTCTCCGAAGTGTTGATGAAGCTTGACCTGCCCGCAGGGGCCGACAAAGGCACCAAGGTCGCCTATCACGCCGCCTGTTCGCTGCAACATGGCCAGAAGATCAAGACCTATCCCAAGGATTTGCTGAAAAAGGCCGGTTTCACCGTGCTGGAACCGGCCGACAGCCATTTGTGCTGTGGGTCCGCAGGCACCTATAATCTGATGCAGCCCGAGATTTCCAAGCAATTGAAGGCGCGCAAGGTCACCACATTGGAGGCGCTGGTCCCCGATATCATCGCCGCGGGCAATATCGGCTGCATGATGCAGATCGGCAGCGCCACCGCCGTGCCGATCGTGCATACGGTCGAGCTGCTGGATTGGGCGACCGGTGGGCCGCAGCCGCCTGCGCTGCTTGCATCGGGCAATTCCGCGCCACAGGTGCCGATCCTGCGCTAGCGCCGTGACGCGGCCCCGTATATCATCCATCTGCGGGCCGCGAACGGGAGACAGGATGCGCCATTTCATCGTCACGCTGTTCATGGCGCTGACCGGCACCATTGCGCTGGCGCAGGAATCGGCGCTGGTCACCTTGCAAACGCGCCAGGCAAGCCAGGGCTGGGAAGCTGTCGGGCGGCTGGACATCGCGGGGAAAGGCTTTTGCACGGCGGCCCTGATCCGCGAGCGCCTGATCCTGACGGCGGCGCATTGTCTTTATGACAGTGACGGGTCGCTGGTGGCGGCAGAGCGGTTTTCCTTTCGGGCCGGATTGCGGGACGGGCGCGCGGCCGCGACCCGCGGGGTGATCCGGGCCGTGGCGCATCCGGATTATATCCATACGGGCGGCGCGACCCGCCCTGCGGCCGTGGCGATGGATATCGCCGTGCTGGAACTGGATTTGCCGATCCGAGAAACCCGCCTGCGCCCCTATCTGATCGCGGATCGTCCGCTGGCGGGGGACGAGGTCGGTGTTGTCTCTTACAGGCGCGGGCGCGAAGATGTGCCAAGCCTGCAAGAGGTCTGCAATGTGCTGGGCCGCCAGACCGGCGTAATTATCATGACCTGCGATGTCGATTACGGATCAAGCGGATCGCCGGTCTTTATCATGCGCGATGGTGAGACGCGGATCGCCTCTGTCGTCTCGGCGATGGCGCAGGTCGGCGGCGAGAAAGTCTCGCTTGGCACCTCGCTTGAGGCACCGCTGCGCAGGCTGATGGCGCATTTCGCATCCCAGGGACCGGCGCGTCCGGGCGGCAGCCAGCGGATCATGTCCCAGGGTGCGCGCAACGACACAGGCGCCAAATTCGTCACTGTCGATTAGGGTCTTGAAACCCATCTGATCCTTTCCCAAATCTTCACCAGCAGGGTGCCAATGACGGGCCCTGCGACAAGGGCCTGTCCGGTTTTGGAAGGCCACAGATTGTTATCGCTTGATGAAAAGGATGACCCTATGCGTAGTTTCGATTTGACCCCGCTGTATCGTGCAACCGTCGGTTTTGACCAGATCGCCGACCTGCTGGACCGTGCTTTGGCCAGTGATATGGGCCAGACCAGCTATCCCCCTTATAATATCGAAAAGACCGCTGATGACGGCTGGCGTATTTCCATCGCCGTGGCCGGTTTCGCCGAAGATGAGCTGGCCATCGAGGTGAAGGACCGCGCGCTGCATGTCACCGCGCGCAAGGACGCTGATGACAGTGAGCGCAAGTTCCTGCATCGCGGCATTGCCACCCGTGCGTTTGAACGCCGCTTCCATCTGGCCGATCATGTGCAGGTCACCGGTGCCTTGCATGAAAACGGCATGCTGCATATCGATCTGGTGCGCGATGTGCCCGAGGCGCTGAAACCGCGCCGGATCGCGATTGCGCCTGCACAGAAATCGCAGGCCAATCTGGTCACCGCAAATTCGGTGAACTGATCCGCCGCTGGCGCGACGGAGCGCGCCGCGCGGGAGTATTTTTGGAAAAAAGAAGGTGCAGGCGCGGGGGGTGACCCTCGCGCCTTTTTTAATGCGCGGTGGCCCAGTTCGGGCCTTGGCCCGCATCCACCGCCAATTTGACATCGAGTTTGACCGCAGGATCGCTGGCGGTTTCCATCACCTGCCGCGCCACGCCGATCAGGTCCTCGGCGGCGCTGGCATCGACCTCGAACAACAGCTCGTCATGCACTTGCAGCAGCATTTTGGCGGGCAGGTCCTTGATCGCGGCGGGCATGCGGATCATCGCGCGCCGGATCACATCGGCGGCGGTGCCTTGGATCGGCGCATTGATCGCGGCCCGTTTGGCGAAACCGGCTTGCGGGCCTTTGGTGTTGATCTCGGGCGTGTTGATCCGCCGGCCAAACAGCGTTTGCACATAGCCGTGGTCGCGCGCAAAGGCGATTGTGTCATCCATATATTGCCGGATGCCCGGGAAGCGTTCGAAATAGCGGTCGATGAAGCCTTGGGCATCGCTGCGCGGGATCCGTAGGTTGCGCGCAAGGCCAAAGCCCGAAATCCCGTAGATCACCCCGAAATTGATCGCCTTGGCCTGGCGGCGGATCTCGGGCGTCATCTGGTCCAGCGGCACGTCGAACATTTCGGACGCCGTCATTGCATGGATGTCGATCCCGTCCAGAAACGCCTGTTTCAGCGCGTCGATCCCCGCGATATGCGCAAGGATGCGCAATTCGATCTGGCTGTAATCAAGGCTGACGATCACATTGCCCGGCGCCGCGACGAAAGCTTCGCGGATGCGCCGCCCTTCGTCTGATCGCACGGGGATGTTTTGCAGGTTCGGATCGGTCGAGGCCAGCCGCCCCGTGATCGCGCCTGCGATGGAATAGGATGTATGCACGCGCCCTGTATCGGGGTTGATATGGTCCTGCAGCGCGTCGGTATAGGTCGATTTCAGTTTCGCCAATTGCCGCCAGTCAAGGATGCGCCGTGGCAGGTCGTGGATCGTGGCGAGGTCTTCGAGCACGTCCGCCCCGGTGGAATAGGCACCGGTTTTACCTTTGGCCGGGGTCTTGCCATCGGGCATGGCCAGCCCCAATTCATCGAACAGGATTTCACCCAATTGCTTGGGCGAGCCCACGTTGAACGGGCGGCCTGCCATTTTCTGGATCTCGTCTTCCAGCCCCGCCATCTTTTGCGCGAAAGCATTGGACATCCGCGACAGCGTATCGCGGTCGACCATGATGCCGTGCATTTCCATCTGCGCCAGCACCGGCACCAGCGGCCGTTCCAGCGTTTCATAGACGGTGGTCACGCGGTTCACATGCAATTGCGGTTTGAGCATCTGCCAGAGGCGCAGGGTGACATCGGCATCCTCGGCGGCGTATTTTACCGCATCGGCGACCGGCACCCGGTCAAAGGTCACGGCGGATTTGCCGGTGCCCAGCAGCGGCTTGATCGGGATTGGCACGTGCCCCAGATAGCGTTCGGACAGCGTGTCCATGCCGTGATTATGCAGGCCCGCATGCAGCGCATAGGACATCAGCATCGTGTCATCGATGGGGGCGACATCGATCCCCAGCAACGCAAAGATCTTGGCGTCATATTTCATATTCTGCCCGATCTTGAGGATGCTTGCATCCTCCAGCACGGGTTTGAGCATGGCGAGGCATTGCGCCATATCCATCTGCCCCTCGGCCCGCGCATCAGAGCCGAACAGGTCATCCGCCCCCGCCTTATGCGCCAGCGGGATATAGCAGGCCTGCCCCGCCGCCACGCAAAGCGAGATGCCGACCAGATCGGCGCGCATTTCGTCAAGGTTGGTGGTTTCGGTGTCGATGGCGACATGGCCCGCCTCGACGATCCGGTCGATCCAGACCTGCAGGGCAGCGGCATCGCGGACGCATTCATAGCTGTCGGCATCGAAAGGCACGGCCTCGGTTGGGGCAATGTCCGTCGCGGGGGCCGGCGCCTCGATCACGGGGGCGGCAACGCCGAGCTTATCGGCGATCCGTTTGGACACCGTTCGGAATTCCATCTTGGCCAGAAAGGCCAGCAGCGTGTCAGGGTCGGGTATGCGGATTTCCAGGTCGTCCAGACCGAAATCAAGCGCCATATCGCAGTCAAGCTGGACCAGTTTCTTGGATAATTCGATCTGCACGCGGTGGTTCACCAGCGTTTCGCGGCGCTTGGGTTGCGTGATCTCGCCCGCGCGGTCCAGCAGGCTTTCCAGATCGCCGAATGCATTGATCAGCAGGGCGGCAGTTTTGATCCCGATGCCCGGCGCGCCCGGCACGTTATCAACCGAATCGCCCGCAAGCGCCTGCACATCGACGACGCGGTCGGGATAGACGCCGAATTTTTCAAACACCCCGTCGCGGTCGATGCGTTTGTTCTTCATCGGGTCGAGCATTTCGACGCCATCGCCAACCAGCTGCATCAGGTCCTTGTCGGAACTGACGATGGTGACACGGCCCCCCGCGCGGCGCGCGCGGTGGGCAAGGGTGGCGATGATATCATCGGCCTCGAACCCCTCGACTTCCTCGCAGGCGATGTTGAAGGCGCGGGTCGCATCGCGCGTGAGCGGGATCTGCGGGCGCAATTCCTCGGGCATGGCCTCGCGGTTGGCTTTGTATTGGTCATACATGTCATTGCGGAACGTGTGGCTGCCCTTGTCAAAGATCACGGCGACATGGGTGGCCGCATCCGCGCCGGAATTATTTTCGACATAACGTTGCAACATGTTCACAAAACCGCTGACCGCGCCGACCGGCAGACCATCGGACTTGCGCGTCAGCGGCGGAAGCGCATGATAGGCGCGAAAGATGAAGGCCGATCCGTCGATCAGATGCAGGTGACAGCCTTTGCCGAATGTTTGCGCCATCGTTATGGTCCTTTTCTCTGGTTACAAGGTTTTGCCATGATCCGTCTCATCCTTCCAGCCATCATTGCCGCCAGCAGCGCCGCAGCGCAGGACAGCAGCATTTGCCGCAACCTCCCTTTCAGCGCCAAGAATTGCGTGCGCGTGCTGGCCTGTATCGGCGATCAGGGGGTGACATTCGACGGGCAGGCGCGCGGCTGGGATGCCGGAGCCGTCACCGGCCAGATGTCGGATGGGACCAGTTGCAGCGGTGTCTGGGATTCAAACGGGCCGATGGGCACGGGGCTGGCGCGGCTCGGCTGCTCTGACGGCACCGATATGGATGTGATCTACTACAATCAGGACAATATCACGGGCACTGTCATCGGTCAGGGCCAAACCAGCACCGGCCATGCAATCCGCGTCTGGTCGGGCGAGAACGTGCTGCAATTCCTGACACCGCAGGGGGCCTATGGCGCGTCCCTGCCCTGCGTGCAGGGCGACATCCCGATCAGCTAGACCTTGCCTTCGAAATCCTTGTGGACCAGCTTGGCATCGCAATAGGGGCATTCGATCCAGCCGCGGCCTTCGGGGATCTGCAGCCAGACCCGGGGATGGCCCAGCGCGCCTTCGCCGCCGTCGCAGGACACGCGCCAGTCTTGAACGATGCGGGTCTCGGGGGCGGGTGTGGTCATCTGCATAGCCTGTCTGATTGCCGCGGGGCGCTGCCCGCCTTATGTGTCATCCTATACCGCAGCCGTGGCAAAGGGGAAAGACCAGCATGACCGACAACGCCATCGAAATCAGTGGCCTGCGCAAAACCTATGCCGCCACGGCCCGCGCGCCCGCGCATGAGGCGCTGAAAGGCATCGACCTGACCATCCCGCGCGGGGCGATCTTTGGCCTTTTGGGGCCGAACGGGGCGGGCAAATCGACGCTGATCAACATTCTGGCGGGGCTGGTGGTGAAATCGGCCGGGTCGGTGAAAATCTGGGGCTTCGATCAGGACAAGAACCCGCGCCAGTCGCGCGCGGCCATCGGGATCATGCCGCAGGAACCGAATCTCGATCCGTTCTTCACGCCGGCAGGATCACTGGATGTGCAGGCAGGGCTTTACGGCGTGCCGAAAGCACAGCGCAGAACGGCCGAAATCCTCGATCTGATCGGGCTGACCGACAAGGCCGATGCCTATGCCCGCTCGCTTTCGGGGGGGATGCGGCGGCGGCTGCTCTTGGGCAAAGCGCTGGTGCATAGCCCGCAGATCCTTGTGCTCGATGAACCGACCGCCGGGGTCGATATCGCGCTGCGCAACATGCTGTGGGACAATGTACGCGCGCTGAACCAACAGGGCATGACCATCATCCTGACGACGCATTACCTGCAAGAAGCGCAGGAAATGTGCGACGAGATCGCGATCATCAACCACGGCGCGGTGGTGACGCGCGACAGCACGGCAAACCTGCTCGGACGGCTGGACAGCAAGACGCTGGTGATTACGCCGACACAGGCGGCCGCCCTGCCCGCTTTGCCCGACGGTATCACCGGACAGGCACATGACGACGGGCGGCTCAGCTTTACCTATAGCGCCGGCATCACCCAAGCCGATGCGATCCTGTCACTGGTCCGCGACGCGGGCATCACCATCAAGGATGTGCAAAGCCGCGAGGCTGATCTGGAAGACGTGTTCCTGTCACTGACCTCCTGACATCTTCCGAGCCCAAATATCCCTGCCAGAGGCCAGCCCGTCGCAGACGGGCTGTCAGCCTTGCAGCATCCGGCCCAACTGGCGCCCACCGATGATATGCAGATGGTAATGCGGCACATCCTGCACGCCGTGGCTGCGCGCATTGGCAATGGCGCGGAACCCTTGGTCCACATCGGTCAGACGGCAGACCTCGGCCACGGCCTGCATGAACCCCACCTGTTCGGCAGGTGACGCATCGCGCGCGAAATGGTCCAGGCTGACATAGGCCCCCTTGGGGATCACCAGCACATGGACGGGGGCCTGCGGGTTGATATCGTTGAACGCCAGCGCATGATCGTTTTCATAGATTGTCTGATTGGGGATCTCCCCGCGCAGAATTTTGGCAAAGATATTCTGGTCGTCATATTCAAAAGTCATCTTTTATCCTCAATCGACAAACAGGTGCGGCGTGCGGGCCAATTCCAGCGCAACGGCCTCCTCGACGCCCAGAAACGCGGCGATCGCAGCCGCATTCTCGGCCTCGGTCGCTGTTTCGCGCAGACGGGAGGTTTGCTTGAAACCGGCATCGCGGATCGCATCACCTTCATGGATCATGTCACGGCGAATCGTGGGCAGCAAGCGCGCGAAAGTCGCGGGCGAGCTCTGCGGCCCGGCCAACCCGACGCGGATCGCATGGCCGATCAGGTAATCGTCACAGAGGCTGCACTCGATTTCCAGCATCCGGACATCCGCGCGGTCGGCCTGAAATGCCGTGATCAGATCAAGGCTGGATGTATCCAGACAGATCACCACCCGATCCGTCCCCGCATGATCATAAAGCATCCGCATAAAGGCACCGTGGTTCCGGCCGCGTTTGGCCAGCGACCTTTCGATCCCGCCCATATCGGGCAAGGGCGTCTGGGCTTCGTTGAACAGGTAATCAAAGGCCGCAATATCGGTATTCTGGCGGATCGCGGCGGTCAGCCGCTTGGCGACATGCCATTTCTTGCACAGGATGATCAGCAGGCTACGCCCCACCCCGATCGCCATTTCCGCCTCCCAGAATCGCGGTGCGAACCGGCGCCCGCTGCGCCCGCGCGCGGTCAGAAAGCTGAACAGCGTGCGGCCTTCGTTGGAAATGGTGAAATCCGCCTGCCCCGAGGCATAAAGCGCACCCAGCCGCTTTTTCAGGCCATGCGCCTCTGCGCTGATCTTGCGCGCGAACAAAGCATCCTGGCCCAGCAAGAAATCGGCATGGTCGTTGTAAAAGGACACCGGCATCCCGTAATCGCTGAACATCAGAAAGGTCAGGGTGCGGCTCTCGATCTCGCGGCCGGGCACCAAATGGCGGACCAGGGTCTGGAAAAAAGTCTCATCGGGAATCCAGGTGGTGCGAAAGAACCGGATCACGTCCGGGCGCTGGCGGGTGAAGGCCAGCACCGCCTCGACGCTGCGGCGACGCAGGCACCACCATTGGCTGCCGATCATGACATTGATGCCAGATGGCAGCGCGCGGGTGATGTTGAACCGCTTCTGCAAGGCAAAAGCCGCATAAAACCGGCGTTTCTGGCTGCGCTCGTTGAAATAATGACGATAGATCAGCCGTTCTTCGCGAAACCCGGTCTTGATCCAATCGGTATCAAAGAAATCGAAACTCTCGATGAAATCCTTGTCATGCATATCCAGAAAGCGATGCGCATAATCGGCCGATTTGATCGGCATGCAATCGCCTGACAGCATGTAGAAATGGGTGGCTTGGGCAAAAGCGGCCAATGCGGCCTGCAAGCCGCGCAACGTCGCCTCGACCAGGCTCCATTCGCCCCAGCCGCACCGGACCCGGCGGGTCACGAAAGTGACATTGGGATGATCCGCCAACGCCCCCGTGATCTTGCGGTAATCGGCAGCTGCGGCAGAGGCATCGAAATGGATCGCCACATAATCACCGGCAGCGGTCAGCCGCGCCACCTGGTCCAGGATGGCATCGGGGTCTTTGTGGCAAAGCAGGATAAAGGCGACACGTGCCATGATATTCATTCATTCCGCGAGTGGCTTTGTCGCGTTCTACCGCAAAGAGACATTGAAGTGACAGGGTTTCTTTGCCTTTATGCCCCAAGCGGGATCAACTTGCCGCAAAGGAGCATCGTATTGGCCAATTTCCCCGGTATCTGGATGACCACCAGCGAAAGCATGGTCTACCGCGTCGTGCCGAAATGCGCCTGTTCGACCATCGGACAGATCATGTATTATTCCGATCACGGTCGCTTCTTTGATGGCGATATCCATGATGCAAAGTCAGGCCTGCACAAATGGGCCCTCGAGGACAGCCAGCAGCCGATCCGCGACAATGTGCTGGCGCATAAAAGCTTTGCCTTCACCTGTGTGCGCAACCCCTATACCCGGATCCTGTCGTCCTTCTTCGACAAGATCTGCGGCGTGCAGCGCAGCGGGAATTACTACCGGGGCAATCTGGTCCCGCAATTGATCCAGAAATATGGCATCGACGTGGGCGATCCGGCCGACGGATTTGCCTTTGACCAGATCAAGAGCTTCCGGCGGTTCCTGCTTTTCGCTCGCGACACGATCCGCTGGCGCAAACCGATGGAACCCGACATCCATTGGTCCGCCATGTCGGGCCATGTCGCGACCTATATCGCCAACGGCGGGCGCTACGATCATATCTTCTGGACCGAGAGGTTCGACGAAGGCATGCAGGTCGTGCTGGACCGGACCGACCGGCCCCATGCGATCGACCTTGCCACGATCCCGCGCTTCAACGAAAGCGAGGGGCACGGGCCAAAACGGCTGCATCCGGTGGCGGATTACTTTGACGATCTGTCGATGCATCTGGTCTATGAAATCTACAAACGTGATTTCCGGCTCTTCAAATACGATTTCGAAAATCCGGGCAACAAGATGCCATTGGGCGAGATCGACCTGGACGAAGTGCATGCCAAGCTAGGGCGGTAGGGGGCTGTCTGCCCCCTCGGCGCTGACGCGCCTCACCCCCGAGGATATTTTTGCTCGGAAGATGCGGCTTAATGCGATTTTAAGGTTAATACGCCATCCTGCCTTTGCGGGACAGGCAGGGATGCCGATGACCGCCGACGAAGATGCCGCCACCTTTTGCGCAGCGCCGGGCGACTGACGCATCGGGTGGCGGTTATCCCGCCATCTTCCGAGCCCAAATATCCCCGCCGGAGGCATCAAAGTTTTTCTCGACATCGCTTGATGCTGGGTTATCTGCCACGGGGTCGGGTGCTGCAGGGAAAATGATGATGACGGTTGTTCTGGTGCTGGGCAGTGGCCCCAATGTCGTCGAAACCCGTGACTGGCCGCGCGATCCATTCGACCGCATCGTGGCGATCAACAACGCCTGGGCGGTGCGTCCCGATTGGGATGATCTGATCCATCCTGATGATTTTCCGGCAGCGCGCATGCCGCGCGCCCTGGCGCCGGGGCAGCGGATCATCCGGGCCGCTGATTATGTGCCTTTGCAGAATAGATTTGGCGGTTTCGTCTATGCCGGCGGCACCATGGCCTTTACCGCAGGCTATTGGGCTTTGGCCGCGTTGCAGCCGCGCGTCATCGCGGTCATGGGCTGCGATATGGTCTATCCCGCGCAAAGCCAGACGCATTTCTATGGGACCGGTACCGCCGATCCGTTGCGTGCCGATGTCACGCTACGCTCGCTCGAGGCGAAATCGGCGCGGTTCATGCTGATGGCCGCCGCAGGCGGCTGCGCTGTCGTCAACCTGTCGCAGGATGAAAGCCGGCTGGTCTTTCCCCGCAGCACCGCCTCTGCCGCCGCCACTGCCCGCCCGCAACCCTATGACCACGCCGAGGCTGCGGCCGCACTGGCCGAAGAAGCGCGGCTGGGATATCTTGTCCCTTCGGGCAAATATTGGAAAGAGGAGGCGCGTTTCGACCCCCTGGCAATCGACGCGCTGGACCGGCGCTGGCTTAAAGCAGCCGGTGTTTTGCAAACAAGTCCTTGAGATCCGTCTCTGGCCGCGCGCCGATATGGCTGATCACCTCGGAGGCGGCGAGATTGCCCATCTTGCCGCAGCTTTCCAGATCGAACCCTTCGGTCAACCCCCAGAGAAACCCTGCCGCGAACAGATCACCGGCCCCTGTCGCATCGACGATATCGGTGGGCACGGCGGGCACATGCCAGCGCGCGCCAGCAGACAGGATATGCACGCCATTGCCGCTGTCGGTGCAGGCGACCGTTTCTACATCCGCCGCAGCCTGGGCCAGGGCGACCTCGAAATCACTGGTCTGATACATCGACAGCATTTCCGCGCGGTTGCAGAACAACAGATCGACATGGTCGCGCAGCATCGCGGCAAAGGCATCGCGGTGCCGGGCGATACAGAACGGGTCGGACAGGGTGATCGACACGCGCCCGCCCGCACCCTTGCAGGCCGCGATGGCCTTGGCAAAGGCGGCATGGCTGTCAGGCCCGTCGAAACGGTAACCTTCCAGATAGATCCAACCGGCCTCGGCCATCTGGGCCTCGTCGATATCGTCGGGGGACAAAAACTCTGTGACGCCCAGATAGGTGTTCATCGACCGCTCGCCATCGGGTGTGACGATGACGATGCAGCGCCCGGTTTCGGCCACTTCGGTCTTTGGTGCCATGCGGGTGGTGTAATCGGCCCCCTGCGCGCGCAGGTCATGGGCAAAGATCGCGCCCAGCTGGTCATCCTTGACCTTGCCGACATAGGCGGTCCGCCCGCCCAGATGCGCGATCCCCGCGATGGTATTGGCGGCCGATCCGCCGCTGATTTCCTTGGCAGGCCCGATCCGGTCGTAAAGATCCACCGCGCGGTCCATGTCGATCAGCTGCATGATGCCCTTTTGCACCCCGGCCTGATCCAGAAAGCCGTCATCGGCCCGCGCCAGAACATCCACCATGGCATTGCCGATGCCGATCACCTGATACTTTTTCATAGGGTCTTTTCCTCATACAGACAGAGATCGCGGATCAGACAGACACCGCATTTGGGGTTGCGTGCGACACAGATATAGCGCCCGTGCAGGATCATCCAATGATGCGCATGCAGCTGGAAATCCGCGGGGATGTGATCTTCGATGGCGCGTTCGACCGCATCGACATCGCGCCCCGGCGCGACACCGCTGCGATTGCCAAAGCGAAAGATATGCGTATCCACCGCCTGCGCGGGCTGGCCCCACCACATGTTCAGCACGACATTGGCGGTCTTGCGCCCCACGCCGGGCAAAGATTGCAGGGCGGCGCGGGAATTGGGGACCTCGCCGCCGAAATCATCGACAAGGATCTGGCTCATCTTGATCACATTCTTGGCTTTCTGGCGATAAAGCCCGATGGTCTTGATATGCTCGGTCACGCCGTCCAGCCCGAGATCCAGCATCTTTTGCGGCGTATCGGCCACGGCGAACAGGCCGCGCGTGGCCTTGTTCACGCCTTTGTCGGTCGCTTGGGCCGACAGGGCCACCGCCACGACCAGCGTATAGGCGTTCACATGGTCAAGCTCGCCTTTGGGTTCCGGCTCGGCGGCCTGAAAGCGCGCAAAGATCGCGCGGATGGAATGATAATCAAGCTGCTTTGCCATTGTGCCGGTATGCAACGCCCATTGCGGCTGGGCAAGCGCGGTATGCGCAATAATCGGGTCGCGGGGCGCAGGTGAAAGCACTAGGATCAGGGCCATGGATCAGAGCGACACATATCATTACCAACTGATGCGCCGCGCCATCGCCTTGATTGATGACGCCGATGATGCGCCCCTGTCGCTTGCCGATCTTGCGGCCAGGCTGCAAATGAGCCCCGCGCATTTCCAGCGCCTGTTTTCGGCATGGGTCGGCGTGTCGCCGAAACGCTATCAGCAATATCTGACCCTGACGCATGCCAAGACCCTGTTGCGTGACCGGTTCACCACGCTGGACACGGCCCATGCCACCGGGCTGTCGGGGTCGGGCCGGTTGCATGATCTGTTCCTGCGCTGGGAAGCGATGAGCCCCGGCGATTACGCCCGCAATGGTGCGGGGCTGACGGTTTTCTGGGGCTGGTTCGACAGCGCCTTTGGTCCGGCGCTGGTGATGGGCACCGATCGCGGGATCTGCGGTCTGGCCTTTGCCGCCGAAACCGGGGCCGAGGCCGCGATGGTGGATCTGTGTAGCCGCTGGCCGGACGCCGCATTTGTCGAAAACCCCGCCGCCTTGCGCGACTGGGCCGAGGCAGCACTTGGGATGACCGGCGCGGCCCGGCTGCATATCATCGGCGCGCCTTTCCAGCTTAAGGTCTGGGAGGCTCTGCTGACCATTCCCTCGGGCCATGTCACGACCTATTCCCAGATCGCCTGCGCCATCGGCAACCCCAAGGCTGTGCGCGCGGTCGGCACGGCGGTGGGGCGCAATCCGGTCAGCTGGTTGATCCCCTGTCACCGCGCCTTGCGCAAATCGGGGGCATTGGGCGGCTATCACTGGGGTCTGCCGGTCAAACGGGCCATGCTGGCATGGGAAGCCGCGCGTCTTGACGCAGGCGCACCGATGGGCGGAAAAACACTGGAACCAAAAGCACTGTGAAACCGTTATTGGATAGCAATGTATTTGCCGTCATAAGGCAAAGAGTAAACCGCGCGATTTGCGCATGCTAAAGTAGTGGAAACCTTGTCATGATCCTATCCAAATTCCCGCTGGCAATTGCCGCGTCGTCCATGCTGCTGGTTGCCGCCTGTGATCCCGGTGCCCCGAACCAAAGCCAGAACACGCGGCAGGGTGCCGTGATCGGCGCGCTGGGCGGTGCTGCGGCTGGTGCCTTGATCGGCAATGATGGCACCGTGCGCGACCGCAACCGCGCTGCATTGGTGGGCGCTGCCTTGGGGGCCGGGGTCGGTGCCGGGATCGGCAACAACCTTGACCGGCAGGCCGAAGAATTGCGCCGCGCCCTGCGCAGCGATGTGGGCGTGTCCAATAACGGCAATAACCTTGTGGTCGTGCTGTCGCAGGATCTGCTGTTCGCCACCAATAGCACCCAGGTCTCGGCGCAATCGCAAAATGATCTGATGATCGTGGCGCGGTCCCTGAACAATTACCCCGATTCAACGGTCAATGTGATCGGCCATACCGATAATGTCGGCTCTGCCGCCTTTAACCAGGACCTGTCGGAACGCCGCGCGCAATCGGTGGCCAGCGTCCTGCGCGGTGGCGGGGTATCTTCGGCGCGGATCCGGTCAATCGGGGCGGGGCTGAACCAGCCGATCGCATCCAATGCCACAGCCGAAGGCCGCCAGCTGAACCGCCGCGTGGAAATCATCATCACGCCGAATTAAGCCTGCGATCCTTGATCTGAAAAGGGGCTGCAATCTGCGGCCCCTTTTTATTTGAACACATCACGCAGAGTGTGATCAAATGATCGGATAGAAACGTGAAAGACATATCATGCCGTTCGAGCCGGTTCTTCAGGCAAAACTATCCCAAGGCGTCGTCCACCAGATCGAAGGTCTGATCCTGCGCGGCATCCTGCGCCCCGGAGAGCGGCTGCCATCCGAACGCGAGCTGAGCGAGACGATGAATGTGTCGCGCCCCTCGCTGCGCGAGGCTTTGGCCGATCTGCAAAACCGTGGCCTGCTGATCTCACGCGCGGGGGCGGGTGTGTTCGTGGCCGATGTGCTCGGCTCGGCCTTTGCGCCCGCGCTGGTCACGCTCTTTGCCTCGCATGACGAGGCCGTATTCGATTACATCAGTTTTCGCCGCGACATGGAGGGGCTGGCCGCCAGCCGCGCCGCCCATCTGGGCACCGATACCGATCTGAAGGTGATCGATGCCATCTTTCAAAAGATGGAAACCGCCCATCAGAAACGCAACCCCGAAGAAGAGGCGCATCTTGACGCCGGCTTTCATCTGGCGATCATCGAGGCCAGCCATAACATCATCATGCTGCATATGATGCGGTCGATGTATGACCTGCTGCGCGAAGGCGTGTTTTACAATCGCAGCGTCATGTTCAAGCAGCGCACAACGCGCGATGCTTTGCTGGACCAGCACCGCCAGATCAATATCGGATTGCAGGCGCGCGATCCCGGTGCGGCCCGTGCGGCGGTCGAGGCGCATCTTGATTATGTCGAGCAATCCCTGTCGAACCAGCAAAAGGCGGACCGCAACGAAGCTTTCGCGCTCAAACGGTTCCAGCACGAATTGCGGCGCTGACCGGGGCGCGCGGCGGGTCTTGGCGCGCAAGCCTGCCCCCAAATGCAAAAGCCCGGATGCATCGCTGCATCCGGGCTTTTGCGTGTCACCTGAAAACTGGGCTTAATGCAGCTTGTCACCGACAGTGGCAATCGCATCATCAATCAGCGCGCCTGCGGATTTGGCGTTCATCTGCCCGGCCAGCACATCCTTTGCCACCGCCACGGCAACGACCACGGCCTGATCGCGGACATCCTTGATCGCGGCGGCCTGCGCGGATGCAATCAATTCCTCGGCAGCCAACATGCGGCGGCTGATGGATTTGGCGATCTCATCCTTGGCGGCACTGGCCGCATCGGTCGCTTCTTGCTTGGCAGCGGCGACGATCCGGTCCGCCTGGAGCTGGACGTCCTTTTGCTTGCGCTCGTAAGAGGCCAGCAGCGCCATTGCTTCTTCGCGCAAAGCCTTGGCTTCGTCGAGTTCGGCGCTGATATTGGCCGCGCGCTTGTCCAGCATCCCCGCGACCAGCGCAGGCACTTTGTAATACAGCAAGATGCCGATGAAGATCACAAAGGCGATCAGGACCACGAAATCGGTGTTGCGCAGCGAGACGAACGGATAATCCGCCGCCAGCGCAGGCGATGCCGTGGCAGCCAAAAGGGCAGTGACCAGAAAACGCATGACTTATCCTTTCATCCGCGCGTTGACCGCGGCGGTGATTGTCTTGGCGTCGGCAGTACCACCCAGCGCCAGCACCAATTCCTTGGCGGTCTCGGTGGCAACCTCGGTGATATTCTTGATGGCGCTGTCGCGGATCGCGCCGATGGCTGCTTCGCTTTCTGCGGCCTTGGCGGCGATGGCGGCATCGACCTTTTGCAATTCGACGTCAACCTCGGCCTGAATTTCAGCCTTGGCCTTGGCGATGATCTCTTGCGCTTTGGCGCGTGCATCGGTCAGGGCCTGTTCATAGGCGGTTTCGGCTTCGGCTGCCTTGTTCTTGAGATCTTCGGCAGCGGCGATGTCATTGGTGATCGTGCCCGACCGTTCGGCCAGAACCGCACCGATCCGTGGCAGCGCGATACGCGACAGCACGAAGAAAATCGCGATCAATGTGACGACCAGCCAGAAAATCTGGTTCGGCATCCATTCGGCGCAAAGCTGCGGCATCCCCAGGGCATAACCCCCGGCATCGACGCAAGCCCCTGCGATAGTGTTTGTCTGTGTGGCCATGATGGTCCCCGAATACCTTGCAGGTTTACCGACCGACGCGTATCAGACGCGCCGGTCAGCCGTAAGGATATGGGTTGCCTTTTAGACGGCGAACATCAGCAGAAGCGACACGAGGAATGCGAAGATCCCCAGCGCTTCGGCGAATGCCAGACCGATGAACAGCGTGGCTGTCTGGCCAGCAGCGGCAGATGGGTTGCGCAGTGCGCCTGCCAGGTAGTTGCCGGCAACATTGCCAACACCGATCGCGGCAAAGCCGGACCCGATTGCAGCCAGACCAGCGCCGATATGTGCGAGTTCGCCTTCCATGTGAATTCTCCTTACGATTGGAAGTTGAGACGTAGGATGGGTGATGTCACCCATCCGGTGTTAGTGATGCGGGTGAAGTGCGTCCTTGAGATAGACACAGATCAGGATCGTGAAAACATAGGCCTGGATGCCGGCGACCAGCACTTCAAGCCCATAGATAGCGATGATGCCGATGATCGCAGCCGGGCTGGCCACGGCCAAAGCCGCGAAACCGGCAAAGACCTTCAGCACGACATGGCCTGCCGCGATATTGCCGCCCAGACGAATGGACAGGCTGACCGGGCGCACGAGGTAGGAAATCACCTCGATCACCGCGATGATCGGGCGCAGGAACAAGGGCGCATCGGACATCCAGAACAATTTCAGGAAAGAGGCGCCATGTTTGACGAAGCCCAGAATGGTGATCGCGACGAAAGCCCCGAAACCCAGCGTCGCGGTGACCGCGATCATCGAGGTCGGGCTATAGGACATCGGGATCAGCGCCAGGTAATTGGCAAACAGGATGAACACGAACAAGGTCATGATATAGGGGAAATACTTGACCCCGTCCTTGCCGGTGATGTCCTCGATCATCTTGTAGATGAACCCATACATCAATTCGCCGATCGACTGGACACGCGACGGGATGATCGCCCGCCCCCGGCTGCCCAGCACGAAGAGCGCGAAGATCGCCAGCAGCGTGATCCCCATCCAGACAGTGACATTGGTCACCGTATACCAATTGACCACGCCATCCCCGAAAGCGGGTTTGACGATGAACTGGTCCAGCGGATGGAAGACAAGACCACCTTGGGTTTCTGGTTCAGTCGCCACTTGCGTCACCCTTTTCCTGTGCAGCGCGTTGCTGCTTCAACTGAACCTCTGCCGCCGAGCGCATCATTGTCTGCACACCTGCGGCGAGGCCTAAAAATATGAACAGCACCAGAAACACCGGCATGGTCCCAAACAGGGTATCCAGGCCGTATCCGATACCAAAGCCGATCCCCAGACCGGCCACCAATTCCACCACCATCCGCCAGGCAAGCTGCGCTTGCGAATAATGTTCTTCCGCATGGTCCTTGACCTTGGCCGGTGTCTTGAGCGCCGCAATCTTCGCTTCGAGCGCCTTCAGGCGATCTGCGTCCTGCGGTTCCGTCATCACATTGGCCCCTTTGGAAGGTTGCGCAGGGTTTAGGGCGCGGCACGCAGAGAGTCAAGCCGCGACAACACCGCATCAACCATCTGTTTTGATTGAGTATTTTTGGAAAAAAGAAGCTGCAAGAAGGGTCCGGTGCCGCCGTTTCGCTCCAGATCGATATTCAACCGGATGGTTGACGTTTCATGGGCTGATCGCGTAAGCGCAGGCATGAGCGCCTTATTGGACATCACCTTTGCCGCCCTTGCGGATCCGACGCGCCGCGCGATCCTGTCGATGCTGCTGGAAGATGACATGGCCGTCACCGATGTGGCCGAGCCATTTGCCATGTCGCTGGCCGCGATTTCGAAACATCTGGGCGTGCTGACCGCCGCGGGCCTGATCAGCCAGGAAAAGCGTGGCCGCGTGAAATGGTGCAAGCTGGAACCCGATGCTTTGCGCGCGGCCTCGGTCTGGATGGCGGGGTTCGGACAGATGGAACCCGTCGATCTGGATGCGTTCGAGGCGTTTCTGGACCGCGAATTGGCTAGTCTTCCCGCAGAAGCAGAACCAGCGCCACAATCGTGATCCCGAGCCCTGCCATCACGATGCCGGGCGGCATCATCGCCCCCAAGGCGACCCCCCAGATGATCACCCAGCTGGGCACCAGATAGGTATAGGCCATGACCTTGCTGCTGGGCAGACGCATCGTGGCGAATTGCAGCAGCGTGAAGGTGGCCGCGCTGGCAAAGATGGCTGTGTAAAGGATCGTGATCCAGACCATGCCGGGCAAGGCTGTCCAATCGGTTGCGCGCAGATCGCTCCAGCCAAAGGCGGTCAACAGCAGCGCCCCCGCCAGCAGCACCCCGAAGCTGAAGACCAGCGCAGGTTCCCCCCGGTTCAGCCGTCGCACCAGCGGCGTATAGACCGCATGGGCCAGGCAGCCCCCCAGATAGATCACCTCTCCGCGTCCGATCTCGAAACGCAACAACGCAGAGAGATCGGCCCGGAAGATCACCCAAAGCGCGCCGCTCCCCCCGATCAGCAATGCCAGCAGGATGCGCGGCGTGAACCGCTGGCCCAGCAAAAGCCAGCCGAACAGCCCCGCCATCAGCGGCGTCAGGGTAAAGACCGCCGCCGCACTGACCGGGGCTGCGGTTTTCAACCCTTCGAACATCGCGACGAAATAGCTGGTCAGGAAGGCCGCCAGCAGCGGATAGCGCCAAAGCGCCGCCATCGCCCCGCGCGTCACAGCACCGGTGGCCAGCAAAGCCACCCCCAGGATCAGCGCCGCGATCCAGAACCGCACCGCGTTAAGCGCGATGGGGGCGATGTCATTGGCCGCCAGCGACCCCAGGGCGAAAGACCCCGCCACCAGCGTGGCAAAGCACAGCATCGCCAGATGCCCGGCCTGCGCCGGTGTCATGCCAGCGTCTTCATATGGTCCTTGAGAAACCGCAGAAAGGCCTGCACCTTGGTGGTGCGGTGCAGATCGACATGGGTGACCAGCCACAGGGGCGCTGCCCATTCGTCAAGGCTGGGGATCACCTCGGTCAAGCCACGCGCCGCGCATTCTTGTTGCATGACAAAGCCGATCCCCGCCCCTGCAAGGATCGCATCCAGCATGTTGCGCGGGTCCGAGGCGCGATACATCAATGCGCTGTCAGGCACCCGGTGGCGCAGCCAACGTTCAAACGGGGCGCGGGATTTTTCATCATCACTGATCACAAAGCGGTGGCGCGGCAGGTCCGCCTCGCCATCCGGCAGGCCGTAGCGGTCGATATAGGCCGCCGAGGCCACCAACGACACGCGCTGCGCGATAAAGGGCTGCACCACATTGTCGGGCTCTTCGGGCATCGTGCCGGCGCGGATCGCGACATGCGCCTCGCCATATTCAAGCCGGAACACCCGGTCGCCTGTCCGGTAGCGGATGCGCAATTCGGGATATTGCGCCTGAAAGGCCACCATCACCGGGGTCAGCCGGTGCGACAGCATGTCCAGCGAGGTGATCACCAGATCGCCCGACACACCTTCGCCCTGCCCCTTGATCCGTCCGGCCAGCTGGGTGAATTGGTCATCCGTCGCCTGCGCCACCTGCAACAGGTCCTGCCCGGCCTCGGTCGCGGTATAGCCGCGCGCATGGCGCTGGAACAATTTCACCCCCAGCCGCTGTTCCAGCGCGTCGATATGGCGGATGACAGTCGCATGATGGACGCCCAATTCCTCGGCCGCACCGCTGACCGTGCCTTTGCGCGCGACCTGAAAGGCGGTGCGGATTTCGTCCCAGTTATCCATCTTGGTTCCGTGCGCTGATAAACAGTTCACCCTGAAAATCACGCAAATCGTTCGTCCGCGCAAGAGTAAACACGCAGGCTTGATATTCTCGGGCGCGGCCTAATTGATGGATCATGACACAGCCCGCCCTTTTGGCCGCCCTGCGCGCCGCCCTGACCCTTGCCTTTCTTTACTTTGGCCTGCGCAAGTTGACCGGCCATAGCGCCGATATCGCCATCTATGAGGCGATCGGCTTTGGCCAGTTTCCACGTTATGTCACCGGCTCGGTCGAGGTGCTGGGCGCGGCCCTGCTATGGTGGCGCGGCTGGGAAGGCATCGCGGGGCTGCTGCTGCTGGCCACGATGATCACCGGGCTGTCGGCCCTGCTGATCTGGGTCGGACCACCCTATCTGCATATGCTGGCGCTGATGGCGGGCACCGCCAGCGTGGCCTATGCCTATCGCGCAGAAACGCTGGACAGGGTCACGCAGCTGCGGGGCAGTTGACTCGGGGCCTTGCGCGGCATAAACGGCCCTTATTCCGGATTGCCTCAGCTGTCCGGTCCCCGCATTCAGGGGATCGCCCTCCGTCAGCGCGTTGCGCCCACGGGGGCATTCCTGCTTTGGTCTGTCTGGTAAAGGACAGGCCGCAACCGAAACGACAAAAGGGCCCTGGCCTATGTTTGAAAATCTTTCCGAACGCCTGTCAGGTGTTTTCGACAAGCTGACCAAGCAAGGTGCGCTGTCCGAAGATGATGTCAAAACCGCCCTGCGCGAAGTCCGCATCGCCCTGCTCGAGGCTGATGTCTCGCTGCCCGTGGCACGCGATTTTGTGGCGACGGTGCAGGCCAAGGCGACCGGTCAGGCCGTCACCAAGTCGATCACGCCGGGCCAGCAGGTCGTCAAGATCGTGCATGATGAATTGCAGCGCGTTCTGACGGGCGACGAAGACCCTGGCGCGCTGAAAATCGACAACCCGCCTGCGCCCATTCTGATGGTCGGTCTGCAAGGGTCGGGCAAAACCACCACGACAGCCAAGCTTGCCAAGCGTTTGAAAGAACGCGACGGCAAGAAGGTGCTGATGGCCTCGCTGGATACCAACCGGCCGGCCGCGATGGAACAGCTGGCCATTCTGGGGATGCAGATCGGCGTCGATACGCTGCCCATCGTCGCGGGCGAAACCCCCGTCCAGATCGCCAAACGCGCCAAGGTGCAGGCGTCTTTGGGGGGCTATGATGTCTATATGCTCGACACGGCAGGCCGGCTGCATATCGACGCCGAACTGATCGCACAGGCGGCCGCCGTGCGCGATGTCGCCAATCCGCGCGAAACGCTGCTGGTCGTCGATGGCCTGACCGGGCAGGACGCGGTGAACGTCGCGCAGGAATTCGACGACAAGATCGGCGTGACCGGCGTGGTGCTGACGCGGATGGATGGCGATGGGCGCGGCGGTGCGGCGCTGTCGATGCGCGCGATCACCGGCAAACCCATTCGCTTTGTCGGCCTTGGCGAAAAGATGGACGCCATCGAAACCTTCGAGCCACAGCGCATCGCAGGCCGTATCCTGGGCATGGGCGATATCGTGGCCCTTGTCGAAAAGGCGCAGGAAACAATAGAGGCCGAACAGGCCGCGCGCATGATGAAACGGTTCCAGCAGGGCCGGTTCAACATGAACGACCTCAAGATGCAGCTGGAACAGATGCTCAAGATGGGCGGCATGGAAGGCATGATGGGGATGATGCCGGGTGCCGCCAAAATGGGCAAACAGATGGCCGCGGCAGGCATGGATGACGGTATCCTGAAACGCCAGATCGCGCTGATCAATTCGATGACCAAGAAAGAACGCGCCAACCCCGATCTGCTGGCCGCCAGCCGCAAGAAACGGATCGCAGCTGGTGCCGGGCTGGAAGTCTCCGAGCTGAACAAGCTGATCAAACAGCACCGGCAGATGGCCGATATGATGAAAAAGATGGGCAAGGGCGGCATGCTGAAACAGGCCATGAAAGGCATGTTCGGCAAAGGCGGCACCCCCGATATGCCCGACATGAACGACCCCAAGGCCATGGCCGAGGCTGCCAAGGCGCTGCAAGGGCGCGGCGGCCTGCCCGGCTTGGGCGGCGGCATGCAATTGCCCTCTGGCCTGTCGGGTTTTGGCAAAAAGAAATGACATCTTCCGAGCCGAAATATCCCCGCCGGAGGCTTCAGGTTTGCCAAAACCTGAAAACCGACCGCTTGACCCTGCGCCGCCCCGGGGCGGATGACTGGCCCGCATTTCATGGCTTCATGATGTCGGACCGCGCGACCGCTTTTGACGGGCATCAGGATCTGGGCAAGGCCTGGCGCAGCTTCGCCGCCGAACTCGGCCATTGGGAGATTTTCGGCTATGGCATGTGGGCGGTCACCCGTCATGACGACGACACCGCCCTTGGCCTCATCGGGCCATGGACACCCCCTGATTGGCCCGAAACCGAGATCGGCTGGATGATCCTGTCCGACAAGGCCCAAGGCACCGGCATCGCGACCGAGGCAGCGCGCGCCGCAATCGCGCATGCCTATGACAGCCTCGGCTGGGACAGTGCCGTCAGCTATATCGCGCCGGATAATGCCCGCTCGATCCGGCTGGCCGAAAAGCTTGGCGCGACACGCGACGCCGCGGCGCGCGGGCCAAAGCCCGACACGCTGGTCTACCGCCATCCAAATCCGAAAGGACAGGCCCATGTCTGACGCCATCACCCGCGCCGCACAGATCCTCAAAGAGCATCGCGCCAGCATCGACCGGTTGGATGCGATCCTTGTCTATACTTTGGGCGAGCGTTTCAAACACACACAGGCCGTGGGGCGGCTGAAAGCCGAACACGCCCTGCCCCCGTCCGATCCGGCGCGCGAAGCTGCCCAGATCGCACGGCTGACCCAGCTTGCGGAACAGGCCGATCTCGACCCTGAATTCGCCAAGAAATTCCTGAACTTCATCATTCAGGAAGTGATCCAGCATCACAAACAACACCAATCGTAAGGCGGGGTTCACCCCGCCACCCCCAAAGACATCTTAAAGGAGAAACACAATGTCTATGAAAATCCGGCTCGCCCGTGGCGGTTCCAAGAAGCGCCCACATTACGCAATCGTCGCAGCCGACAGCCGCATGCCGCGCGATGGCCGTTTCATCGAGAAACTGGGCACCTATGCGCCGATGCTGCCCAAAGACAGCGAAGACCGCGTCAAGATGGACATGGACCGCGTCCAGCATTGGCTGGGTCAAGGCGCCCAGCCCACCGACCGCGTGGCCCGTATGCTCGAAGCCGCTGGCGTGATGCCGAAAAAAGACCGTGCCAACCTGAAAAAAGGCACCCCCGGCAAGGCCGCCCAGAAGCGCGCCGAAGAAAAAGCCGCCAAGGCCGCCGCAGCTGAGACACCCGCCAGCGCGCCTGCCGAAGACGCTGCCGCCGAATAAGCGGACCGTGGCCCGGGTCAAGACCCGGGCTACGCCCAAACACGCAGATGTTTCGCTTGCTCCGCCTCGTCATCCTTGTGCTGGTCGCCTTCCTGGCGGGCATGATATATGAACGGCAAGGCCAGCAAGAGATCTGCGAAAACGGTGGCGGCTTATGGGTGTCCAATATCTGTCTAGCTGCGGAGATGATCAATGACTGACCGCGTTATCGTAGGCATGATCGGCGGCTCTTTCGGGGTCAAGGGCGAGCTGCGGCTGAAATCCTTCTGCGCCGATCCCGCCGCCATCGCCGATTACACCCCGCTTTATACCGAAAACGGCGACAGCATCGCGCAGGTGGTGCTGACGGGCCAGCTCAAGGGCGGGTTCACCGCGCGGCTGTCGGGTGTTGTGACCAAAGAAGATGCCGATGCGCTGCGCAACGTCGCTCTTTATGCTGACCGCGCGGCGATGCCCTCGCTGCCGGATGACGAATATTATTATGCCGATCTGATCGGGCTTGCCGTGCTCGACACCGGCGGTGCCGCCTTGGGCAAGATCAAATCCGTCGTCGATCACGGCGCGGGCGCGCTGCTGGAACTGCATGTGCCCGGCCAGTCCGACACGGTGCTGCTTCCTTTCACCCGCGCGGCCGTGCCAACGGTCGATCTGGCCGCCGGACGGATCATCGCGGACCCGCCTGCCGGGCTCTTTGCGACCGATGAGTGACAGACCCTCCCGCGCGATCGGGCGCAAATCCATCAGCGCGACATTGAAACCGCGCGAATTGATGACCGATACGCCGCTGCTGGCGGGCGCATGGACGGCGCAGATCATCACTTTGTTCCCGCAGGCCTTTCCCGGCGTGCTGGGCGAAAGCCTGACGGGGCGCGCGCTGCAAGACGGGCTGTGGCAATTGCAGACCTATGATCTGCGCGCGCATGGCATCGGCAAGCATCGCAATGTCGATGACACGCCCGCCGGCGGCGGTGCGGGGATGGTGCTACGCCCCGATGTGCTGGAATCCGCGATCCATGAGGCCCGCAGCGCGGCCAAGGGCATCATGCCGCTGGTCTATCTGTCGCCGCGCGGGCGCCGGTTCGATCAGACCATGGCGCGCAACTGGGCGCGGATGGATGGGGTGACCCTGCTTTGCGGTCGCTTCGAAGGCGTCGATGAACGCGTGATCGACCATTTCGGCATCACCGAGGTGTCGCTTGGTGATTTCGTCCTGACCGGCGGTGAGATCGCGGCGCAGGCGATGATCGACGCCACCGTGCGGCTGTTGCCCGGGGTGTTGGGCAATGCCGATAGTGCTGTCGAGGAAAGCCATTCCCAGGGCCTGCTGGAACATCCGCAATATACCAAACCCGCCGCATGGCAGGGCCGCGCCATCCCCGAGGTGCTGATGTCGGGCAATCACGCAAAAATCGCGGCTTGGCGGCGGGCCATGTCCGAACAGATCACCGAACAGCGCCGGCCCGATCTTTGGGCGGCCTATAAGGCCAAAGACGACACTTGATCGCAGCGCCCCTTGGGCCTATACGACGCGAGCTTGGGTCGGTTCCGATTCCGGGCCATTTGTTTATGGATCATCGGATCACGGGCGGCCCTTGCGTTGGGGCAGATCCTGCCGATTGGACGGACGGATGCAATAAAGACGATGACGCAATCTCTGACGGGCGGTGCGCCGGACCCGATAACGATCAGAGCTCTTCGTCATGGCAACAACATTGCGGACCACCGCAAGCATCATAAGGAGCGTTTCAGATGAACCTGATCGCACAGATCGAAGCGGAGCAGATCGCTGCGCTGGGGAAAACCATCCCCGATTTCAAAGCGGGTGACACCATCCGCGTCGGTTACAAAGTGACCGAAGGCACACGCACCCGTGTGCAGGCCTACGAAGGCGTCTGCATCGCCCGCAAGAACGGATCGGGCATCGCCGGTTCCTTCACCGTGCGCAAGATTTCCTTTGGCGAAGGCGTGGAACGCGTATTCCCGCTGCATTCGACCAATATCGACAGCATCGAAGTTGTCCGTCGCGGCAAGGTCCGTCGCGCCAAGCTGTATTACCTGCGCGCACGTCGCGGGAAATCCGCACGCATCGCCGAAGTCACCAACTACAAGGCGCCTACCGGCGCTCAGGCATAAGGACGGGTCCCATGAAAAAAGACATTCACCCCGATTACCACGTCATCGACGTGAAATTCACCGATGGCACCGTCGTGCAGATGAAATCCACCTGGGGCAAGGAAGGTGACCAGATGTCGCTGGAAATCGACCCTTCCGTGCATCCCGCATGGACCGGTGGCGGCACCCGCCTGATGGATGCCGGCGGCCGCGTGTCCAAGTTCAAGAACAAATACGCCGGTCTGGGCTTCTAAGCCACTTTCCCGCGCGATTGTTTCAAGGGCCATATGCAAGCGCATATGGCCCTTTGTCATTTCATGGCGACGCTTAAGCCTTTGTTGGCGATTCGGATGTAGACGTCAGAGGTCTTTTTATCCGGGGGGTGCGATGAAATATTCCGTTAATCTTTCGCTCAAACTACGCCTTGCCATCATGATGACGCTGATCATGCTGGTGGTCTGCGCCGTGCTGGTGTCAATCTCGGCGCGCCAGACGCAGAATGCCATGCTGACGGATGTCCAGAACCGGCAGGACCTGTCATTGCGGATCATCGCCTCGGTCTTTCAATCGGCCTTTGACGGGTTGACGGTCAGCTATGGCCCCGATGGGCAGATCAGCCGTGCCAGCTGGACCGACATTCCCAGCTTTGACACGCATGACCTGATTGACCAGGTCGGCCGTGTTTCGGGCGAAACCGCGACATTCTTTCTTTGGGACCCGGTGGAAAGCGACTTTCGACGCATGACCACCAATATCATCAAACCGGACGGCGAACGCGCGGTCGGCACCTATCTGGGGCGCAATAACCAGGTCTATGCCGCCGTCCTGCAGGGCCAGACATATCGGGGCGAGGCGATCATTCTGGGCAAGCCCTATCTGACGGTCTATCTGCCGGTTTATGGGGTCGGCGATGATATCATCGGGATCCTTTATGTCGGGGTTGAACGGACGGATATCGATGCCGCGATCGCGGATAGGCTGGTGACGATGCTGACGGCATCGGCGGTCGTGATCTTGCTTGGTTTGGCGATGGTCGTGATGATGGCGATGCGGCTGACGCGCCCGATCACCCAGATTTCGAATGCCATCGCCGATATCGCGGGCGGCGATCTGAACACGATTGTCCCCCATGCCGCGATGCGGGATGAAGTTGGCGAAATCGCCCGCCGCGTGACCGATTTCAAGGCGGGCCTGCAACGCAACCACCAGCTGGAAGCCGCAAGCCGGCAAGCCCATGAAGAACAGACAAAGGTTATGGGCCTGCTACGCACGGGTCTGGCCAATCTTGCCCGGCTGGATCTGACACATCAGATCATCTCGTCCAGCGCTGACCCTTTTCCGCCCGCCTATGAGGCGCTGCGCGAGGATTTCAACGCCGTGGTCACGAACCTGGCGACACGGGTATCGGACATGACCGGGATCGCCCAGGAAGTGACGACCGCCAGCACAGGGATCGCCTCGATGTCGGATTCGCTGGCGCGCCGGGTCGAAACCCAGGCGGCGACGCTGGCGGAATCCTCGGCGACGTTGCAAAATCTCAGCGAGAGCGGAAAGGCCATCGCGGCCAAAGCTGCCGAAGCGGATGAAATGGCGCAGCGCAGCCTGAGCCTGTCCAACCAAAGCCGCCAGGTCCTGGACGAAGCGACACGGGCCATCCAAGAGATCGAGGAATCATCCGGCCAGATCAACCAGATCATTTCCGTGATCGAAGACATCGCCTTTCAGACGAATCTGCTGGCCCTGAACGCCGGGGTCGAGGCTGCGCGCGCAGGGGATGCAGGCAAGGGCTTTGCCGTCGTGGCCTCGGAGGTGCGGGCCTTGTCGATGCGCGCCACGCAATCGGCCCGCGAAATCCGGACGCTGATCACCGCAAGCCGGACCAAGATCAGCGAAGGCACGGTGCTGGTCCAGAACACCGGAACGTCCCTTAGCCAGGTGCTGGCGCAGGTCGAACAGATGGGCGTGACGATCCAGGCGATTGCCGCATCGGTCAAGGATCAGGCGCTTGGTCAAACCGAAGTCAGCGTTGGTGTCCAGCAGCTGGATCACATGACCCAGGAAAACGCGGCCCTGGGCGAAGAAGCGAATGCCGCCAGTAGCACGCTCAGCGACGAGGCGCAGCGCCTTGCGGCAACCTTGCGCCAGTTCCACACACCGCAGCCAGCCAGCAGAACAGAGCGCGCAGCATGACAGGCCTTTGGGTCCATGGCATGGGATGCGCGCCACCCATCGCGGGCCTTCCGCCCCCCCAACATGCCGGGGTCGGGGCTTTGAGACGCGCAAACCCGGTATCATCGCGCTCTGCCCGTCGATGATCAGGCGGGGCCGCCTGTCGCAATGCGCGGGTCTGGGGTTCGTTATCCCGTAAGGTGGATCATGATCCACCCTACGCGCCGCCCTTTTCTGGCAGTGCTGCGTATCTGGGCCCGTTGACCGCTGGCGCAATCTTGCGGCGAAAACCCATGGTGATCCGCAATTTCGCGCCAAGCTGAAACTCTGGCAAGAGGTCGAAAGCGTGGAAAGATTTGCCTTTGGCACCATGCACAAACACTTCTACGACCGCTGCCACGCGTGGTTCGCAGTGCCGGGCGCGCAGCATTTTGTCATGTGGCGGGTCGCTGACGGCACAAGGCCCAGATTGCAAGCGGCGCGGTTACGCCTTGAGGATGACCGCAGCACGGGGCCAAGCGCGCCCATCACGGATCATCGGCCCCTGCCAGACTTGAAAAAGCCCCGGCCTTTGCGCCGGGGCTTTTGTCTTATTTAGGCTGCGGATTTGCCGCGCGACCGGCCAGCGCCACCGCCGGCACCTTGCCTGCGACCGCCTTGGGGCTTGCCAGAAAAACCACCAGGCTTGCCACCCGCCCGCGGTGCGGCAGAGCGATTACCGCCGCCGCCACCGCCACCACCGCCGCCGCCACCGCGACGGCCGCCACCACCGCCACCATTGGGGCGCTTTTTCTGGCCGGGCATGATTTCCCATGGACGGCCCGATGCGACGGGGATCGCTTCTTTCATCGCTTTTTCGATATCTTGCAATTCGATCATCTCATCGGGGGCGACCAAAGCGATGGCCGAGCCTTCGGCACCCGCGCGCGCCGTGCGGCCAATGCGGTGGACATAGTTTTCCGCCACATTGGGCAGGTCATAATTATAGACATGCCGCACGCCCGGAATATCGATGCCGCGGGCGGCGACATCGGTTGCCACCAGCACGCGAACCTTGCCGGCCTTGAAGGCCTCGATCGCGCGTTCGCGCTGGCCTTGGGATTTATTGCCGTGGATAGAGGCCGCCGCGAAACCCTTGGCTTCCAGCGTTTTGTAAAGCTTCTCGCAGCCATGTTTGGTGCGCCCAAAGACCAGCGCCAATTCGTCGCGATGCTTGTCCAGCAATTCCACCAGCAGGTCGGTTTTCGCCGCCTGTGCCACGAAATGCACCGATTGGGCGATTTTCTTGACGGCCTGGCCGGGGGGGTTGACCTGCACGCGCACCGCATCGGTCAAAAACGCATCCGCCAGTTCCGACATCAGTTTTGGCATGGTCGCCGAGAACATCATCGTCTGACGGTCCTTGGCCAAGAGCGGGGCGATCCGGCGCAGCGCATGGATGAAGCCCATGTCCAGCATCTGATCTGCCTCGTCCAGCACCAGATAGATTGTTTCGTCCAGCCGCACCGCGCGGCGGTCAAGCAGGTCGATCAACCGCCCAGGCGTGGCGACCAGCAGGTCAACGCCACCTGCCAGACGTTTGGTCTGCGCCACGATACCCGCCCCGCCGACGACCAAAGCAACCTTCAGATGGCTGCCCTTGGTATAGGCGGTCAGGTTGTCGGCGATCTGTTTGGCCAGCTCGCGCGTTGGGGCCAGCACCAGGCCGCGCACGGCTTTGGGGTTGGGTTTTACACCCGCCTTCATCAGCGCATGGATCATCGGCAGGCCAAAGGCCGCGGTTTTGCCGGTGCCGGTCTGGGCCAGCCCCATCACGTCGCGGCCGTTCATCGCATGCGGGATCGCCTGCGTCTGGATCGGGGTTGGGTCGGTGATGCCCTGTTCCTTGAGAACGGCAATCAATCGGGGCGCAAGGCCCAGCATGTCAAAATCCATCGTGGATATCCTGTGTTTTCAGCGGACCAACGGCCCGCGCATATGGGTGTGACCCATGGGCGAACCCCAAAGGCCAAAGCAGACGTTGCGCCATATGCTGACTGCCTGAACCGCATTGTCCGGGCGCCGATCTGGCGCGGGACCCCTGCGTGATCTGGGAACCTGAAATTCAACGGATGCCTTGCGGATGTGATCCCGCTCTGCTCACGCGGCAGCTTGCATCGGTTAGCCCGCACATGATCGGTTGCGCGCCTGTTGTCAAGCGGCACGTCAGACGCCGCCGCCCCGCGCGCGGGCCCCGGCGATGCAAAAACCATGCAAATACGCGATGCTGCGCTTTTCCTTGCCGCTGCCACATCATATAGTCACGCGACAGTGACCAGAACAAGGAGTCCCGCGTGGCGCATATTATCGTTATCGGCAACGAAAAAGGCGGCGCAGGCAAGTCCACGGTCTCCATGCATGTTGCGACAGCGCTTGCACGGCAGGGCCATAAGGTCGGCGTTCTGGATCTTGACCTGCGGCAGCGCACCTTGGCCCGGTATCTGAGCAACCGCACAGAATTCGTGGCCAAATCCGGCCTTGATCTGGCCACGCCGGTCTATCACGATCTGCCAGAGATCGACGAGACCGGGTTGAAGCCCGGCGAAAACGCTTTCGATCATCGTCTGTCGATGGCGGTGGCCCGGCTGGAACAGGATTGCGATTTCATCCTGATCGACTGCCCCGGATCGCATACAAGGCTGAGCCAGGTGGCGCATAGCCTGGCCGATACGCTGATCACGCCGCTGAACGACAGTTTCGTCGATTTCGACCTGCTGGCCCATGTTGACAGCGATGGCGAGGACATCACCGGCCCCTCGATCTATTCCGAAATGGTCTGGAGCGCCCGGCAATTGCGCGCCCAAGCCGGGCTGAAACCCATCGATTGGATCGTTGTGCGCAACCGCATGGGGGCGCAGGCCATGGTCAACAAGGAAAAGATGCAGCGCGTCATCGAAAAGCTGGCAAAACGGATCGGGTTTCGCACCGCCCCCGGTTTCAACGAACGGGTGATTTTCCGCGAGTTATTCCCACGCGGGCTGACCCTGCTGGACCTGCGTGACACCGGGGTGAAAAGCATGAACATCTCGAATGTCGCGGCACGGCAGGAATTGCGCGACCTGATCAAGGCGCTGGACCTGCCGGGCGTCAAGGCGAATTTCTGACCGCTAATCGGGGGCCTTTTGCTGCCCCGGCAGGGTCTTGCCCGAAATCCGCATCAACATGCTGATCCGCGGGATGATCCCGGTTTCGGACCGCGACCGCGTGCGCAGCACCGGCATGTTTTCAGAGGCGCCACTGCGGCTTTCGCGCAGGACGATATAAAGGCCGCTGGCGATGATGATACTGGCGCCAATCGCGGTGTTCAGGTCGATCAATTCGTCAAAGAACAAAAAGCCAAAGATGCTGGCCCAGATGATCTGGCTATATTGCATGGGCGCGATGATCGCAGCCTCGCCCGCCTGATAGGCCGAGATGATCATGCGGCTTGCGATCCATGCAAAGACCGCGATGATGCCCAATAGCCCCAGATGTTCAATCGGCATGGGTTCATAAACGAAAGGCAGCGCCGCCGCCATCACCACAAAGTTCAACACCATCGGGTAAAGCAGCATGACCACGGGCCGTTCCTCGGACCCGATCTTGCGCACGATGATCGAGGCGACAGACCCGCCAACCGCCGCCAGCAAGGCCGCCAGATGCCCCAGCGACAATTCCGTTGACCCCGGCCGCAGCACGACCAGCACGCCGATCAGCCCCACGATCACCGCTGCCCAGCGCCGGATACGCACAGTTTCACCCAGCACGGGGATCGCCAGCACCGTGATCAACAAGGGCGAGGCGAACAGGATCGTATAGACCTGCGCCAAGGGCAGCACCGAAAAGGCATAAAAGGCCGTGAAACCGGTGATCACCGTCGCCACCGCGCGCGTCAGCATCCACCAAGGATGCGCCGGGACCAGCGTGCCCGGCTTGCTGTCGCGCATCAATGTGAATGTCGCCAGCGGAAAGCTGAGCAGCACCGAAAAGAACACGATCTGGACCGGCGAATAAATCCCGCCAAGGATCTTTACCACCACGTCATGCGTGGCAAAAACGCCAAAGGCGGCCAGCGCAATCAGCGCGCCCTTGGCGTTCGGCGTCATCACAGGCTTGCGTCAAGCGCGCTGAGGATCGCGTCGCCCATTTGCGTGGTGGACAAGGGCACCCCGCCTTCGGGGCCCATCAGATCAGCGGTGCGCGCGCCATCGGCCAGCACCTTTTCAATGGCGGCTTCCAGCCGGTCAGCCTCGGCGCCTTGGTCAAAGGAATAGCGCAGCGCCATGGCAAAGGACAGGATACAGGCGATCGGGTTCGCCTTGCCCTGACCCGCGATATCGGGGGCAGAGCCATGCACCGGTTCATACATCGCCTTGGGCCGCCCGTTGGCCATCGGCAGACCCAGCGAGGCGGACGGCAACATGCCCAGACTGCCGGTCAGCATCGCCGCGCAATCGGACAGGATGTCGCCGAACAGGTTGTCGGTATAGATCACGTCGAACTGTTTTGGCGCGCGTACCAGCTGCATCGCGCCATTATCGGCATACATATGCGACAGCGCGACCTGAGGATAATCACGGTGCACCTCGGTCACGACATCGCGCCACAGGATGCCGCTTTCCATGACATTGGCCTTTTCCATGGAACACAGCTTTTTGTTGCGCTTCATCGCCAGTTCAAACGCTGCGCGCGCGCCGCGTTCAATCTCGGCCTCGGTATAGCGCTGGGTGTTGATGCCCACGCGCATATTGTCTTCCATATGGATGCCGCGCGGTTCGCCGAAATAGACGCCAGAGGTCAATTCGCGCACGATCATGATATCAAGGCCCGCGACGATATCTTTTTTCAAAGACGAGAAATCGGCCAGCGCGTCGAAACATTGCGCCGGGCGCAGATTGGCGAACAGGTCCATTTCCTTGCGCAGGCGCAGCAGACCGCGTTCGGGTTTGACGCTGAAATCAAGGTTGTCATAGGCCGGGCCACCCACGGCCCCCAGCAGTACGGCGTCCACCTCTTGGGCGCGCGCCATCGTGTCATCATGCAGCGGCACACCGTGTTTGTCATAGGCGGCACCGCCGACCAGATCCTCGGACACGTCGAATGCCAGATCGCGTTTCGCACCGAACCAGCCGATGATGCGCTTGACCTCGTCCATGACCTCGGGGCCGATGCCGTCACCGGCGAGGATCAGAAGGGAAGGGTTGGCCATGGGGTATTTCCTTGCAAAATAATGTTGCCTTGGCGTAACGCGCGCCGCGAAAAGGTTCAAGACACCACTGCGCGGCAGCCGGGCCTAGCGGGCGATATCGACCCAGACAAGATGATGCGCCCCCGCCACAGCCGGCCCATCAGCCGCAGGCCACAGGACACCCGCATCCATGACCCGCCAACCCCGCGACGGCAGCACATAGCTGACGCGCAATTTGCCCAGCCCGATATCGCGCCAATCGGCGGTGGGCTGTCCGGGCAAAGGATCCTGCAACAGCGGATGTGCCAGAAAGCCCGCCATCGCCGCCCTGTCGCCATCGCCTGCTTGCGGATCAAGATTGGCATTGCCGGTGATGACAAAATCCTCCGGCATGGGTCCAAAATCGCCCGCCAGCACCTGTTCCCATAGCCGCAATTCATCCCGGTTGCGCCGGATATTGCGCCGTTCCGGCCCGTCAAAGGCGGGCGGGCTGGCCGCATATGCCATGACCGCGAAAGGCTGTCCGCCGGGCGGCAGGACCGGCACGATCCAATGGCCGGTGGTGGACAGCCGCTGCACATCCAGCACGGCAGGGGCAAAGAAAGGCGCGCCATCCAGCATCGGCAGATCCGCCCCGGCCAGGTCGCGCCATAACAGCCCGGACAGATCGGTGACCCCGCCTGCATCAATCGGCAGGCGCGACAGGATCGCCATGCCACCATGGCCATTGAACAGACCGTAGCCTTGGGCATCACGCGGTTCTGCACGCCGGCCATTGCGGTCGATATCCTGCCCGGTCGGCATGCCGGTATTGGGCCGCGCGGCGAAAAGATAGGGATAAGGCGGATCGAACAGCGCCGCAAAGGCCCGCAGCGCGATGGAATCGAGGTCATAATCGAAATCCGTCAGCACCAGCAGATCGGGGGCAGCCTGCGCGATGATGGCGACATTGGCCGCGATCTGGGGATCATCGCCGCGCAGGATATCGCGCAGCAGCAATCCCGGCCCCGTCCGGTTCAGCGGCGCGGCATAGGTTGCGATCCGCAAAGCATCGGCCGCCGCGGCAAATGGCCAAAGCGCGAGGATCAGTAGCCAGAAAGCGCCGAAACGGCGGCGCGGTGGCGCACCTTGTCGCGCTGCATCTGGATCATGTCCGCGACCCGTGTCAGCGCGACACCCCGCATCACGATACTTGCAGGCAGAAACGCCCATGCCGCCACCGTCCAGATCAAACTATGCGGGTTGTCCAAATTGATCGGCGCCGCAAAGAGCGCCGCCAGCTTGACCACCACAGGCGCCAAGAATGGCAGCAGAAACCCTAATATGATGTTAATGCGCCCATCCCGTTGCAGCCGCAGCACCACATCGCCGCCCGCGGTCGGATCAAAGGTCGGCAGGTTGACCCAGACATTGAACGCCCCGCCCCGCCGTGGCCAGCGCTGCAGCCGCAACAGCACGATGAACCACACGATGGAAAACAACCCGATCAGATAGCTCAGGCCCGCCGCATCGCGCAGCCGGTCTAAAAGCGCGGGATCGCTGTCCGCAGGCATCATCAACACCATCAGCCGGACCGGAGAATAAGGAAAATCAATGGCCTGACCGATGGCGGCGCCGGTGGTCTCGAACATGGCGGTCAAGGGAGACGGGTTGTCATAGCCGCGAAAGATCATCGACAGGCAAAGCACCGTGGCGAACAAAGCCGAAAACCGGGTGCGATTGAACGGCGGCGCATCGCGGAATTCCACAAGGCTGGGGCTGGCGGCGCTATATTCGACCAAGGTGAACAGCGCCGCGAAAATCGCCACCAGCACAACGACCTGTGTCGCGTCATTGCCGCTGCCGATCAGCAGCGCCGAGGGCATGACGACAAGCATCACAACAAGGATTGCCCGCATCATTGCGGCTGGCAGGCGTCGGAACACTGCATCCACTCCCATGATCACAAGGGCCGAGGCCGCGATCATTTTTCGCTGTGGTTGATTTCGCATGATTATCGCTGCAACCGCAAGTGGTTGGCGTGGATTCACAAAGCGGGCGGCAGGATTAGCCGCTGATTGATGCGGCATTGCAACCTTTGCACAGGCCCCCAAAACGCGAAAAGCCGCATCCGAAGATGCGGCTTTGCTGCGATGGTGGCGCGGTCAGACCCAGGGGCGCGCGGCGCTTGCCCGTGTCTCGAAACCGGCGATGGCATCGGCCTTTTCCAGCGTCAGGCCGATATCATCCAACCCGTTCATCAGGCAATGTTTCTTGAAGGCATCAACCTCGAAATGGAAGGTTTCACCATCCGAGGATGTGATGGTCTGCGCCTCCAGATCAACCTCGATCCGCGCGTTCGCGCCTTTTTCGGCATCCTTCATCAGCACATCAACCTGTTCCTGCGGCAGCGCGATGGGCAGAATGCCGTTCTTGAAGCAATTGTTGTAAAAGATATCGGCATAGCTGGGCGCGATCACGCAGGTGATCCCGAAATCGGCAATCGCCCAAGGCGCATGTTCGCGGCTGGACCCGCAGCCGAAATTCTCGCCCGCGACAAGGATCTGGGCCGCGCGATATTGCGGCTGGTTCAGCACGAAATCGGCGATCTCGTTGCCGTCTTGATCATAGCGCATCTCGTCGAACAGATGCACCCCGAGGCCAGAGCGTTTGATCGTTTTCAAAAACTGCTTGGGGATGATCATATCGGTGTCGATATTGACCAGCGGCATGGGGGCGGCAATGCCCGAAAGCTTGGTGAACTTTTGCATTACATCATCTCCCGCACATCGGTCAGTTTGCCTGTGATCGCCGCTGCCGCCGCCATCGCGGGCGACATCAGATGGGTGCGACCACCACGGCCTTGGCGGCCTTCGAAATTGCGGTTGGATGTGGCGGCACAGCGTTCGCCGGGGGCCAGCTGGTCGGGGTTCATCGCCAGACACATCGAACAGCCCGCAAGGCGCCATTCAAAACCGGCATCGATGAAGATCTGCGCCAGACCTTCCTCTTCGGCCTGCGCACGGACCAGACCCGATCCGGGGACGACCATGGCGCGCACCCCGTCTTTTTTCTTTTTGCCTTTCAGGATCGCGGCGGCAGCGCGCAGATCCTCGATCCGGCCATTGGTGCAGGACCCGATGAACACCGTGTCGATGGCGATATCGGTCAGCTTGGTCCCCGGCGTCAGCGCCATGTAATCCAGCGAGCGTTGCGCCGCACCGACCTTGCCACCCGTGAAACTGTCAGCGGCAGGCACGGTCGCGGTGATCGGCAGCACATCCTCGGGCGAGGTGCCCCAGGTCACGACAGGTGCGATATCTTCGCCGCGCAGGGTGATGACCTTGTCAAAATGCGCGCCTTCATCGGTGAACAGGGTCTTCCAATAGGCGACCGCCGCTTCCCATTGCGCGCCTTTGGGGGCATGGGGGCGGCCTTTGCAATATGCGAAGGTCTTTTCGTCAGGCGCGATGATGCCTGCGCGTGCGCCGCCTTCGATCGCCATGTTGCAGACGGTCATCCGCCCTTCCATGGACAGATCGCGGATCGCTTCGCCGCAATATTCGATGACATGGCCGTTGCCGCCGGCGGTGCCGGTCGCGCCGATGATCGACAGGGTGATGTCCTTGGCGGTCACACCGGGGGCAAGTTTGCCGGTGATTTCGACCTTCATATTCTTGGATTTCTTCTGGATCAGCGTCTGCGTGGCCAGCACATGTTCGACCTCGGAGGTGCCGATCCCATGCGCCAGCGCGCCGAATGCGCCATGCGTCGCGGTATGGCTGTCGCCGCAGACGACGGTCATGCCGGGCAGGGTCCAGCCCTGTTCGGGGCCAACGATATGCACGATGCCTTGGCGGACGTCCGAGACCGGATAATAATGGATGCCGAAATCCTTGGCATTGGTGTCCAGCGCATCAACCTGAATGCGCGATTCCTCGTTCATGCCGCCATTGGCGCGGTCCAGCGTGGTGGGCACGTTATGGTCCGGCACGGCGATGGTCTTGTCGGGGGCATGCACCTTGCGACCGGCCAGGCGCAGACCTTCAAAGGCTTGCGGGCTGGTGACTTCGTGGACCAGATGCCGGTCGATATAGAGCAGGCAGGTGCCGTCTTCGGCCTCATGCGCGACATGCGCATCCCAGATTTTATCATAAAGCGTTTTGGGGGACATTGTCCTCTCCCGTATCAAAATTCAGATGTTGGCAGGCGTGCGGAAACAGGGGGGGCCTTAGCCCCGCGCAAGGATTGTGCAACTCGCGCCAAAAAAGCGCCAGGGCAGGCGCGCGCGGTCATCCATGTCGAAAACCTTTTTCATGACGCTTCAGATACACGCTGGCCTGCCGTCCCGCAAGGGCCGCGCGCGATGATGCGGGCGCGCCCCTATTGCAGCCCGTATTGCAATAGCGCGTTCGCTGCATAGATCAGGACATATCAGGAAAGGCCAAGAAAGGCCAGGAAAGGACCGTCATGCAATTCCAACTGAACACCGATTCCACCATCCAGGGCGACACGCGCCTGTCCGATGTGGCCGAAACCATTGTCACCGGCGCCTTGGGTCATCTGACCGACCGGCTGACCCGCATCGAGGTGCATATCGCCGATGTGAATGCCGCCAAAGGCGGATCGGATGATATCCGCTGCACGATCGAGGGCCGCCCCGAAGGCATGCAGCCACAGACCATCACCCATCATGATGCCAATGTCGAAGCCGCCTTGCGTGGCGGGGCCAAGAAGCTGCGCGCGCTGCTGGACAGCGAGTTCGGCAAATTGGGCCGGCGTTGATTTTCCCCTGCGGCGCAGGGGAACGCGCCGCGGGGGATATTTCGGCTCGGAAGATGGGCAAAGCTGGCGTTATAGCCCGCCAAGACTGCGGATCAGCGCCACCACATCATCGACGCCGGTGCCCTGTTTCAAGCTGGCGAAAACCACCGGCAGCGCGCCGCGCATCCGCGCCGCATCCGCCGCCATGATATCAAGCGATGCGCCCACATGGGGCGCCAGATCGGTCTTGTTCACGACCAGGATATCGGACCGCGTGATCGCGGGGCCGCCTTTGCGGGGGATGTCTTCGCCTGCGGCCGTGTCGATCACATAGATCGTCAGATCCGCCAGTTCCGGGCTATAGGTCGCCGAAAGGTTGTCGCCGCCGCTTTCGATCAGGATCAGGTCCAGATCGGGGTGGCGCGCGCGCATTTCGGCCACGGCGGCCAAGTTGATCGACGCATCTTCGCGGATCGCGGTATGCGGGCAGCCGCCGGTTTCCACGCCCATCACCCGGTCGGCGGGCAGGATCTGCATCCGCATCAGGGCTTCGGCATCTTCCTGCGTATAGATGTCATTGGTGATCACGCAGAGGCTCAGCTCATTTTTCAGCGCCCGCGCGAGGGCGGCTGTCAGCGTGGTTTTGCCCGCGCCGACCGGGCCGCCGATACCGATGCGCAAAGGACCATGGGGCGACATGCTGTGACCTTTCGTCATGACCGGAAAATCCGGCTATATTGGTTGTTGTGCTGCATGGCGGCGGTATCAACGGCAAAGACCGCCGTGCCGAGATCGTCGAGGCTGGCGTGGCTGGCCTCGGTCCCGATGCGCAGGCAGAGCGGGGCAAGATCCGCCAGGATCCGCTGCGCCTGGGTCTGGCCAAGCGGCATCAGCCGCTGTGCCGCCTGCACCAGGTTGCTGGCGAAACTTTGCAACCACAGCTGCGCGACAGGCTGGACCGCCATCGCCATCAGCCGCGCCGCGCGCCCCACTGCCACCGGATAGGCCATATCGGGCAGATCCAGCCCCCAGACCGCGCGGGTCGTCGCGGCGAAAGCGGCCCCTTGGTGCAGCGTTTCCATCCGGCGTTCCCGGCTGGGGGCCAGCACGGCGGCCAGCTCTGCCAAGGCGGCGGGGTCATCGGCTGCATGGGCCGCGCAGAGCAAGATCGCATCGCTGCGCCCTGCCCCCTGGTCCAGCACATCGGACAGCCAGTCCGCCAGATCCTGCGCATCGCGCAGATCACCGCGCCCGATGCTGCGTTCCAGCCCGTGCGACCAGGCAAAGGCCCCCACCGGATAGGCCGGCGACAGCCATTGTGTCAGCGTCAGGTAGCGCGCGTCATCCATGGCTATGCCCGTGATCATGGCCGTGGTCATGCCCCAATGTGCGCCCATGCCCATAGGCCCCCCCCTCGGGGGTGAAAGGCCCATCCATATCCGTGACGCTTGCGCCCAGCTGTTCCAGCATCGCGCGCATCACCTTGCCCCGCTGCACCACCAGCGCATCGGGCAGGATCGCGCAGGGCGCATGGCGGTTGCCGATATGCCAGGCCAGCCGGACCAGATCGCCGGTAACGCGCATCAGCGCCTCATGCGCGGCAACGACAGCGATCTGGCGGCCGTCTTCGAGCACAAAGACCTGGCCTGCATCCACTGATATTGTCCGGGGGAGATCGACAAGAAACGGCGCGCCGCTGTCGGTCAGCAGCCGTTTGCGACGCAAAAGCCGCGCGTCGTAGGTCAGGCTGACCCGATCCGCCACCGGGCCATGCGCATGGTCATGGATGGTCAGGGCACGGGCCATCATGGCGCATGCCCCAAAGTCGCAATCAGCTGCGAATGCTGAGGAATTTGGCCATCGCTTCGGCGCGGGTCATGCCCCATTCTTCGAGCTGGGCATCGGACATGTTGTTGAGCTCGTGCAAAAGACGCGCCTGCGCCGTCGCCTCGGACATATGGATGATCCCACGCCCAAGTGCGCGCAGCGGCGCCATCACCAAGCGGGTCAGTGTTTCGCGGTTGGAAATCTGGATAAAGTCTGTCTGGAAAGCCATGTTGCACCTCTATAATGCGATTACCTTTCCTCCCTGCACCCAAGCTAGCCCTTGTGCCGCGTCCCAACAACCGCGCTTTGCGCAAAGCCACTATGCGTTTTCTGCAATGCAGCATCATGGTCAGAACAGAAAATAGCGTTGCGCCATCGGCAAACGCTCTGCCGGTGCGCAGGTCAGCAAGACGCCATCGGCGCGCACCTCATAGGTTTCGGGGTTCACCTCGACATGCGGCATGGCGGTGTTCAGCTTCAGATCCTTTTTGCCGATATTGCGGGTATTGACGACGGGCAGGGTCTGTTTGGCCAGGCCCAAACTGCCACCGATGCCCGCCTCTTGCGCGGCGGCGCTGACAAAGGTGACGGCGGAATGTTCCACCGACCGCCCGTAAGCGCCAAACATCGGGCGGGTGTAAACCGGCTGCGGTGTCGGGATCGACGCATTGGGATCGCCCATCTGGGCGGCAACAATCGTGCCCCCCATCAGGATCATCTCTGGCTTGACCCCGAAAAAGGCGGGGTTCCACAAAACCAGATCGGCGCGCTTGCCGACCTCGATTGATCCGACATGGGCGGAAATGCCATGCGCAATCGCGGGATTGATCGTATATTTCGCGATATAGCGGCGCACGCGCATATTGTCATTATCGCCCTTTTCCTCGGGCAATTGGCCGCGCTGGACCTTCATCTTATGGGCGGTCTGCCAAGTGCGGATGATCACCTCGCCCACACGGCCCATCGCCTGGCTGTCCGACGCGATGATCGAAAAGGCACCCATGTCGTGCAGGATATCCTCGGCGGCGATGGTTTCGCGGCGGATCCGGCTTTCGGCAAAGGCCACATCCTCGGGGATGCTTTTGTCCAGATGATGACAAACCATCAGCATATCGAGATGTTCGTCGATCGTGTTGACGGTAAAGGGCCGCGTCGGATTGGTCGATGAGGGCAGCACATTGGGCTGGCCGCAAATCTTGATAATGTCGGGGGCATGACCGCCGCCCGCGCCTTCGGTGTGAAAGGCGTGGATGGTGCGGCCTTTCAGGGCGGCAACGGTGTTTTCGACAAAACCCGCCTCGTTCAACGTGTCGGTATGGATCATGACCTGCACATCCCAGGCATCCGCCACCGACAGACAGCAATCAATGGCGGCGGGGGTGGTGCCCCAATCCTCATGCAGCTTCAGACAGCAGGCCCCCGCGAGGACCTGTTCTTCCAAGGCCGCAGGCAGCGATGCATTGCCCTTGCCCGCAAAGGCGAGGTTCATCGGAAACGCATCCGCCGCCTGCAACATCCGCCCCAGATGCCAGGGGCCGGGGGTGCAGGTGGTGGCCAATGTGCCATGCGCGGGGCCGGTGCCACCGCCGATCATGGTGGTCAGACCGGAATAAAGCGCATCCTCGATCTGCTGGGGGCAGATGAAATGGATATGGCTGTCGATGCCGCCTGCGGTCAGGATACGGCCTTCACCGGCGATGGCCTCGGTGCCGGGGCCGATGATGATATTCACACCCGGCTGCGTATCGGGATTGCCCGCCTTGCCGATGGCCACGATACGCCCGTCTTTGAGGCCGACATCGGCCTTGATGATGCCGGTCCAATCCACGATCAGCGCATTGGTGATGACCGTATCCACCGCGCCCGCGGCCCGCGTGACCTGGCTCTGGCCCATACCGTCGCGGATCACCTTGCCACCGCCGAATTTCACCTCTTCGCCATAAGCCAACGCATTGGGGCCAGTGCCGCCCGTGGTGGCGCGACCGGCCAACTCGGCGGTCAGATCGCGTTCGACCTCGATAAACAATTCGGTATCGGCAAGCCGGACCTTATCGCCCACCGTGGGGCCGAACATCGCGGCATAATCGCGGCGGTTGATCACTGCTGGCATCTTAAAGATCCCCCATCACAGCTTGGTTAAACCCGAACACCCGCCGCGCACCCGATATCGGGATCAACGCCACTTCGCGCCTTTGGCCCGGTTCAAAGCGCACAGCAGTGCCTGCGGCGATATCCAGCCGCATGCCGCGCGCCGCCGCCCGGTCAAAATCCAACGCCGGATTGACCTCGGCAAAATGGAAATGCGACCCCACCTGCACCGGCCGGTCGCCTTTATTGGCCACCTGCAAGACCAGCACCGGCGTGCCTGCATTCAGCGTCAGATCACCCGCCGCCACGATCACTTCACCCGGTTTCATGGCATGACACCCCACTTCTTTTTTCCAAAAATACTCATCTTCTTCTTTTCAACGGATCGGATCATGGACCGTCACCAGCTTGGTGCCATCAGGAAAGGTCGCCTCGACCTGCACCTCGTGGATCATCTCGGCGATGCCTTCCATCACCTGATCGCGGGTGATGATATGCGCGCCCGCCTGCATCATGTCGGCAACAGACCTTCCGTCGCGCGCGCCTTCGACGACGGCATCGGTGATCAGGGCAATCGCCTCGGGATAATTCAGCTTCACCCCCCGGGCGAGCCGCTTGCGGGCCACCTCGGCAGCCATCGCGATCAGCAATTTGTCTTTTTCACGCGGGGTCAGTTGCATGGGTCACAATCTCCAGACACGGGGGATGGGTGCTGCGGACAGCGCCTCGATCAAGGGAATAAGGTCGCGGCGCAGGGTGAAACCGTCTGCTGCCAAAAGCCGGATCAACAACAGATCATCCGCCAAAAGGCTGGCACCGGCGGTATCGGGCAAATCCAGCGTGCCAGCCAGCGCCGCCGCCTGCGGGGCCGCCAAAAGCAGCGTTGCCATCGCCCCTGCCCCGCCCGCGATGGCCGGACGCGCCAATAATGCAGCAGCATCGCCGATCAGGCGGATCGCATCGGCAAAGACCAGCACGCCATCACGCCTTATGCGCCATTGGTCGCGCAGATGCAGGGTATGGACGACCTCGCCCATCGCGACACGGCCAAAGATCACCGGTTCCACGATCAGGCATTGTGCCGACCCGGTCAGATCGACCTGTAGATGCCGGTCCAGCGCTGCGGCATCAAACAGGATGGTTTCCTGCGGCAACCAGTCAATGCGCGCATCCTGCGCCACCTGCAGGGTCACATCGACCCGCGCCACCTGCCCCGGCAGCGCGGCATAGCCGCGTTCCGCCGCCTGCGAGGACAGCACGACATGCGCGCCCGCCTGCGCCACGATATCCAGCGCCATCCGGTCGCCACCGGTCAGCCCGCCCGAGGTGTTCAGGAAAACCGCATCAAGCGTGGGGCCATAGCTGCGCGGAAACAACGCCTTCAGCGCGCCTTGCTGGCGCAGATCGGCAATCACGCTTTGCGTGCCACGGCGCTTGGCCACAAGACGCAAAGCGCCTTGCGCACGCGGCTGCAAAGGCGCGGCCCTGTCCATGTCGATCTGCGCGCGATAGGTCATCTGCCGCCTTTCCTTGGCCTCTTGTGCCAAGGATCAGCTGCGCAGGACCAGCGGTGCCGCACCGATACCGCGCAGAAAAACGCGATATCGCAGTCATCTGCCTAAAAATGAGGCAGCTTCATCAGAAATCAGCCTGTCCTATCCATCCGCACCTGATAGCGGACCGCGCCGCGCACGGCGCTGCTCCAGTTCAGATGCACGGATCGTTGGTCCGCGCCGCGCTCTCCTTCGGCCCAGGGCAGCTCGCGGATCGTGGCATTGGCCGGCGTGGTGATCGCGCCGCTGGGCATGACGAAATCGACATGCCGCGCGCGGCCACCAAAGGGCAGGGCTTGGCCTGTATTCATAACCCATGTGCTGGCCGCCGTTGTCTGGCTATGGGCCAGCACCGCAGGGTTCGCGACGGGAAAATCGACATTGTGAAAGGTGTTGGCGCTGAATTCGAAACTGCGGGTGCGACTGAAATCCAGATCGGCAAAGGTGGTATCGACCATCTCGACCCTGTTGATGCGGCCATTGATGGCCCGGAACACATTGCCCACCACGGCAAAACCATTGATGAAATGCCCCGGACCATAGGGCTTGATGACGATGAAATTGAACCAGGGCGCGACATCATTCGTGGTAAAGATATTGCCGGTGATCGTCAGCCCGCCGAATGAAAACTGAACGCCCAGCGCCGGGCTGCTGGTATGTTCATTGGTCCATTCGATGAAATTATTGTCGCAGTAATTGCCGGTGAAAATGCTTTTCGGATTGGGCAGGGTCAACACGATCCCACCTTTGCGCACGCTGCCCGGCTCGTCATCGCCGTGAAACCAATGGTTCGCCGTGATCAGATTGCCCGAGCCCGCCAGCACGCAGAAATGCAAGAACCGGCTGGTGCGGTTGTCGCGGATCTTGACGTCATTGGCATTGGCGTTGAACCCGATGCTGACGCGGGCGGCGACCGGCACGGATTGTTCATCCGAAATGAACTGGCAGCGGTCGATCATCATCCCCTGACAGCCATAGCCGGGCGATGTCACCCCCCGGTCGCGGGGCCGGTTGATGAAACAATCGCGGATGTGAAAGGTCACGCCGTCGGGCGCCATCATGATCCCGCTGGCAACACCGCGCCCCTGGAATTCGATATCGGACAGAATGAGCTGGCTCAGCTTTTCATAGCCCGAAAAATCCAGCATATATCTGAAACGGGTAAAGGTAAAAACCTGCGTGCCCTCGGCATCATAAAGCGGATTGCTCAGCGTCAGGCGCGCTTGGGCCACATCCACCGCCATCACATAGATCTCGCGGCCGACACCGGCCCCGCTAACCAGCGACCCCACCGCGATATTGGCGATCCCGGCGACATTGGTCAGCTGCCGGTCATTGGCCGCAGCATAGCTCGCCTGCGACGTGACCACGGCTGTATCCCAGGCGGCGCTGTCATCGGGTTGAAACTGGCCATTGCGGATCACGCGGCGGGTCTCAAAGCGCAGCCGCGCGGGGTCGCAGGCCTGCATATCGACAGGTGCCGTCAACAGGATGCGCCGGCCGCACAGATCAAGCGAATCGTGATCGGCGAAATTGATCAGCGCCTGATAGGCTTTCTTGAACGCCGTTTCCTCGTCCTTGAACGCATCAAGATAGGCGTCGAAATTGTACCCTTTCTGCAAAATGAACCGATGGTCGGCGGCCTGCAGGATCCGGCCCTCAAAGCGGGTATTGTTCTGCATGGTGACATGGCCCGCCAAGCGGTAATCACCCGCAGGCACCATCACCGTCCGTCCGTTCGCCGCCGCATCAGCGGCGATAAAGGCCGGGGCATCATCGCTGACGCCGTCGCCCTTGGCACCGAAATCACGCACATCGACAAGGCTGACCAGATCACGGGTGAAAACGGCGCTGACATCCTCGATCGTGATGTCATCAATGCGCACCACCCCGCCCAGCGGGCCGGTCAGATCCAGCCCCAGATGGCCGTAATCCGCCCCGGCCCAGACCAGGTCAACCCCGGTGCGCGCGGCGGTGGCGATGATCGCGCTGATCGTGACGACCGCGCCATAGGCGGTCAATTGCGTGGCCGGGCCGGTCGTGGGCACGCCGGGCAGCAAAGTGCCATTGGCGCGCCCCGGCCAGCCCGCGATGCGCACGGACGGCAAAGGGCCCGCCACCGCCTTGACGCGGGCGGTCACGCGCAGATAACAGCCCGGCAGGATCGGCGTTTGCCCCATATAGCGGACACGGGCGACAGGATCGCGCTTGAGCACCTCCAGACAGCCCGCGAAATCCTGATCGGCGGCGACAAAGACGCCCGATCCGCTGACGGCATAGGTGTCGGACCCCGGCGTGCCGTCGCCGCTGGACCAGACCCCCAGACCCGCCGCAAAAGGCAAAGGGTTGAAAACGATGGCGTCGGTGATGGCTTTGTTCATGCTCGATCCTCACATTCTCAGCTACGCAACTGCCAAGAGGATAGAACAAAGAGCTAAAGACCGGCTGACACCACCGTCACGGTCGGGCGCGCAACGGGGGCATCAGACCCCCAGATCAGGCGCAGGCAGAAGCGTGACACCATTGATCTGCCAGCCCTGCGGCGTTGCGATCATCTGGTAATCCAGCAGATGCAGCCCGCCCTGCGCATCGCGGATCATGACCTTTTGCCACCAGAAACCCGCCATATCGCGCAGGTCTAGAAACCGCACATCGGCATTGTCCCAGACCATCGGATAGCCTTGCTGGACCATCGCGCCGAAATTGCCCTCATTGCCAAACAGGCGCTTGATATTGGGACTGGCAAAAGACCAGGCCGCCGCCACATCACGCTCATGAAAGGCTTGCAGCTGATCAGTGATCACGGATTGGATGGCCGCATGATCCTGCGCGGCAAGGGCGCTGGCAGTCAACCACAGCCCAAGAATGACGACAAAAATACGCTTCATCAGCCTCTCCATAAAATGCCCCATATCAAAGATACGCGACAAAAGGCCGATCAGTTTCAATTTCGTGCAATCATCCCATCTTCCGAGCCCAAATATCCCCGCCGGAGGCTCCGCGCCAGCGGACCCTCAGACCTCGCGCGATAGCTGGGCCTCGATCAGGGCGATGGTTTCGGCGACACCGTAAAGCGCGATGAACCCGCCAAAGCGCGGGCCTTGGGATGCGCCCAGCAAGACCTCATAAAGGGCGGTGAACCAGTTGCGCAACGGATCAAACCCATGGTCGTTGCCAACGGCGAAAACCATAGTCTGCAAGGCCTCGGCGTCAAGCCCGCCATCCCAGACCTTCAGCCGGGCCGCCAGATCCTGCAAGGCCGCGCGTTCCTGATCTGTGGGCGCCCGGTAGGTTTTGGCGGGTTTCACAAAATCGTTGTAATAGCGCACGGCAAACCCTGCCGCCTGATCCATCTGGGGGTTCTTTTCGGCGGATGCATCGGGGGCATAGCGGCGGATAAACCCCCAGAGCGTATCCTTGTCCTCGGCCCCTGATACGGATGCAAGGTTCAGCAGCATCGCGAACGGCACCACCATGTCGGACACCGGCACGTCGCCGCCGTGGATATGGAACACCGGATTGTTCACCCGGCCCGCATCATCCTGATCGGCATAGGCGCGCAGCTGCTGGTGATATTCATCCACCGCCTTGGGGATCACGTCAAAATGCATCCGTTTGGCGGTTTTCGGCTTTTGATACATGAAATAGCTCAGAGATTCCGTCGCCGCATAGGTCAGCCATTCATCAATCGAAATGCCGTTGCCCGAGGATTTGGAAATCTTCTGGCCGTTCTCGTCCAAAAACAGCTCATAAGAAAAATGGTTCGGCTTGCGGCCGCCCAGAATTTCGCAAATCCGGTCATAGATCGCGGTATTGGTGGCATGTTCCTTGCCATACATCTCGAAATCAACGTCAAGTGCGGCCCAGCGCGCGCCGAAATCAGGCTTCCATTGCAGTTTCACATTGCCGCCCGTGACCGGCAGGGTCCATTCGCGGCCATCCTCGTCATCGAATGTCACCTCGCCCCGCACCGCATCGACATTTTTCATCGGCACATAGAGCACGCGGCCGGTTTCGGGATGGATCGGCAAAAAGATCGAATAGGTTTCCTGCCGTTCCTCGCGCAAAGATTTCAGCATGACCGCCATCAGATCGTCATAGCGTTCAGCAGCCCGCAGCAGGATGTCATCGAACTGGCCCGTGCGATAGAATTCGCGCGCGGAATAGAATTCATACTCGAACCCGAAAGTATCCAGAAAACGCCGCAGCATGGCGTTGTTGTAATGGCCAAAGCTTTCATATTCGCCGAACGGGTCCGGCACCGATGTCAGCGGTTTATGCATATGCTCTTTGAGCATCTCTTGCTGGGGCACATTGCCCGGCACTTTGCGCATCCCGTCCAGATCGTCCGAAAAGCAGATCAGCTTGGTCGGAATGTCGGAAATGACCGCGAATGCGCGGCGGATCATCGTGGTGCGCAACACCTCGCCGAAAGTGCCGATATGCGGCAGGCCGGACGGGCCATAGCCGGTTTCAAACAGCACATAGCCTTTGGCGGGCGGGCCGGATTCGTAGCGTTTGAGCAGGGCGCGCGCTTCTTCAAAAGGCCAGGCCTTGGATGTCATCGCAGCGTCACGCAGGTTGCTCATTCTCTTGCTCGCAATTTCAGGCGGCACCCCAAATGGCGCCTGCACGCATACTCCCTATTGCGAGACGGACAGGGCGTCAATAAATGGGACAGGTATCGCAAAGGATAGAGAATGTCAGACGCCGGCCCATTGACTGCCCAGGACGCTTTGGTCGTTCTGATGATCAGCGTTTCCGCCGCGGATGGCAATATCCGCACATCCGAGCTGGTGAAGATCAGCAACGCGATCAACAACCTGCCGGTCTTTGCCGGTTATGATGTCGAACGCGTGCCGCAGATGTCGCAGCTGGTTTTCGACCTGCTCGAACCCGAGGACGGGCTGGAAGCCCTGTTCGGCCTGATCCGCGAAGCCCTGCCCAGCCGGTTGTTCGAAACCGCCTATGCCTTGTCCTGCGATGTTGCCGCAGCCGATGGCCGCATCGCCGGGCAAGAGGCGCGGATGCTGGAAGAAATCCGCGAAGAGCTGGATATCGACCGGCTTTATGCCGCCGCGATCGAACGCGGTGCGCGCGCCCGGCATATGATTCTTTGAAAGATTCGCGGAGAGAGCCGGGGAAAGAGTCGGGTCTTCAAAAGATTCGGGCCTCCGGCGGGGATATTTAGGCTCCAAAGATGATCAGGCCGGGTCAATAGGCCCGCAAAGCCCATTGCTGCAGGATATCTTGTTGCAGGCGCCGCGCCTGCCGGTTCCAGCTGCGCGCGCCGGGGGGGATTTCCGCGGCCAGCGCCTTGCCGCGGTTGCGCGCCGCCAGATCGGCGGCGAAGAACGCAAAGCTGAGGTCGCGCCCGCCCGCCGTGCGCAGATATCCCGCCAGGCCAGAGACGAAATTCAGCGTGCCGGTCTTGGCCTGCACCCCCGCCTGTCCGGCGCGGATCACCGTCTGGCCCTGGTCGACCAGCGCGATGTCGCGCATCAGCGGGCGCAGCCGGGGCATGACATCGGGGGCTTGCAGAAAGGTGACCATATCGGCCGCGCTGATCTGTGATGCATCGCCAAGGCCGGAATGATCCACGAATTGAGGCGCGATCCCCGGGGCGCGCGCTTGCGCCCAGCGCGCCATGCCAAGCGCCGAGCTGCGTAGCCCCTGCGCCGGTCCTTCGGTCTGCGCGGTTGCGCTAAGCCCCAGCGCCTCGGCGGTGATATTGGTGGAATAGCGCATCATCTGCGTCAAAAGTCCGGGCAGCGGCTGACCCTCGTGGCGTGCCAGTTCCACCGCCTGCGGCAAGGCATCGGTGACACGGGGGCTGCCCAGCACGATCCCCCGGCTGCGGGCGAAAACCGCAAAGACCTCGGCTGCGTAAAGCGCGGGCGCGCGCACCGGCAACCAGCGCGACCCTGCCGCGTTCAATGCCGCGCGGGCCACTGTCCAGGCATCCGTATCGCCATCACGCCGATAGGTGAACAAGGGCATATCGCGGTCCACGATCTGCATCTGCGCGATGGTCACGGGTGGGCGGTGGGTGTCGCTGCGCGCATCCATCGCGGTGATAAAGCGCTGCCCTTGCTGCTGCCATTCGAAATGGACGCGGTTATAATTCAGGTTCAGCCCGCCCAGCGCGGGATTATAGCCGACATGCGGCAATTGCGCGGGGTCGATCTGGTCGATGTAGGGCAAAGCCGCGTCCCAGATCAGCACATCTCCGGTGACTTCGCGCAGGCCCGCCGCATGGGTCGCATCGGCCAGTCTGGCCATCTCATCGGTCAGCAGATTGGGATCACCACCCCCTGCAAGGATCAGATTACCATGCAAAATGCCGTCTATCAGAGTGCCTTGCGCAAGAACCCGTGTCGTGAACCGATGCTCTGCGCCCAAGCTTTCCAGCGCATAAAGCGCCGTGACCGCCTTGGTCACACTGGCCGGTGGCAGCATGATGTCTGCGCGATAGCTTTCCAGCACCGCCCCCGTGGCCGGATCACCCAGTGCCACGCCGATCTGACCGCTGAGCCCCGCGCGGTCGACCAATGCGCCCAGCGCGTTGCGCGGTGACACCCGCGCGACTGGCCGGTAGGACCGCAGCGGGGCTTCGGCATGGGCAGTGGTCCCAAGCGTCGCGCCCAGCCCTGCCAGCATCTGCCGCCGCGTCAGCCGCATCACCAATCTCCGCGTGCGCGGATCGCCGAAGACGATTGCCGCGACATCGGCAGGTTGATGAAGGACCAGACGGGGGCCTGTGCCCGGCCCAGCCCATGGCTAGCCCTGTCGGGCAATTGCGCCGCGCCATAGATCCGCGCCGCCTTTGACAGCCGCGCCGATATCCGGTCGTCAGGCCGCGCGATCACGCCGACGGGCACGTTATCCATGATCCAGCGCCAATCCTGCCAACGGTGCAATTGCGCCAGATTATCGGCCCCCATCAGCCAGACGAACCGCACGCCCGGATAGCGCCGCTGCAAGGCCACCAGCGTCTGGGCGGTATGGCGGGTGCCAAGCCGCGCCTCGATATCGGTCACGGTCACGCGGGGGTGGCGCATCAGGGCCTGCGCCGCCTGCATCCGATCGAGCAGCGGCGCAGGCCCGTTCGGTTTCAACGGATTGCCCGGGCTGACCAGCCACCAGAGCTTGTCCAGCCCGAACCGCGTCAGCGCTGCTTTGGTGATATGGACATGGCCGTGATGCGCCGGATCAAAGGATCCGCCGAGCAGCCCGATCACCTGTCCTGCCTTTGCCACCGGAAAGCCGTGCAAGTTTTCGCCCCTTATCGGCCCCATTACCTTGCCGCAACAAGCAGGCTGGGCGGCAAAATGTAAACCCCCGACGCAAATCCCGGCATGCAAACCCCGTCTGCCAAAAGACATGCGGGCCGACCGGCTGCCGGGGTTGAAAATTCCCTGCGCCGCCGCTTTTCATCGCCACGGCGCCGTGCCAGATTGCCCGCATGACACAAATGACCACACAAGACGGCACGCCTGTTTCCCGCCTGACCTTTGGGACGATGCAATTCGGCGGCAAGGCCGATGCGGCCGAAAGTACTGCGATGTATGATGCCGCGCGTGCTGCCGGGATCACCCATTTCGACACCGCCGTGCGCTATACCGAGGGGGCGGCCGAAAAGATCCTTGGCCAGCTGGTCAAGGCAGAGCGCGACAAGATCTATCTGGCGACCAAGGTCGGCTATACCGGCGGGGCGGGCCGCGCCAATATTCTGGCGCAATTCGACATCTGCCGCAGCCAGTTGCAGATGGATCAGGTCGATCTGCTGTATCTGCACCGGTTTGACGATGACACCCCGCTGGAAGACACATTTGCCACGATGGCAGAGCTGCAATCGCAAGGGCTGATCCGGCAGATCGGCGTGTCCAATTACGCGGCATGGCAGGTGATGAAAGCGCAGGCCGTGGCGCAACGCCTTGGCACCCGGATCGATGTGATGCAGCCGATGTATTCCTTGGTCAAACGGCAGGCCGAGGTCGAGATTTTCCCCATGGCGCAGGATCAGGGGATCGCATTGGTGCCCTATTCGCCCTTGGGCGGCGGTTTGCTGACCGGTAAGTATGCCAGTGGCGGCACCGGGCGGCTGATTGATGATCCACGCTATGCTTTGCGCTATGGGCAAGATTGGATGCATGATGTGGCCGCCCGCCTGACAGCCTTGGCCCGCGATCTGGGGACCGACCCCGCCACGCTCGCCGTGGCATGGGTCATGACCCATGCGACAAGGCCATCGCCCATCATTTCGGCGCGCTCATTGGCGCAATTGCGGCCCTCGCTGGCGGCGGCGGATTTCGCAATGCCGGCGGAACTCTATGCACAGATCACAGCCCTTAGCCCAGCGCCGCCACCGGCCACCGACCGGCTGGAGGAAGCATGAAAGATTTCGTGATCATCGGGGGCGGTATCGCGGGTCTTTCCGCCGCAGCACGGCTATCGGCGCTGGGCAGCGTCACCGTGCTGGAACGCGAGGATGCGCTGGCCTATCACGCCTCTGGCCGCTCTGCCGCTTTGTTCGAGGAACATTATGGCAAGCCATCGACCATCGCGCTGAACCGCGCGAGCCTGGATTACCACCGCACAGCCGATGTGCTGTCGCCGCGCGGCTTGATGCTGGTCGGCAGCAAGGGCGAGGCCGATCTGTTCGCCGCCGATGTGCAGGCGATGCAGATGGACAAGATCACGATGGACGCGGCTTTGGCCCTGTTCCCCGTGCTGAACCCCGCCCAAGTGGACCGCGCGGCCTATGATCCGGGCGCATGGGATATCGACACCGACAGGTTGATCCAGACATTCGCGAAAACCGCGCGTGGCAATGGCGCGCAGATCGTGACCAAGGCCGAGGTGATCCAGATCAGCCGCACCGCGACGGGCTGGGCCATCCGCACGCAGGCGGGCGAATACGAAGCGCGCCAGCTGGTCAATGCCGCGGGCGCATGGGTCGATGTGATCGCCCAGATGGCGGGGATGGCCCCTTTGGGGTTCCAACCCCTGCGCCGGTCGATGGCGCGCATTCCCGCACCTGACGGGCATGATGTCCGCGCTTGGCCGATGGTCTTTGGCGCAGGCGAAGGCTGGTATGCCAAACCCGATGCCGGTGCGCTGATCGTCTCTCCTGCCGAAGAAGACCCCGCAGCCCCCCATGACGCCTATGCCGATGATATGGTGCTGGCCGAGGGTCTGGCGCGCTACGAGGCAAATGTCACCACGCCCGTCACCCGGCTGCTGGCGTCTTGGGCGGGGCTGCGCACGTTTTCGCCCGACCGGACCCTTGTGCTGGGACCGGACCCCGCGCAGGCCGGTTTCATCTGGTGCGCGGGTCAGGGCGGCTATGGGATGCAATCCGCCCCCGGTGCCAGCCAGCTTCTGGCCGATCTGGTCGGCGGAAACACGCCTGCGATTGGCCCCGATATGGTGGCAGCGCTGGCCCCCGACAGGTTTCGCTGAAAAATTGGCCGCAGCGGCCAAAGGCACCCTTACAAACCGCGCAGCCTTGGCCTATCTGCACCCGATGAAGCGCGAACGCGACCATATCCGGGCCCGATTTGACCGACAATATCGCAAGATCCAGCCCCTGGTGCCGGGCATGGCCAGCCTGCGCAAACCCGGTTGGATGATCGCGCGGGTCAGCCTTGCGGTCACCTTGATCCTGGGCGGATTTCTGGCGATCCTGCCAATCTTTGGCCTATGGATGATCCCTGTCGGCCTGCTATTGCTGGCCATCGACCTGCCGATCCTGCAAGATCCCGTCGCACGGCTGATGATACGGGGCCGCAGGTGGATCGCGCTGCGGCGCAGGCGTTAGCCGTCCTGACGGATCACCGCGTTCTGCGGGTCATAGGGGCTGTCCTCGACGATCACGGCCGGCCAAAGCTGGTCCAGCATCTTGACCTGCAATTGGGTGCCGACCGCCGCCATCTCGGGTTTGACATAGCCCATGCCGATGGATTTGCCGAAGGCCACCGAATAGCCGCCCGAGGTCAGACGCCCGACGCGGGTGTCACCGTCATACAATGCCTCGCGCCCCCATGGATCGGCATCCGCAGGCCCGTCGATCAGCAAGGTGACGCATTTGCTGCGGATCCCCTTGGCCAGCATCGCCTCTTTGCCGTGGAAATCCTTGGACAGGTCCACGAAACGCGGCAGATCAGCCTCGAGCGGTGTCGCGTCGCGGCCCAATTCATTGCCAAAGGCGCGGTAGGATTTTTCCTGCCGCAGCCAGTTCTGCGCCCGTGCGCCGACCAGTTTCATACCATGTGGCGCGCCTGCCTTTTCCAGCAGGTCGAACAGGTAATTCTGCATTTCAATCGGATGGTGCAATTCCCAGCCCAGCTCGCCGGTATAGGCGACGCGGATCGCATTGACCGGACACATCCCGAGTTCGATCTTTTGCGCAGACAGCCATGGGAAACGCTTGTTCGACAGGGCGGTGGCTGGATCGGCATCCTTGATCACGGCGGCCAGCACGTCGCGGGATTTGGGACCGGCGATGGCGAAAACGCCCCATTGCGTGGTCACATCCTGCGCGTTGATCCGGCCGAATGTGGGTTCCTTGTCCTCGATCGCCTTGAACAGGTAATCCTGATCATAGGCGGTCCATGCCCCGGCAGAGACGAGGTAATAATCATTCTCGCCATTGCGCACGATGGTATATTCGGTGCGCGTCGTGCCATGGGCGGTCAGCGCATAGGTCAGGTTGATCCGGCCCACGCGCGGCAATTTATTGGTGGTGAACCAATCCAGAAAGGCGGTCGCCCCCGGCCCGGTGATCCGGTGCTTGGTAAAGGCGGTGGCGTCGATCAGGCCCACGCCTTCGCGGATCGCCTTGGCCTCTTCCACCGCATATTGCCACCAGCCGCCGCGCCGGAAGGACCGCGCGTCATGGTCGTTGAACCCGGCGGGGGCATAATAATTGGGCCGTTCCCAACCGTTCACGAAACCGAATTGCGCGCCACGCGCCGCTTGGCGGTCATAGGCGGGCGAGGTGCGCAAAGGCCGACAGGCGGGGCGTTCTTCATCGGGATGATGCAGGATATAGACGTGGTCGTAGCATTCCTCGTTCTTGCGCGCGGCAAATTCGGTGGTCATCCAATTGCCGTAACGCTTGGGGTCAAGCGAGGCCATGTCGATTTCCGCCTCGCCATGCACCATCATCTGGGCAAGGTAATAGCCGGTGCCACCAGCCGCCGTGATGCCAAACGAAAACCCTTCGGCCAGCCACATATTGCGCAATCCGGGTGCGGGGCCGACCAGCGGGTTACCGTCGGGCGTGTAACAGATCGGGCCGTTGAAATCGTCTTTCAGCCCCGAATCCTCGCAAGACGGAATCCGGTGGATCATCGCCATATATTGGTCCTCGATCCGTTCCAGATCGAGCGGGAAGAGATCGGCGCGGAAAGAGTCAGGCACGCCATATTCAAAAACCGCAGGGGCGTTCTTTTCATAGACCCCCAAGATCCAGCCGCCGCGTTCCTCGCGCACATAAGATTGCGCATCGGCGTCGCGGATCACGGGATGTTCGACATGGCCTTCGGCGCGGAATTTCACCAGCGCGGGGTCTTGGTCCATCACGATGAATTGGTGTTCAACGGGGATCGCGGGGATCTTGATGCCAAGCTTTTTCGCCGTGGTCTGCGCATGGTTGCCAGAGGCGGTGACGACATGTTCGGCGGTGATGGTGATCTGTTCCTCGGATGGCACCAGATTGCCGCCCTTTTCGACCATCTTGGTGCAGGTCACTTCCCAATGGGTGCCGTTCCAGTGGAATGCATCGGCCTGCCATTTGCGCACGATCTCGACGCCGCGCTGGCGGGCACCCTTGGCCATGGCCTGCGTCACATCGGCGGGGTTAATATAGCCGTCGGTATGGTGATACAGCGCGCCTTTGAGGTCATCGGTATTGATCAGCGGCCATTTCGCCTTGATCTGGTCAGGGGTCATCCAGACATAGGGCACATCGCAGGTTTCGGCCGTGGATGCATAAAGCATGAATTCATCCATGCGGTCCTGCGTCTGGGCCATGCGCAGATTGCCGACCACGGCGAAACCTGCGTTCAGGCCGGTTTCCGCCTCTAGCGATTTGTAGAAATCGACCGAATATTTGTGGATATGGGTCGTGGCAAAAGACATGTTGAACAAGGGCAGCAGGCCCGCCGCATGCCATGTGGACCCCGAGGTCAGCTCGTCGCGTTCCAGCAGCATCACATCATCCCAGCCCGCCTTGGCCAGATGATAGGCGATCGACGTGCCCACGGCGCCACCACCGACGACCAATGCTTTGACTTGCGTTTTCATGCTGACGATTCCCTCGGCGCTGCTTTGGGTGCAATCTGCTTGAAAGCCGCAAGGCGCGACAGAACCAGCCGACGCCTTGTCGTCTAATTGCGACAGGCGGACCGGTTGGCGCTGGTCCAAAGCGCAGGGCAAGCGGCCCGCCGGCGGCTGGTGCGCCGGCGCGCCATCACAACATGCTGGGCACAACCAGATCCGGCGGGCGATGCCCATCGGCAAAGGTCTTGATGTTCAGGATGACTTTCTCGCCCATCTCGACCCGGCCTTCGAGCGTGGCCGACCCCATATGCGGCAGCAGGATTGCATTTGGCAATTCCTTCAGGCGCGGATTGATCAGATGGCCGCGTTCAAAGACATCAAGACCCGCGCCCGCGATTTCACCCGCGCGCAGCATCCGCGTCAGCGCGTTTTCGTCGATCACCTCGCCGCGTGACGTGTTCACGATCACCGCAGAGGGTTTCATCAGCTTCAGCCGGCGCGCGTTCATCAGGTGAAAGGTAGACGGCGTATGCGGGCAGTTGATCGACAGGATGTCCATCCGCGCAACCATCTGGTCAAGGCTTTCCCAATAGGTCGCATCCAGCGCCTCTTCGACCTCGGGGCGCAGGCGGCGGCGGTTGTGGTAATGGACTTGCAAGCCAAAGGCGGCGGCACGTTTCGCGACCGCCTGCCCGATCCGGCCCATCCCCAGAATGCCCAGACGCCGCCCCTTGATCCGGCCGCCCATCATCGCGGTCGGTGTCCAGCCCTGCCATGTCTCTGATTGGGCCAGCTTGATCCCCTCGCCCATGCGGCGCGTCACACCAAGGATCAGCGCCATCACCATATCGGCGGTGTCATCGGTCATCACGCCCGGCGTATTGGACACATGGATGCCCCGCTGGCGCGCGGTGGCCACGTCGATATGATCGACACCTGCGCCGTAATTGGCGATCAGCTTGAGCTTGTCACCCGCCCGCGCGAGGATTTTCGCGTCGATCTGATCGGTGATCGTGGGCACCAGCACATCGGCGGATTGCATCGCCTCGACCAATTCCTCGGGCGTCATCGGCGCGTCAGTGTCGCGCAATTGCACGTCGAATAATTCCTTGAGCCGGGTTTCCACCTGTTCAGGCAATTGTCGCGTCACGACAACAGTAAGATGCTTTCCTGGCATGGCTCGTCCCTCTTGGCTTTTCAAATCCGGTCCTGCATGGCAGGTTGCGCGAAAGGGACGCGCAGCACAAGAACAGCGCGCCCGAAACGGGCATAAAAGGCAGAAAATGAACAGTTTCGTCCGGTGGTCCCGCAGATTGCGCCTGGCGCTTTGTGCCGCCTTGCTGGCCGGTGCCGCCGCCGTGGCACAAGAGGCCAGCGACGGCCCCGCAATCGGGCCGGAAACCAACCTGCCGGTGCCACGCTTCGTGTCGCTGAACGCGGGCGAGGCGAATGTCCGCCGTGGCCCGTCGCTGTCGCACCGGATCGACTGGGTGTTCAAACGGCGCAACATGCCGCTGCAACTGGTCGCGGAATATGGCCAATGGCGGCGCGTCATCGACCGCGACGGCCAAGGCGGGTGGATTCATTATACGCTGCTGTCGGGCGCCCGCACCGTGCTGGTCAATGAGGCACGCACCGCGCTGCGCGCGCGCCCCGAACCTGGCGCGACCGAGACCGCGATCCTCGAACAGGGGGTGATCGCGCGGCTGGGTCAATGCGCACCCGATTGGTGCCAACTGAACGCGGGCGGCTATCGGGGATGGGTACCCAAATCCGATATCTGGGGCGTCACGCTGGAAGAATTGCGTGACTAGCTGCGGCGGATTGCCTAATCAGCGCGGATGAGCCTGCAACACGACACCCGCATGAACCTGTCCGCCGGGCTGTTATCCGTGACCGTCGCCGCCGTGCTGGTCGCGGCCAAGCTGTGGGCGCTGGCGGAAACCGGATCGCTGGCAGTGGCGGCGACGCTGGCGGATAGCGCGCTTGACCTGATGATGTCGCTGGGCGGTCTGGCCGCCATCGCCTATGCTGCCAAACCTGCCGATGACGACCATAATTTCGGCCATAGTTCGGCCGAGGATCTGGCGGCGCTGGGCCAATCCTTGTTCATCCTTGTCTCGGCGGCGGTGATCGCGGTGGCGGCAGTGCTGCGCTTGCTGGATGATACCACCGCCATGCCCCGGGCCGAAGGTTTCGGCATCGGAATCATGGTGTTTTCGATCATCGTCACGCTGGGGCTGGTCAGCTGGCAGCGCCATGTCGCGCGCCGCACCGGCAACAAGGTCGTGCTGGCCGACAGCCTGCATTACATGGGCGATCTGATCCCCAATATCGGGGCGATTGTCGCGCTTTGGGCGGCGGCCCGGTTTGGCCTGTTCCAGATCGACAGTGTCGTGGCTTTGGGGGCTGCGGCCTTTCTGGCGGTGGGGGCGCTGCGCATCGGCAAGGGGGCTTGGGATGCGCTGATGGACCGGCAGGCCGACCCTGCGATGATCGCGGGCATCCGGCAGATCGTGGACAGCTGCGACGGCGTGCGCGGTTATCACGACCTGAAAACGCGCGTCGCGGGCAGCCGGGTTTTCGTGAACCTGCATATCGAATTGGACGGGGCGCAATCGCTGGACGCCGCCCATGCGATCGGTGCGGCCCTGCGCCGCGACATTATCGCCGCCTATCCGCGCGCCGATGTGCTGATCCACAAGGACCCAGTCGGCGTGAAACGCCACCCTGACGATCCTCGCCGCTAAGGTCGCAGGGGGCGCTGCCCCCGCCCCTGCGGGACTCCCCCGGGATATTTACGCTCGGAAGATGGTCAGGCGGCCAGACCGCGGCCTTTGAGCAAAGCATCCACCCCCGGCATCCGCCCACGGAAAGCGGTGTAGAGATCGGCCGCATCCACCGATCCGCCCGAGGACAGCACGGTCTGTTCAAGACGGGCGGCGGTGGCGGGATCGAAAGGATCGCCTGCTTCCTCGAAGGCGGCGAAAGCGTCGGCGTCCATCACCTCGGACCACATATAGCTGTAATAGCCGCTGGAATAGCCGTCACCGGCGAAGACATGCGCGAAATGCGGCGTCGCGTGGCGCATGCCGATGGCGCGCGGCATCCCGATATCTGCAAGGATTTCCGCCTGCTTTTGCATCGGATCGGCGGGGGCAGGCCCGTCATGGAACCCCAGATCGACCAGCGCCGAGGCCACATATTCCACCGTCTGAAAGCCCATGTCGTAATTTGCCGCCCCCAGCATCCGTTGCAGCAGATCGGCAGGCATCGCAGCGCCCGTATCCGCATGGGTCGCGAATTCCGACAGGACAGCGGGCAGGCTGAGCCAATGTTCATAGAGCTGGCTGGGCAATTCCACGAAATCCCGCGCGACGGAGGTGCCGCTGATGCTTTCATAGGTTACATCCGACAGCATCTGGTGCAAAGCATGGCCGAATTCGTGAAACAAGGTCCGCGCGTCGTCAAAGGATAAAAGCGCGGGTTGGCCTGCCTCGGGTTTGGCAAAGTTGCACACGTTGATGACATGCGGGCGGGTGTCACCGCCCAGCCGTTTTTGCGACCGCATCGCCGAACACCAGGCCCCTGACCGTTTCGATCCGCGCGCGAAATAATCGCCGATGAAGACCGCGACATGCGCGCCATTGCGCGTGACCTCCCACATCCGCACATCGGCATGGTAGACGGGGCCGTCGATGGGGGTGAAATCCAGCCCGAACAGCCGGTTGGCACAGGCGAAGGCCGCGTCGATCATCCGGTCGAGTTGCAGATAGGGTTTGAGGGCGGCCTCATCCAGATCATGCAGCGCGCGGCGCCGTTTTTCAGCATAATAGCGCCAGTCCCAAGGTTCCAGCGGGCCTGTCTGCCCATCGGCATGCAGCATCTGTTCCAGGATCGCGGCATCAGCCTCGGCCGCGGCTTTGGCGGGGTGCCAGACCTGCATCAGCAGATCGCGCACCGCCGCAGGATGGCCCGCCATCTCGGTTTCCAGCTTGAAATCGGCAAAGCTCGCGTAGCCCAGCAGCGCCGCACGTTCTTGCCGCAGGGCCAGCGTTTCGGCCGCAATCGCGCGGTTGTCGGTCGCCCCGCCATTGGCCCCGCGCGCGCCCCAGGCGAGATAGGCCTTTTGCCGCAGATCGCGGCGCGCGGAAAATTGCAGGAACGGCACGATCAACGCGCGCGAAAGCGTGACGACAGGGCCGCCCAGGCCTTTTTCAGCCCCTGCCGCGCGGGCAGTTGCCAGCACGAAATCGGGCAGCCCGTCCAGATCATCCGCACCAAGCGGCATGACCCAGTCGCGTTCATCGGCCAGCAGGTTTTGTGTGAATTGCGTGCCCAGCACCGATAGCCGCGATTTCACCGCGCGCAGCCGGGCGGCGGCGTCCCCGTCCAGCAAGGCCCCCGCACGCAGAAAGCCACGCCGTGTCAGCATCAGCACGCGCTGTTGCTCGGCGGTCAGATCAAGCGTATCGCGGGCGGCCCAGAGCGCCTCTATCCGCGCGAAAAGCGCCTTGTTTTCGGAAATCTCGGAAGAATAGGCGCTGAGCAAGGGCGCGAAATCGCGCTGCAAAGCGTTGCGCGCGGGGGTGCTGTCGGCCCCTGCAAGGCTGTAGAACGCGCCCAGCACGCGGTTCAGCCCGGCATCAGCCAGTTCCAGCGCCGCGATCGTATTGGCAAAGTCAGGCGCATCGGGATTATCCGCAATCGCGGCGATATTGGCGCGCGACTGGGCCAGTGCGGCATCGACCGCAGGCGCGAAATCATCATCCGTGATCCGGTCAAAAGGCGGCAGGCCAAAGGGCGTGTCCCAATCGGACAGCAGCGGGTTGGTCATGGCGAAACTCCTGTCGATCGTGTCAGCCCCTTGCCCGCACAGACCGGGCAATCGGGCTGCGGCTTGATCGTGATGGTCCGGGTCTGGGCATAGAGCGCGTCATAGATCAGCAGCCGTCCGGCCAGGCTATCGCCGGCCTGGGTGATCCATTTGATCGCCTCGACCGCCATCATCGCGCCGATCACGCCGGGCAAAGGCCCCAGCACGCCCGCCTCGGCGCAGGAAGGGACCAGCGCGGCATCGGGGGCTTGGGGGAAGACGCAGGCATAGCAAGGGCTGCCATGGGCCGGATCATAGAGGCTGATCTGCCCTTCCCATTGCGTCAGCGCGGCCGCGATCAGCGGGATCCCTTGGGCCAGCGCCGTTTGGTTGACCAGATAGCGGGTGGCGAAATTGTCGCTGCCATCCAGCACCAGATCATAATCGGCGCAAAGCGCGGTTGCGATATCAGCCGTCAGCCGCCGGTGATAGGGGCGCACGGTCACGAACGGGTTCTGCGCCATCATGGCAGCAGCAGCGGAATGCACCTTGGGCATGCCGATATTCTTGTCGGGATGGATCACCTGCCGTTGCAGGTTGGTATTCTCGACAATGTCATCGTCGATCACGCCGATGGTGCCGACACCGGCGGCAGCCAGATATTGCAGCGCGGGCGCGCCCAGCCCGCCTGCCCCCACCACCAACACGCGCGCATCGCGCAAGGCCTTTTGCCCCGGCCCGCCGATTTCACGCAGCACGATATGGCGGGCATAGCGGTTCAGTTCCGTGTCCGAAAAGCTGCCGGGTTTCGCGGTGGGCGCAGCGACGGGCGTGACCCGCGCGCGCAGGCGGGCAAGGCCACGGCGATAGGCCGCAACGATGAAACCAAAGGCGATCAGCAGCCCCCATAGCCGCGCATCGCCCCCCGTCGCCATGCGCAAAGGATGGCCCGCAGGCAAGATCACATGCAGCATCATCACGCTGACCAAAAGGATGCCCAGCATCGTCCAGCGCGCGTGATACGGCGCTTTCATCGCGATGCCGATCCCCCAGAGGGCGGCGGCCATGGCACCCACCATGATCATGTGCCGGTGGACCCGAAACCGCCCGCGGCACGGGGGCTGTCCGACAGGGATTCAACCAACGTGAAATCCACCTGCACCACGGGGGCCACGACCATCTGGGCGATCCGCATGCCATGGGTGATCTGCACCGGATCGGTCCCGTGGTTCACCACGATCACCCCCACGGGGCCGCGATAATCACTGTCAATCGTGCCGGGCGCATTCAGCAGCGTCAGCCCCTGTTTCAGCGCCAGACCAGAGCGTGGGCGGATCTGCGCCTCATAGCCTTGGGGGATTTCCATCCGCAGCCCTGTGGGGATCAGCGCGCGCGCGCCGGGGGGCAGGTCAACCACGCCCCTGTCAGGCAGATTGGCGCGCAGATCAGCACCCGCCGCCCCGGCCGTTTCATAGCGGGGCAGGCCAAGCGAGCGGTCTGCCCCCGCGTCCCAAACCAGATTGATCATGCGATCTCCTGTGCGATACGTTGCGCCAGCTGGGCGGCCACGGCATCCTTGGTCATGCGTGGCCAGCTTTCGGCACCAGCCTCGGTGATCAGGGTCACGGCGTTTTCGCTGCCCCCCATGATGCCCGTCGCAGGGGATACGTCATTGGCGACGATCCAGTCGCAGCCTTTGCGCAGCCGCTTGGCGCTGGCATGGGCGATGACGTCATCGGTCTCGGCCGCAAAGCCCACGACCAGCGCCGGGCGGCCAGCGCCCATCTGCGATATCGTGGCCAGAATGTCGGGGTTTTCGGCGAATGCCAGCTGCGGCAGGCCAGTGGCTGTTTTCTTGATCTTGCTTGTGCCCGCATTGGCCACGCGCCAATCCGCGACGGCGGCGGCGAAAATGGCCGCATCGGCAGGTTTGGCGGCCTGCACGGCGGCCAGCATTTCGGCGGCGGTCTGCACGCGCACCACATGCACGCCGTCAGGGGGCGGCACATCGGCAGGACCAGTGACGAAAGTCACCTCTGCCCCAAGCCCCGCCAGCGCGCGCGCAATTGCCGTGCCCTGCGCGCCCGATGACCGGTTGGCGATATAGCGCACCGGGTCAATCGGTTCATGGGTGGGGCCGGATGTCACAAGAATATGCTTGCCCTGCAACGGCCCATCGGCCAGCGCGGCACTGATTGCGGAAATGATATCAGGGACTTCTGCCATGCGGCCGGGGCCAAATTCGCCGCAGGCCATCACGCCCTCATCCGGACCTGCCACCAGCACGCCATCAGCTTGCAAGGCCGCCAGATTGCGCTGCGTGGCGGGGTGGGTCCACATCCGCACATTCATTGCAGGCACGATCAGCACGCGTTTATCCGTGGCCAGCAGCAGGGTCGAGGCCAGATCATTCGCCAGCCCGCCCGCCATCTTTGCCATCAGATCGGCAGTGGCCGGGGCCACGACCACCAGATCGGCAGCGCGCGACAATTCGATATGGCCCATTTCGGCCTCGTCGGTCAGGTCGAACAGGTCCTGATAGACTTTGGACGCGGCCAGCGCCGACAAGCTGAGCGGGGTGACAAATTCCGCCCCCGCGCGGGTCAGCACAGGTGTCACCCGTGCGCCCTGATCGCGCAGGCGGCGCACAAGGTCGAGCGATTTGAAAGCAGCGATACCACCGCCCAGGATCAGCAGAATATGTCGCCCCGCCAGCATTGTCTTTCTCCGGTCAATTCCAGTCGGACCTTAGGGCGGAACCGACCGGAAAGACAATGTGGCGTATCAGGCAAAGAACGATTGAACTTCGGTGCTTTGCGCCTCGAGGCTTTTGCGCATCTTGCCAAAGGCCGCGGCCTCTAGCTGGCGGACACGTTCCTTGGACAGGCCGAGTTCGGACCCAAGGCTTTCCAGCGTGCGCGGATCGTCGCGCAGCTTGCGTTCGCGCACGATGAATTGTTCGCGGTCATTCAGCGCGGATAGCGCCGTGACCAGCCATTGGCGCAATGTGTCGGTGTCATGCGAATTCTCGACCTTTTCGGCGGCCTGCGGCGCGTCATCTTCCAGCGCGTCGATCCATTCGCGGCCTTCGTCATCGACTGATTGCGTGGCGTTCAGCGAAAAATCAGACCCCGACAGGCGGCCATCCATCATCTGCACGTCATGCAAGGGAACGCCGACCTCGATCGCGATCAGCTCGTGCAATTCATGCGTTTCGAGTGTGCGGCCTTCGGCGGCGGCTTCGCGTTCCAGACGGGCCTGCACGCGGCGCATGTTGAAAAACAGCGATTTCTGCGAAGAGGTGGACCCGGTGCGCACCATGGACCAATTGCGCATCACATAATCCTGGATCGAGGCCTTGATCCACCAGACCGCATAGGTCGAAAAGCGCACGCCACGGTCTGGGTCGAATTTGTCGGCGGCTTTCATCAGCCCGACCGATGCTTCTTGGATCAAATCATTCATCGGGGCGCCGTAGCGTTTGAATTTCGACGCCATGGAAATCGCCAACCGCATATAGGCGGTGATCAGCCGGTGCAGGGCTTGTTCATCGCGCTGGTCGCGCCAGGCATAGGCAAGGCGCAATTCGGTTTCAGCATCCAGCAATTCGGCCCGCATCGCGGTCCGTGACAGTGTTTGATCGGAATAACCACGAGCGGCCATTATTCTTCCCCCAGATTGTCGAGCTATGGATTAACTTTTCCTTATGTCCTTGTTACGAGAGCATTCTGAAAACGGATCACTTGAATATTCATGACAGCATTGCCAAAACTCACACTTGTCCTAGGCGGCGCGGCCTCTGGTAAATCCAGCTATGCCGAGGGGCTGATCGCCCAAAGCGGTCTGGCAAAGATTTATATCGCGACAGCACAGGTGTTTGACGATGAAATGGCGGCCAAGGTCGCGCGTCACCGTGATCTGCGCGGCAGCGGGTGGACCACTTTCGAGGAACCGCTGGACCCCGGTGCCATCTTGTCGCAGCACAAAGCGGATAGCGCGGTGCTGGTCGATTGCGCGACGCTCTGGCTGAGCAATGTGATGCTGGCCGACCAGGATGTGCCGGCCGCATCGGCGATTTTCGTGCAGGCGCTGGCGGATTGCGCGGCCCCTGTCGTTGTGGTGTCAAACGAGGTGGGGCAAGGCATTGTTCCCGATAATGCGCTGGCGCGGCGGTTTCGCAATGCGCAAGGCGCGCTTAATCAGGCGCTTGCGGCACAGGCCGACCGCGTCGTCGCGGTGATGGCGGGGCTGCCGCTGGTGCTGAAATGACGCGGCTTTGGTGGGTGCGACATGCGCCGACGCATGAAAAATCCTTTGTCGGCTGGCGCGATGTGCCTGCGGATCTGTCGGATACGGCGCTGATCGGGCGGGTCGCGGATCATCTGCCCGGCGATGCGGTGATCGTCGCCTCTGATCTGCAACGCGCCTCGGCCACGGCGGATGCTATCGGGCGGGGCCGCGCGCGCCTGCCCGATCTGCCACATCTGCGCGAGATGGATTTCGGGCTTTGGGACGGGATGGATTGGCGCGCTGTCGCCGCGCGCGACCCCGATCTCAGCCGCCGGTTCTGGGAAGAACCCGGCGATCTGCGCGCCCCCGAGGGCGAAAGCTGGAATGACGTCAGCGCCCGCGTGGCCGGCGTGGTCGATGACCTGACAATGCGTTTCGCTGGCCGTGATATCGTGCTGGTCGCGCATATGGGCGTGATCATGACCCAGATTCAGCGCGCCTCCGGCAGCACCGCCTATCAGGCGCTGGGGCACCAGATCGACAATCTGTCAGTGACACGCATGGCGCGCGACAGCACGGGCTGGACCCTGGGCGCGGTCAATCACTTGCCGTGATGGGGCAGATCACGCGATGTCGCTTTGCGCTGCCACGGGTGTCGGATAAGATCGGCGCATGACATATACAGTTTACATAGGTGATCGGTCATTCAGCAGCTGGTCCTTGCGCGGCTGGCTAATGCTGGAAAAGTTTGGCCTGCCCTATCAGACCCGCTTGGTCGGGCTTTACGCCGGGACAATGGCGGCAGAGCTGGCGCAAATCCCACCCGCGCGCACCGTGCCCGCAATGACGACACCCGAAGGCTTTGTTCTGACCGACAGCCTTGCCATGGCCGAGACCTTGGCCGAACGCCACCCAGAGCTGGCGCTCTATCCGCGCGATCCTGCCGCACGCGCGCTGGCACGCTCGATCTGCGCCGAAATGCACAGCGGTTTCAACGCCTTGCGCGGGCAATGTCCGCATATGATTACCCATGTCTGGGACGGTTTTGCGCCCTCCGATGCGGTGCTGGCCGATCTGGCCCGGATCGAGGATCTGTGGTCGCTGGCCCGCGCGCGGCACGGCGCGGACAGCCCGTGGCTGTTCGGGGATTACTCGCTGGCCGATGTGTTCTATGCGCCCGTGGCGATGCGGATCACCACCTACGGGCTGCCGGTCAGCGGCGCCGCACAGGCCTATGTCGATGCCCATCTGCACGATCCGGCGTTTCTGGACTGGCGCCGCGCGGCGCTTGCGGAAATCCACGACCCCTGGCCCTATCCGATGGATCTGCCGCGCCGCGACTGGCCCGTTAACCATTCCTAAACCGCCGCAAGCTACCCGTTAACCAAAAGCGGGAGCAGCGCATGGTCGCCATCGCCTATACAGTGGCCTTTGAAGGGATCGAGGCCCGTCTGGTCGAGGTGCAATGCGCCATCGCCCCCGGCGTGCCCGCCTTCAGCATCGTGGGCCTGCCGGACAAGGCCGTCTCCGAAGCCCGCGAAAGGGTGCGCGCGGCGCTGACGGCCATGGCCATCGCGCTGCCGTCGAAACGGATCACGATCAACCTTTCGCCCGCCGATCTGCCCAAGGAAGGGTCGCATTTCGACCTGCCCATCGCGCTGGCGCTGCTGGCGGCACTAGAGATCGTGCCGCGCGAAGAGGCCGCGCAAACCGTGGCGCTTGGGGAATTGTCGCTTGACGGCACGCTGGTCCCCGTGGTCGGCGCATTGCCCGCCGCGATGACCGCGGCCAGCGAAGGGCGGATGCTGCTGTGCCCCGCCGCCTGCGGGGCCGAGGCGGCCTGGGTCGGCGCGGCCAATGTCATCGCCCCCCGGAGCCTGGCCGCGATGGTGCGTCATTTCACCGGGCAAAACGTGATCGCACCCTCGGTGCCGGGCGAGGCACAAACCCTGACACGCAGCCGCGATTTCGCGGAAGTGAAGGGCCAGGAACGCGCCAAACGCGCGCTGGAAATCGCCGCCGCCGGGCGGCATCACCTGTTGCTGGTCGGCGCGCCGGGGTCGGGCAAATCCATGCTGGCCGCGCGGATCGCGGGCATCCTGCCGCCCCTGTCCCCTGCCGAGGCGCTGGAAACCTCGATGATCCATTCGCTGGCGGGGCTGCTGGATGATGGCGGGATCAACCGCGAACGCCCGTTTCGCGAACCGCATCACACGGCCTCGATGGCGGCCATCGTCGGCGGCGGGCGCGGCGCCAAACCGGGCGAGATTTCGCTGGCGCATAACGGCGTGCTGTTCATGGACGAATTCCCCGAATTCCCCCGCACGGTGCTGGAAACCCTGCGCCAGCCAATCGAGACAGGCGAAGTCGTCGTCGCCCGCGCCAATGCGCATGTGCGCTATCCCTGCCGGTTCATGCTAGTCGCCGCCGCCAACCCCTGCAAATGCGGCTATCTGACCGACCCCGCCCGCGCCTGCACCCGCGCGCCAATTTGTGGCGAGGATTACATGGGCCGCATTTCCGGGCCCTTGATGGACCGCTTCGATCTGCGGGTCGAGGTGCCGCCGGTCGCATTTCAGGACCTCGATTTGCCGCAATCGGGCGACAGCTCTGCCGTGATTGCCGCGCGGATCGCGGCGGCGCGCGCGCGGCAGGCGACGCGGTTCGCAGGCCATGGCGAGGCGCGGGTCAATGCCGATGCCGAAGGCCATCTGCTGGAACAGATCGCGACACCCGATGCCGAAGGGCGCGCGCTGTTGTTGCGTGTGGCGGAGAAATTCGGCCTCTCGGCGCGCGGCTATCACCGGATCTTGCGGGTGGCGCGCACCATCGCCGATCTGGACGGGTCAGAGGCGGTGCACCGCCATCATGTGGCCGAGGCTGTCAGCTACCGGCTGGCCATGGCCAAAGAGGTCTAGGCCGCTTTCCCGTTCCTGCGGAACGGGATGCCTCCGGCGGGGATATTTCTACTCGGAAGAAAGAGGGGTGGCGCGGCGCGCCTCGATTGCCAGCCAGATCTTTTCGGCGATATTGACGCCGTCGAACCGTTCCAATTCCTGAATTCCCGTGGGCGAGGTCACGTTGATTTCGGTCAGCCAATCACCGATGACGTCGATACCGACGAAAACCTGCCCTTTTTCGCGCAAATGCGGCCCGATCCGGGCGCAGATTTCGCGGTCGCGGTCGGTCAGCGCCACCTTTTCAGGGCGTCCGCCGACATGCATGTTGGACCGTGTTTCACCCGCCGCAGGCACGCGGTTGATCGCGCCGACAGGTTCGCCATCGACCAGGATGATGCGCTTGTCACCCTTGGACACGGCGGGCAGGAATTGCTGCATGATCAGCGGTTCGCGGTTGATGCCTGCGAATAATTCATGCAGCGACGCAAGGTTCGCATCCCCCCCCGCCAGTTTGAACACACCCGCCCCGCCGTTGCCGTAAAGCGGTTTGAGGATGACATCGCCATATTCCGCGCGGAAGGCACGCAATGTCTGCAGATCGCGCGCGATCATCGTGGGCGGCGTGAGGTCGGGAAAATTCAGGACCAGCAGTTTTTCAGGCGAATTGCGCACCCAGAACGGATCATTGACCACCAGCGTATCGGGATGGATCATGTCAAGGATATGCGTCGTCGTGATATAGCCCATGTCAAAGGGCGGGTCCTGGCGCAGCCAGACCACATCCATGGCGCGCAGGTCCAGTTCGGCAGGGTCCCCAAGGCGGAAGTGATCGCCCTTGACGCGCTGCACCTGCAACGGCCAGCCCCGGGCGATCACCCGCCCGCGATCATAGGCCAGCTTGTCCGGCGTGTAATAGAACAGCGCATGCCCGCGCGCCTGCGCCTCTTCGGCGATGCGGAACGTGCTGTCGGCATCAATGTCGATCGGCCCGATCGGGTCCATCTGAAACGCGACTTTCAACGCCATGGTGCCACCTTTGTCAGAGAATGATACCGCTACATGCCGCAGCGCGCCGCCCGGCGCAATGGCGTGTTCACGCCTCCATAAAGGCGTTTTCGATCACGCTGACACCGCCGCGACCATCGACCAGCGCAAGATCAAAGCGCATATCGGTCAATTGCCCCCGTGGTTCGCCTGCCAAGAATTCCCCCGCGCTGGCGCAAAGCCGGTCCATCTGCCGCCGCCCCAGCCGTTGTGCCGCCGCGGCAAAGGTCCTGCTTTTCTTGACCTCGACAAAGACGACGGTATCCCCGTCGCGCATGACAAGATCGATTTCACCAGACTTGCCCCGCCAGCGGCGCGCAGCGACCTGATGCCGGCGCAGCGCGTAATCGCGTGCGACGATATCCTCTGCGGCCAGACCGCTGTAATAATTGGCATGGCCCATCATGCCCCATCCCCCAGCGCCAGTGCGATTTGATAGACCTGCCGACGCGGCAGGCCCAGCGCCCCTGCGACAACGGTTGCTGCATCTTTGACACGCATGGTTTTCATCGCCTCCTTCAACGCCTGTGTCACATCGCCATCGGCCACGGCGGTCGCGCCTGCACGCCCGACCAGCACGACCAATTCGCCTTTGACAATGCGATCCGCATAATGCGCGGTGACATCATCCAAAGTGCCGCGCGTGGTTTCTTCGAATCGTTTGGTCAGTTCCCGGCACACCACGACCTGCCGTTCACCGCCCAATGTATCGCGCAAACTTGCTAACATTTCGCCAACGCGTTTGGGGCTTTCATAAAAAACCAGCGTAAAGGGGACATCGCGCAGCGCCGCGATTTCGGTCTCGCGTTGTTGGCGCGCGGCGGGCAGGAAGCCGATGAAGGCAAATCTATCCGTGGGCAGCCCCGACACTGTCAGCGCCGCCAGCAGCGCCGAAGCGCCCGGTGCCGCCGTCACCGGCATGGCTGCCGCAATCGCGGCCTTTCCCAGCTCATAGCCCGGATCGGCAACCAGCGGCGTGCCCGCCTCAGAGACATAGGCCACGGATTTGCCCGCGACCATATCTGCCACCAGCCGGTCGACCGCGCCTTCGCCGCTATGGTCGTGAAAGGCCACGACCTTGCGCCCGTTCAAGGGCACGCCGTGGATTTCCATCAATTTGCGCGCGGTCCGCGTATCCTCGGCGGCGATCAGATCGGCAGAGGCCAGAATGTCGAGCGCGCGCAGCGTGATATCGCGCGCCGACCCGATCGGGGTCGCGACGAAATAAAGACCGGCAGAGAGTGGCTTGGTCTGATGATTCATGGCTGGACCCTTGTCGCCCCTGCTTTATGATGCGTTTTGAATACAGTACAAGCCGCGCGGTCGCGGGACCTGCCAGTTTGTGCAAAATCAGAAGGAATACCACCATGGTCGCCGCTTTTCGTCAGGGCTGCAAGCCGGTCGCGCGTGTTTTCGCATTTTTGTCGCTGCTCTGGTTGGCGGCTTGCGGTCCGGCTTTGCAGACCGGCACCACGGGCGGCCTGTCGCTGGGTGCTGCGCGGTCGGTCCAGGTCGCCTTGCTGGTGCCCGGCGGATCAGGCGAGGGCAGCGATGCCTTTCTTGCGCAGAATTTCGAAAACGCAGCGCGCATGGCGATTGCGGATCTGAACGGGGCGCGGATCGACCTGCGGGTTTATAACACGGCGACCGATGCGGCGCAGGCGGCTGTGGTCGCGCGGATGGCGGTGGATGATGGCGCCCAGATCATCCTGGGGCCCTTATTCGCCGAAGCTGCCAATGCCGTGGGCGTGGCCGTGGCCAATAGCAATGTCAACGTGCTGGCCTTTTCCAACAATAGCAGCATCGCTGGCGGCAATGTCTTTATCCTGGGCCAGACATTCGACGATACCGCACGCCGGCTGGTGCAATATGCAAACGGGCAAGGCATCGAGCGGTTCATGATCGCCTATGGTCAGGATATCGGCGGCGAGATGGGCCGCGATGCCATCGCTGCCGCCGTGCGCCAGACTGGATCCCAAGTCGTGGCCGCCGAGGCCTATCCGCTGTCGCAGGCCGGTATCTTTGCGGCGACCCGGCAGCTGGTCAGCACCGCCCAGGCGAGCGATGCCCAGGCGATCTTTACCACCGCCGGGGCCAATGCCGATCTGCCGATCATCGCCACCGGCCTGCCCGAGGCCGGGCTGGATGCCACCCAGACCCGCCTGATCGGCCTGACCCGCTGGGATGCCGTGCCACAGCTTTTGGCGCTGCCCGGTGTGCAGGGCGGTCTGTTCGCCATGCCCGACCAAGGCCCGGCGACCCTGTTTCAGGACCGCTATGCCGCCACCTATGGATCACAGCCACATCCGCTGGCGGGGCTGGCCTATGACGGGATCGCCGCCGTGGGCGCGCTGATCGCCACCGGCGACGGCGCCTTGACGCGGGCCGCGCTGACAAGTCCGCAAGGGTTTCGTGGCACATCGGGCGTCTTCCGCCTGCTGCCCAACGGGCAGAATGAACGCGGCTTGGCCGTTGCCACCATCCAACAAAATCAGGTCATAATCCTTGAACAAGCCCCTAGAAACTTTGGCGCAGCCGGGTTCTGAACCCGTCCGTGCGCGCCATGTCGAAACACCTGACGGGCTGATCTGCCCGACCGCCGTCATTTTCGACACGGCCGCCGTGACCACACGGATCGCCACAGAAACCGCTGGCGTCGCTTCGGAAAAAGAGGTGCGCGCCATCGCGGTGCGCATCCTGGCCGAGGCGCGCCAGACCGGGCTGGCCGAGATCAGCACCGCCTTTGCGATGCAGCCTTTCGCATCACGCCCCACGACGCGTGCCTATTGCTGGCTGACCGACCAGATCGTGACCATCGTGCTGGATGTGGCGACCCGCCGCCTGCATCCCGCCCCGAACCCGACCGAGGCGGAGAAACTGGCGCTGATTGCCGTCGGCGGCTACGGGCGCGGCGAAATGGCGCCCTATTCCGATGTCGATCTGCTGTTCCTGACGCCCTACAAGATCACCCCCTGGGCCGAGAGCGTGATCGAATCCATGCTGTACATGCTCTGGGACCTGAAGCTGAAAATCGGTCACGCCAGCCGGACGATCAAGGATTGCCTGCGCCTTGCACGCGAGGATTACACGATCCGCACCTCTTTGGTCGAATACCGCTATCTGGCGGGCGATGCGGCACTGGCGCAGGCGCTGGGCCAGCGGCTCTGGCAGGATCTGTTCCGCAATACCGCCAGCGATTTCATCGAGGCAAAACTGGCCGAACGCGCCGAACGCCACCGCAAGCAGGGCGGCCAGCGCTATATGGTCGAACCCAATGTCAAAGAGGGCAAAGGCGGGCTGCGCGACCTGCAATCCATGTTCTGGATGAGCAAATACGTCAATGGCGTCAAACATGCAGCCGAGCTTGTGGGGCTGCGGGTCTTTACGCAGGACGAATTCGAAGCCTTCGTCAAAGCCGAGGATTTTCTTTGGGCCGTGCGCTGCCATCTGCATCTGATCGCGGGCCGCGCGGTTGATCAGCTGACCTTTGACATGCAGGTCGAGGTCGCCGCCGCCATGGGCTATACAGATCACGGCGGCAGGCGGGCGGTCGAACATTTCATGCAGGCCTATTTCCGCGAGGCCACCCGCGTCGGCGAATTGACCCGCATCTTCCTGACCGCGCTCGAGGCGACCCATACCAAGCCCGAACCGATGCTGGTCCGTTTTCTGACCCGTCGCAAGGCCGCCAAGCCCCCCTATGCGATCAAGCAAAACCGGCTGACCGTCGCCGATGATGCCGCATTCTTTGCCGACAAGCTGAACATGCTGCGCATCTTCGAAGAAGCCCTGCGCACCGGCACCCTGCTGCACCCCGACGCCATGCGGCTGATCGCATCGCATCTGCATCTGGTCGATGACGCCATGCGCCAGAACCGCGAGGCAAGCCGGATCTTCCTTGATATCCTGCTCAAACACGGCAATCCCGAACGGGGCCTGCGGCGGATGAATGAACTGGGGATGCTGGGGGCCTTCATCCCCGAATTCGCGCCGATTGTCGCGATGATGCAATTCAATATGTATCACCATTACACGGTCGACGAACACACGATCCAATGCATCAGCAATCTGGCCCAGATCGAACGCGGCGAATTGGTCGAGGAATTGCCGGTGGTGTCGGGCATCCTCAAGCGCGGGATCAGCCGCAAAGTGCTTTATGTGGCGCTGCTGCTGCATGATATCGGCAAGGGCCGCCCCGAGGATCACGCCATCCTTGGCGCCCAGATCGCGCGCAAACTCTGCCCGCGGCTGGGGCTGAACAAAAAGGAATGCGACACTGTCGAATGGCTGATCCGCTACCATTTGCTGATGTCGGATGTGGCGCAAAAACGCGATATCGCCGAACCGCGCACCGTGCGCGGCTTTGCCAATGCGGTCAAATCGGTGGAACGGCTGGACCTTTTGACCGTGCTGACGGTCTGTGACATCCGCGGCGTCGGCCCCGGCACCTGGAACAACTGGAAAGCGGTGCTGATCCGCAATCTCTATAAGGCGACGCGCGCCGCGCTGGAAACCGGGCTTGAGGATCTCAACCGCGAAAGCCGCGAGGCCGAGGCGAAACGCACCCTGCGCGCCGCGCTGGCGGATTGGGATGCCAAGGCGCTGAAAACCGAGGTCGGCCGCCATTACGGCCCCTATTGGCAGGGTCTGCCCAGTGCGGCGCAGGTCATTTTCGCCAATTTGCTGCGCGACATCGATGATGACCAGATCTGCATCGACCTGATGCTGGACGCCGACCGCGATGCGACCCGCGCCTGTTTCGCCATGGTGGATCATCCGGGCCTGTTCAGCCGGATGACCGGCGCGCTGGCGCTGGTGGGGGCCAATATCGTGGATGCACGCACCTATACGTCCAAGGACGGCTATGCCACGGCCGTGTTCTGGGTGCAGGACGGCGACGGCAATCCTTACGAGGAAAGCCGCCTGCAACGCCTGCGCCAGATGATCGTGCGCACCCTGCGCGGCGAGGTCGTCGCCCGCGAGGCGCTCAAAGACAAGGACAAGATCAAGAAACGCGAACGCGCCTTCCGGGTTGATACGAAAATCACCTTCGACAATGAAGGATCCGAAATCTACACGATCATCGAGGTCGACACCCGCGACCGGCCCGGCCTTTTGTATGATCTGACGCGCACGCTGGCCAATGCGCATGTCTATATCGCCTCGGCCGTGATCGCGACCTATGGCGAACAGGTCGTGGATACATTCTATGTCAAGGATATGGTCGGGCTGAAATATTATTCCGACGCCAAGCGTCAGGCCCTTGAACGCAAATTGCGCGAGGCCATCGCGCAAGGCGCGCAGCGGGCCATATCATGACCTTTCCGCAGCGGGTAATGGTATGAAACAGGTGCGCCTGATGGCGGGCTTTTTTACCGTCGGGCTCTGGACGCTGGTCAGCCGCGTGGCGGGGTTCGTGCGCGATATCTTTATCGCGGCCTATCTGGGCACAGGCCCGGTGGCCGAGGCCTTTCTGGTCGCCTTCTCATTGCCCAACCTTTTCCGCCGGTTCTTTGCCGAAGGCGCGTTCAACATGGCCTTCGTGCCGATGTTCGCCAAAAAGCTCGAAGCGGATGACGGGGCGCATCAATTCGCACAAGATGCCTATCTGGCGATGTGGGTGATCCTGTCCGGCTTTACCGTGATCGGGATCGTGGCGATGCCCGCGCTGGTCACGGCGATGGCCAGCGGGTTCATAGGGACCGACCGCTTTGATCTGGCGGTCTATTACGGGCGGATCGCCTTTCCCTATATCCTGTTCATCTCGCTGACTGCGCTTCTGTCGGGCGTACTGAATGCGACTGGCCGCTTTACCGCCGCTGCCGCAGCCCCCGTGATCTTGAATGCAGGCTTTGTCGTGGCGCTGCTGATCGCGGCAGCCACCGGCAGCGGGGCGGCGAGCGACAATCCCGAACGGATGGGGCTTTGGCTGGCCTATGCGGTGCCACTTGCCGGGATCGGGCAATTGGCGCTGGTCTGGTGGGCGGCGAAACGGGCAGGCTTTGCCCTGCGGATCGGCAAACCGCGCTGGACGCCGGCACTGAAACGGCTGGCGATCATCGCCGCCCCAGCGGCATTGGCGGGTGGCGTTGTGCAGATCAACCTGCTGGTGGGCCGTCAGGTCGCAAGCTATTTCGACGGGGCTGTCGCATGGCTGTCCTATGCCGACCGGCTCTATCAACTGCCGCTTGGCGTTGTCGGCATTGCCATTGGCGTGGTGCTGCTGCCCGACCTGTCACGGCGGCTGCGCGCCCAAGACCTTGCGGGGGGCAAAGATGCCTTCAACCGCGCCTGCGAAGTCTCGCTCGCGCTGACGATCCCTGCGGCGGTGGCGCTGGTGGTGATCGCGCTGCCCTTGGTCGGCGTGCTCTTCGAACGGGGGGCCTTTGATGGATCGGATACCGCCGCCACGGCGCTGGCGGTGGCTGTCTACGGGCTGGGACTGCCCGCTTTTGTCATGCAAAAGACGCTGCAACCGCTGTTCTTCGCGCGCGAAGACACCAAACGGCCCTTCTACTACGCCCTTGCCGCATTGGGCCTGAATGCCGCGCTGGCGATCGGGCTTGCCCCTTTCATCGGCTTTATCGCCGCCGCATGGGGCACCAGCCTGACCGGCTGGGCGATGGTCTGGCTCTTGTGGCGCGGCAGCCGCGACATGGGGGCTGCGGCCGATTTCGACGCAAGGTTCAAATCGCGCCTGCCGCGGATCATCGCGGCTGCGGCTGTGATGGGGCTGGTGCTGGCCGCACTCGCCGCCGTGATGGCACCGTTCTTCGACATCCCGACATGGCGCTATCTGGCGCTGCTGGTGCTGATTGCGGCAGGCATCGTGACCTATTTCGGCATAGGCCAGATGATCGGCGCATTCAAACTCGCCGAGTTCCGGCGCGCGATGAAACGCTGATCGCAGTCATCTTCCGAGCCCAAATATCCCCGCCGGAGGCATAAAAGTCCTTTACGACCTCTGCCGCATCCGCGCCAGCAGCATGGCCCAGCCACCGGGTGCCAATGGCACCGCCAGCACGAATCCCGCGACAAAGCCCGACAGTTCCGCGATCCATGACTGGCCCGCGCCAAAGATCAGCCCGAACCCCAGTTGCAGCGCCAGCAAAAACCCGATCAGCCGGAACGCCATCAGCTGGTTTTCCCCCGCCTGCCCCAGCCGCAGCCAAAGCACATAGGTATAGGCCCCGATCAGGCCGTAAACGGGGGTAAAACCACCCAGCAGCGGCGCATTGCCATCAACCAGCAGGCCATAAGCGACAGCCCCGATGATCGCGCAGGCCAGATAGATCACCAGCACCTTCAGCCCACCGAAATATTCCGACGTGAACTTGCCCAAGGCCAGCGTCAGCGCGGCGCAGAACGCCGTCTGCACGATTTCGCCATTGACGAAAGGATAGGTCACAAAGCGCATCAGCATATCAACCGACCAATCGCCCTGCACCAGCACGCGGTCCAGCACGGCGGGCGAAAAGCCGAACCGGCCCACCGCCTCCATCCGCCAGCCAAGGCCACGCGGCCCGCCGATCAGCCCCGCATTGGCCAGCTGGAACGCGGCCTCAGCGCCAATGATCAGCAGCGCAAGGCCGATCACGACAGGTGAAAGGTCATTGATCGGCTTCTCGGACATGTTGTCGGACATCGGGAACCTTCGGGCGGTTGAAGTTGACGGGCCTGTCTGGCATGGGTATGCGACGCTTGCCCTGAAATCCAGCCCGGACGTTGCCCCATGACCCAGCCAACCTTTACCCCGCGCGTCTTTTCGGGGATCAAACCTTCGGGCGGTCTGCAACTGGGCAATTATCTGGGCGCGATCAAACGGTTCGTCGGCATGCAGGGCACGATGGAAACCATCTATTGCGTCGTCGATCTGCATGCGATCACCGTCTGGCAGGACCCTGCGGATCTGGCCAATGGCACGCGCGAGGTTGCGGCGGGCTATCTGGCCGCCGGTCTGGACCCTGCGAAATCCATCCTGTTCAACCAAAGCCGTGTTGCGGCCCATGCCGAATTGGGCTGGATCTTCAATTGCGTCGCACGCGTCGGCTGGATGAACCGGATGACCCAGTTCAAGGACAAGGCGGGGTCGAACGCGGAAAAGGTCTCGCTCGGGCTTTATGCCTATCCGTCACTGATGGCGGCGGACATCCTGCTTTATCATGCGACCCATGTGCCAGTGGGCGAGGACCAGAAACAGCATGTCGAACTGACCCGCGATATCGCGGCCAAGTTCAACCACGATTACGGCGTCGATTTCTTTCCGCTGACCGAACCGGTGATCGACGGGCCAGCCACCCGCGTGATGAACCTGCGCGACGGGACCAAGAAAATGTCCAAATCCGGCGACAGCGATATGGAACGGATCAACATGCTCGATGATGCCGACACGATCGCCAAAAAGTTCAAAAAGGCCAAGACCGACGCCGAGCCTTTGCCCGAAACAGTCGAAGGGCTGAAAACCCGCCCCGAGGCGCGCAATCTGGTGGATATCTACGCAGCCCTCGACGATACCACGCCCGAGACCGTGATCGCACAATATGCCGGGGCGGGCTGGGGCACGTTCAAACCCGCGCTGGCCGATCTGGCGGTGGCGAAACTGGCCCCCATTTCGCAAGATATGGCGCGGTTCATGGACGATCCCGCCGAGATCGACCGCATTCTGGCGCAAGGGGCCGACAAGGCCCGCGCCATCGCGGACCCGGTGCTGCAACGGACCTATGATATCGTGGGGCTGCTGCGCGGCTGATCTGCAAAGGCGCACAGATGCTCTGTGATCCTGCCCGATGACGGCGGGGGGCATGATCCTTATCCTGGCAGCATTGCTGAAAGGATCACCGCCATGTCCGCCCCTGCCGCCACCCGTATCGGTCATATTCATCTGCGCGTCGCTGACCTTGACCGCGCGATTGCCTTTTACGGCGATGTGTTGGGCTTTCACGTCACGCAGCGGTTCGGGACGGGTGCTGCCTTTCTGGCGGCTGGCGATTATCATCACCATATCGGGTTGAACACCTGGGAAAGCCTTGGGGCACCCCCGCCGCCTGCGGGGCATACCGGGCTTTATCACACTGCGATCCTCTATCCCGACCGTGCATCGCTGGGCGCCGCCACCGCGCGGGTGCTGGCGGCGGGCATCCCGCTCGACGGTGCCGCCGATCACGGTGTCAGCGAGGCCGTCTATCTGCGCGATCCCGACAATAACGGTGTCGAGCTTTACACCGACAAGCCGCAGGCCGATTGGCCGCGCGATGCCAATGGTGCTTTGCGCATGGTCAATGACAGGCTGGACGTGCAGGCGCTGGTCGATCTCGCGCAGAAGCTGTCACAAAACTGAATCCGGCAGGTGGGACGCTGCGCAGGCGCTGCATGGATTCGCTCTGCGCCGCCCCGGCTAGGTGTCGTCGCCCCAAGTGACACCTTGGTCCTGCAGGCACCCGGTGTTCCCCCGCACCGGGTGCCACCCCGCTGGTCCCCGTTGCCAGTGTCCGGTTCCTGCTGCACTATGCCCCGAACAGGAGTATGAACATGCGCAAGTTTCTGGTGGTACTGGATGATAGCCGCGAATGTCTGAACGCGATGCGCTTTGCCGCGATGCGGGCCGCACGGTCTGGCGGCGGTGTGACGATCCTGTCGGTGATCCCGCCCGACGAATTCAACCATTGGATCGGGGTCGGCGAAATCATGCGCGCCGAGGCCCGCGAGAGGATCGAGGTCCATTACGAGGTTTTCGCCAAATGGATGCGCGACAAGCAGAATATCCACCCCGAACTGATCATCCGCGAAGGCGAACCGCTGGATGAGATCATCGCGCAGATCACCGAAGACCCCGAAATCGGCGTCCTGGTGCTTGGGGCCGGCACCGACAGCAAAGGCCCCGGCCCGCTGGTCACCCAGCTGAGCCGGCAGGCCGGCAGCCTGCCCGTGCCGATCACCATCGTGCCCGGTGATCTGTCGAAGGAACGGCTCGAATCGATTACCTGATCCGCAGCCAGTTTAGAATCGTTCCAAATCCTTGACAGCGCCTGCCCGGATGCGCATATTCAAAGCCTGACACAGAAGGTCCGCACCATGTTCATCCAGACCGAATCGACCCCGAATCCCGCGACGCTGAAATTCCTGCCCGGACAGAACGTGCTGGATGTCGGCACCGCCGATTTCCCCAATGCCGAGGCCGCGCAGCATTCGCCGCTGGCCCAGCGCATCTTTGCGGCGGGCGGCGTGTCGGGCGTGTTTTTCGGCATCGACTTTGTCACGGTGACCAAGGCCGATGGCGTGGAATGGGACCATATCAAACCCGGCATTCTGGGCGCGATCATGGAACATTACCAATCGGGCCAATCGGTGATGGCCGCCGACCACAAACCCGTCAGCGGACATGCCGACCACAGCGGCGAGGATGGCGATATCGTCAACCAGATCAAGGAATTGCTGGATACCCGCGTGCGCCCTGCCGTCGCGCAAGACGGGGGCGACATTACCTTCCACGGCTTTGATCGTGGTATCGTCTATCTGCATATGCAGGGCGCTTGCGCCGGTTGCCCCTCGTCCACGCTGACGCTGAAAATGGGCATCGAGAACCTGCTGCGCCATTATATCCCCGAGGTGATCGAGGTCCGGCCTGTCGCGGCCTGAGCGGACGCGCATCAATCATGCCGCCTAAGACCAGATTGATCGCATTCGACACATCGGCGGCGCATTGCGCCGCCGCTTTGCTGTTGGGCGACCGGATCATCACCCGCGTCGATGACATGGCCAAAGGACAGGCCGAACATCTGATGCCGATGCTGGGGGAAATGCTGACCGCCCAAGGGCTGACATGGCGCGATCTGGACGGGATCGGCGTGGGCACCGGCCCGGGCAATTTCACCGGCATCCGCATTTCGGTCAGTGCCGCGCGCGGTCTGGCCTTGGGGCTGGGCAAGCCTGCGGTGGGGGTTTCGGTGTTTGAAACCACGCAGCAGCTGTCCGGTCGGGCGCAGGTCGCAGTGCCCGCGCCGCGCGATCAGGCCTATCTGATGGATTTCGACACAGAGGCCAAACCAGTCATCCGCCCGTTGACGGGTTTGGGCGCGGTGGCATTTTCGACCGATCACAGCCCTGCGGCGCATATCGGCTGTCTGGCGCAGATTGCGGCGGGCCGGATCGGCGGGGATTATCCCCGCCCTACGCCGCTTTATGTGCGCGCCGCCGATGCCGCCCCCGCCCGTGACGCAGCGCCCGTGATCCTGCCATGACGCCAGAAGCGCTGGCCAGGCTGCATGCGCAGGCGTTTTCATCCACCCGCACATGGTCGGCCGCCGAATTCCGCGACCTACTGGATCAGCCGGGGGCGATCCTTGCAGGCGATGACCGCGCCTTTGCCCTGCTGCGCGTCACGCTGGACGAGGCCGAAATCCTGACCATCGCCACCGCCCCTGCGCATCGGCGCAAGGGGCTCGCGCGCAAGGCGCTGGCACAGGCGGAAACGGCGGCGCAGGCGCTAGGTGCCTGTGTGATCTTTCTTGAAGTGGCCGAGGATAACACCGCCGCACGCGCGCTTTATGCGCAAGCGGGCTATGCGCAGATCGGGCGGCGACCGGGTTATTATCTGCCCAAAGATGCAGCACCTGTCGCGGCATTGGTATTGCGCAAGGCATTTGCTGCCCGGTAACGCGGCGTCAGGTGCAAAACCGGCGATCAATCCTCTGACAGATGCCCGAATTGACGCAAAAACCTGTTGATCTTCGCCAGCGGGCCATGCCTTATCTTGCGATGGTCCGAACACTGGTTCGGTAATCAACGGAAGGCGCGGGCAGTCAGCCAGCAGGACTTCGCAACACGACTTGGGAGAAAATAATGACCATGATGCATAAACTTCTTGGCGCTTCGGCTGCGCTGGCCCTGACAGCAGGTGCCGCGATGGCCGATCCGGCGATCCTGTTCGATCTGGGCGGCAAATTCGATAAATCCTTCAACGAAAGCGCCTATAACGGGGCAGAGCGTTGGGCGACTGAAACCGGCGGCAGCTATGCCGAGGTGGAAATCCAATCCGATGCGCAGCGTGAACAGGCGATCCGCCGTTTCGCCGAATCCGGTGCCAATCCGATCGTCATGGCGGGCTTTTCATGGGCAACGCCGCTGGAAAAAGTCGCCGCTGACTATCCTGACACCAGCTTTACCATCATCGACATGGTCGTGGATGCGCCAAATGTCCGCTCGGTCGTGTTCAACGAACATGAAGGGTCCTATCTGGTCGGCATGATGGCCGCGATGGCATCCGAGACCGGCACCGTGTCCTTTGTTGGCGGCATGGACATTCCGCTGATCCGCAAATTCGCCTGTGGCTATGCCCAAGGTGTCTTGGCCGTGAACCCCGATGCGACCGTGATCGCCAATATGACCGGCACAACCCCTGCCGCATGGAACGACCCGGTCAAAGGGTCCGAACTGACGCTGGCGCAGATCAGCCAGGGGTCCGACGTTGTCTTTGCCGCGGCCGGTGGCACCGGTGTCGGTGTGTTGCAGACCGCCGCTGACAGCGACATCCTGTCGATTGGCGTCGATGCCAACCAGAACTATCTGCACCCCGGTCAGGTGCTGACATCGATGCTCAAGCGCGTCGATAACGCCGTCTACGAGGCTTTCATGCAGGGCGAAGCGCTGGAAACCGGTTTCAACGTCATGGGTGTGGCCAATGAAGGCGTGGGTTACGCGCTGGATGAATTCAACGCCGATCTGGTGACTGCCGAAATGCAGGCAACCGTCGATGCCGCTGCCGCCGATATCGCCGCGGGAACGCTGAGCGTGCATGATTATTCATCCGACGAAAGCTGCCCTGCCCTGACGTTCTAAGACGTCCGACAGGCCACAACAGACGGGGCCGCGCTGATCGCCATCCGCGCGGCCCTTTTACAAGGACAAGTGCCGCATGACCGCCACAGCCCCCGCCATCGAACTCAAAGGCATCTCCAAGGCGTTCGGCCCGGTGCAGGCCAACAAGGATATCTCGATCCGCGTCATGCCGGGCACGATCCACGGGATCATCGGTGAAAACGGTGCCGGCAAATCAACGCTGATGTCGATCCTTTACGGTTTCTACAAGGCCGACAAAGGCGAGATTTTCATCGCGGGCAAAAAGGCCAATATCACCGACAGCCAGACCGCCATCGCCGCGGGGATCGGCATGGTGTTCCAGCATTTCAAACTGGTGGAAAATTTCACCGTGCTGGAAAACATCGTGCTGGGTGCCGAAGACAGCGGGTTATTACGCCCCTCGCTGGCCCGCGCCCGGCGCGAATTGCAGGCGCTGGCGAGCGAATATGAATTGAACGTCGATCCCGATGCGGTGATCGAAGAAGTGGGCGTTGGCATGCAACAGCGTGTCGAGATCCTCAAGGCGCTTTACCGGCAGGCCGATATCCTGATCCTCGACGAACCCACCGGCGTGCTGACCCCCGCCGAGGCGGATCACCTGTTCCGTATCCTTGAAAACCTGCGCCGCGAAGGCAAGACGATCATCCTGATCACCCATAAACTGCGCGAGATCATGGAGATCACCGATACCGTCAGCGTGATGCGCCGTGGCGAGATGACGGCGACCGTCAAGACATCCGATACCAGCCCTGCCGAACTGGCCGAACTGATGGTCGGGCGCAAGGTCTTGCTGCGTGTGGACAAATCCCCGCCCGTGATCGGGCGCAAGATTTTGGAAGTGCGTAACCTGAACGTCACCGACAGCAAGGGCGTTCACCGCGTCAAGGACGTCAGTTTCGACGTCCATGCAGGCGAGATTCTGGGCATCGCGGGTGTGGCGGGCAACGGGCAGTCCGAATTGCTAGAGGTGCTGGGGGGCTATGAAAAGGCCACCGGCACCATCTTGATGAACGGGGCCGAGATTGACCTGACCGGCGCGCAATCCGACGGGCAAAGCAGGCGCGCCAATGGCATCGCCCATGGGCTTTGTTGCACAAATCCCATCATGAGGGGATTCACTGTGTGAATCCAGCGTGGTAGCGGGTTGCGATGAGCAGCTGGACACCGACTACGTACAAGACCCGGAACTGGGCAGAGTACAATCATTCACTTAAGCAGCGGGGATCGCTGTCGATCTGGTTTGATCCAGAGATGTCATGGGAAGCAGAGGCCTCTGGACGCCGTGGGCGTCAGAAAACCTACAGCGATGCAGCCATCCAAGCCTGTTTGACCCTCAAGGTACTATTCGGCTTGCCCTTGCGGCAGACGACCGGGTTTGTGGAGAGCTTGCTGAAACGGGTTGAGCTGGACTGGTCGGTGCCGGACTTCAGTACCCTGTGTCGGCGTCAGAAGACGTTGTCCGTCGCCATCCCTTACAAGGGATCAGCAGGACCACTTCACCTGCTTGTCGACAGCACAGGCATTAAGGCTGAAGGCGAAGGAGAGTGGAATGCCCGCAAGCATGGCGGTCCAAAGCGCCGCTTGTGGCGCAAGATCCACATTGGGGTCGATGAGGAAACGCTGGAGATCCGCGCGATCGAGGTGACGAGTAGCAGCATTGGGGACGCCCCGATGCTGCCAGACTTGCTCAGCCAGATCCCACCTGATCAGGAGCTTGGCAGCGTCACGGCGGACGGAGCATATGATACACGCAAATGCCATGATGCGATTGCGGCACGCAATGCGCACGCCGTCATACCCCCGCGCAAGAACGCCAAGATGTGGAAACCTGACACAGCAGGAGCGAAAGCGCGTAACGAAGCAGTGCGATCCTCAAAGTATCTGGGTCGTGCTTTGTGGCGAAACCTGACTGGATATCACCGCCGGAGCCGCGTTGAGACAAAAATGCATTGTGTAAAGCTACTCGGTCAGCGCCTCTCGGCGCGGGACTTCGATCGCCAGGTTGCAGAGATCCAGATCCGTGCCGCGATCCTAAACGGCTTCACAGCTCTTGGCATACCGCGTACGGTCGCCGTAGGCTAAATCCGTCCGGGGTCAGGGGAAACACGTCCCCAAGCGGGTTTGTGCAACAAAGCCTCGCCCATGTCCCCGAAGACCGCCAGCGCGAAGGCCTGATCATGGATTTCCACGCTTGGGAAAACACCGCCTTTGGCTATCACCATGACGCACGCTATCAAAAATCGCGCCTGTTCATGGATAATCAGGCGATCCTGAAAGACACCGCCGAAAAGATGGCCCGTTTCGACGTGCGCCCGCCCGACCCGAAACTGGCCGCGAAAAGCTTTTCCGGCGGCAACCAGCAGAAAATCGTGCTGGCCCGCGAGATTGAGCGCAATCCCGACCTATTGCTGATCGGCCAGCCCACGCGCGGCGTGGATATCGGCGCGATCGAGTTCATCCACCAACAGATCGTTGCGCTGCGCAATCAGGGCAAGGCCATCTTGCTGGTCTCGGTCGAGCTAGAGGAAATCCTGTCCCTTTCGGACCGGATCGCCGTGATGTTCGACGGAAAATTGATGGGCGAGCGGGTGCCACAAGACACCAACGAGAAAGAACTGGGCCTGCTGATGGCTGGCATGACGACAGAGCCTGCGGGCGATCCGTTTCAGGCGGTTGCGGACAACCTTGCCTATAGCGGCGGCACCACCGCCAAGGGGGCTTGATCATGGATGTGATGCCAAAATGGGCCGATGTGATCCTGATCCCGCTGATTTCCATCCTGCTGGCGGCAATTCTGTCGGCGCTGGTCATTCTGGCCATCGGTGAAAACCCTTGGGAGGCCGTCAAGCTGATGGTCGATGGCGCGTTAGGGTCCACCTATGGCTGGGGCTATACGCTTTATTATGCGACGAATTTCATCTTTACGGGGCTGGCGGTATCCATCGCCTTTCACGCACGGCTGTTCAATATCGGTGGCGAAGGTCAGGCGGTGCTGGGTGGTTTGGGCGTGGCGCTGGCCTGTCTTTACATCCCCTGGCCGCATTGGACGCTGGCCCTGTTGGGGGCCAGCCTGATGGCGGCGGCTTTCGGCGCGGCTTGGGCAGCGATCCCGGCCTTTTTGCAGGCCAAACGCGGCAGCCATATCGTGATCACCACGATCATGTTCAACTTTATCGCCGCCGCCTTGCTGAACTATCTGCTGATCGGCGCGCTCAAGGTGCCGGGGTCGATGGAACCGGCGACCGCGACTTTCCCGCCCGCCACGCATCTGCCGTCGTTTCAGGATATGTTCAATTTCGGCGAGACCACGTTTTTCCGTGGCGCCCCTGCAAATGTCACCTTTTTCGTCGCGGTCGCGGCCTGTGTCGCGCTTTGGGCGCTGATCTGGCGCACGCGCTTGGGCTATGAATTGCGGTCCTTCGGCCATTCCGAACAGGCGGCAAAATATGCGGGTATCAGCCCGACCAAGATCATCATGATCACCATGCTGATTTCCGGCGGGCTGGCCGGTATGATGGCCATCAACAACGTGCAGGGAGAGGCTGAACGGCTGGTCCTGAACGCGGTCGAGGGGGCGGGCTTTATCGGGATCGCGGTTGCACTGATGGGGCGCAGCCATCCGTTCGGGGTCTTGCTGGCGGCGCTGCTGTTCGGCTTTCTTTATCAAGGTGGCGCAGAACTTGCGCTCTGGACCTCGATCCCGCGCGAATTGATCATCGTGATCCAGGCTTTGGTGATCCTGTTCACCGGCGCATTGGACAATATGGTGCGCATGCCGCTGGAACGGCTTTTCCTGGCGATGCGGAGCGCAAGACAATGATGGCCGGACCTTTCAAGATCGGGATCGAGGATGATAGCGGTGCCGATCTTGGCTTTGTCTTAAGCTGTCTGGCGCTTGGGATGATCACGATGGATGAATTGCACCGCTGGATTCATCATGTGATGGATCAGACTCCGGGCGGCGATGTGCCCGCGCATCTGGTGGCGCTGCTGGCGGTCAAGAACCGCGCCAATGTGTTCCGCCCGAATGCGGCCGTGATGCCCCGCATCCCGCATGATCCGTTCATCACCGATGATCGGTTCGACGCGATGCTGGGTTTGCAATTCTTCATGCGCCGCGACAAACCGCAGGTCAACGACATCACCCAAGACGAGGCAGAGGCCGCCCTGCGCCGCAACCCCGAAGTGGCCGACCGCTTTTTCGCGCTGTTTCCCTTCCTGACAGAGGCTGTAGGCTAAATGGATTTTGCGACCCTTCTCCAGATGCTGGACGCGACATTGCGTCTGGCGACACCGCTTTTGCTGGCCTGTCTGGCGGGCCTGTTTTCAGAGCGGGCCGGTATCTTTGATATCGGGCTGGAAGGCAAAATGCTGGCCGCCGCCTTCATGTCGGCGGCGATTGCGGCAGTCACAGGCAATGTCTGGCTGGGCTTGCTGGCGGGGATCGGCGCGTCGCTGATGCTGTCGGCGGTGCATGGGCTGGCCTCGATCACTTTCCGGGGCAATCAGCTGATTTCTGGGGTGGCGATCAACTTTCTGGCGGCAGGTCTGACGGTCGTCGTCGCGCAAAGCTGGTTCCGCCAAGGCGGGCGCACCCCGCAATTGTCCGGTGACGGGCGGTTCAACCCGATCACCCTGCCCTTTGCGGATGCGCTGCGCGATGTGCCGATCCTTGGGCCGATCTATTACGAGCTGATTTCCGGCCATACGATCCTTGTCTATGTGGCACTTTTGACGGTGCCGCTGACCTGGTGGGTGCTGTATCGCACACGGTTCGGCCTGCGCCTGCGGGCTGTGGGTGAAAACCCTGCGGCTGTGGATACGGCAGGCGTATCGGTGGTGGCGCTCCGCTTTGCCGCTGTCGGCATCTGCGGCGTGCTGTGCGGCATTGCGGGGGCCTATCTGGCGACCGCGCTGCAAGCCGGTTTCGTCAAGGACATGAGCGCGGGGCGCGGCTATATCGCGCTGGCCGCACTGATTTTTGCCAAATGGCGGCCATGGTATGCGCTTTATGCCTGCCTGCTGTTCGGCTTTCTGCAAGCGCTGTCGCTGCGGCCCGACATCATCACCGGCGTGATCGGTTTCCGCGTGAACGGCCAGTTCCTTGACGTGCTGCCCTATATCCTGACCGTGATCATCCTTGCCGGTTTCGTCGGCAAGGCGATCCCCCCCCGTGCCGGAGGCGCGCCCTATGTCAAAGAACGCTGAAACCCTAGCTGACCAGATCAAGGCGCGCGCGGGCGATGCCCCGGTGCGGCTGGGCCTGATCCTTGGCTCTGGCCTTGGCCATATCGCAGAGGCCGTGGAGGGTGTCGCAATCCCCTATGACGATCTGCCGGGCTTTCCTCATGCGGGTGTGTCGGGGCACAACCCCAAGCTGGTGATTGGCGATCTGGAAGGCGTGCGCGTCGCGGTCTTTGGCGGACGGGCGCATTATTACGAAAAGGGCGTCCCCGATGTGATGCGCCTGCCGCTGGAAGTGTTGCGCGCCCTTGGCGCAGAGGCGATGATCGCGACCAATGCGGCAGGATCAATGCGTGCAGATATGCCCACCGGGTCGATCATGTGCCTGTCGGATCATATCAATTTTTCCGGGCTGAACCCGCTGATCGGGGAACCCACGGATGCGCGGTTCGTGCCGATGAAAGACGCCTATGACCCCGCGATCCGCGCCGCGCTGCGCGCCGCCGCCGACAGCACCGGCACGCAGATGGCCGACGGGATCTATGCCTGGTATTCCGGCCCGTCCTTCGAAACCCCCGCCGAAATTCGCGCAATCGCCATGCTGGGGGCCGATGCCGTGGGCATGTCCACCGTGCCCGAAGTGATCCTTGCGCGGTTCCTTGGCCTGCGCGCCGCCGCCATTTCCACGATCACCAATATGGCGGCAGGCCTTAGCGACGAGGCGATCAGCCACGACCACACCAAAGCGATGGCCCCGATCGGCGCGGCCAAGCTGGAAAAGGTGCTGCGCGCCTATCTGCGCGGGCTGGCATAGGTCCAGTTCCGCGCCAGCACTGATGCCAAGTGACCGAAATGCAGCGAATGCCGTCTTTCATGCATGTGAGCGTTTGACACAGGGCGACGAAAGGTCTTTGTTGCGGCCAGCGGCACAAGCCCCCGGAACAGCCCATGCACATCTATCTTCCTATCGCCGAGGTTTCGGTGAACGCGTTCCTGTTACTGGGCTTGGGCGGTATTGTGGGCATCCTGTCGGGGATGTTCGGCGTGGGCGGCGGTTTCTTGATCACGCCTTTGCTGTTTTTCATCGGGATTCCGCCCGCGGTCGCCGTGGCGACAAGCACCAACCAGATCGTTGCCGCCTCGATCTCGGGGGTGCTGGCGCATTTCAAGCGCAAGACCGTCGATCTTGTCATGGGTGGTGTGCTGCTGATCGGCGGGGTGATCGGATCGGCCATCGGGATCGTGATTTTCAATTACCTGCGCGCGATGGGTCAGGTCGATCTGCTGGTGCAGCTTTGCTATGTCCTGTTTCTGGGGGCCATCGGCACGCTGATGTTCGTCGAGAGCCTGCGGGCGATCCGCCGCGCCAGCAGGCCCAGCGCCGTGCCGCAAAGGCGCAAGCACAACTGGGTCCATAACCTGCCCTTCAAGATGAAGTTCCGGGTCTCGGGGCTGTATATTTCTGTCATTCCGCCGGTGATGGTGGGGATGCTGGTCGGGATATTGGCCGCCGTGATGGGGGTGGGCGGCGGCTTTATCATGGTGCCTGCGATGATCTATATCCTTGGCATGCCGACCAAGGTGGTGATCGGCACATCATTGTTGCAGATCATCTTTGTCGCGGGCTTTACCACGATGCTGCATGCAACCACCAACCAGACCGTGGATGTGCTGCTGGCGCTTTTGTTGCTGATCGGCGGCGTGATCGGCGCACAGATCGGCACGCGGATCGGGGTCAAGATGAAAGCCGAACAATTGCGCATTCTGCTGGCGATCATGGTGCTGGTCGTCTGCGGCAAGATTGCGCTTGATCTGCTGATCATGCCATCCGAACTCTATTCGCTCAGCGCAGAGGGGCATTCATGATCCGCCTGGCCGCCCTTTTGATGCTTTTGGCGCTGCCCGCCAAGGCCGAGCAAATCGTGCTGGGCCTCAGCCGCGACGAAGTGGCGATCACCGTCACCTTTGAAGGCTCCGAGATCATCGTCTTCGGCGCGGTCAGCCGCATCGCCCCGCCACCACAGGACAGCGCGCTGGGTGTTATCGTCACCATCGCAGGCCCAAGCGAGCCGATCACCGTGCGGCGCAAGGCGCGGCAAATGGGCATCTGGGTCAATACCGACGCCGTTTTCGTCAGCTCTGCGCCCTCGTTCTATGCGGTCGCCACCAGCGCGCCGATTGCGGATATCCTGCGACAGGTCGAAGATCTGCGCCACCGTATCACGATCCCCCGCGCGATCCGGTCCGCCGGGGCGGTGGTCGAAGACAGCGTCGCCTTCACCGAGGCGCTGATCCGCATCAAGACAGATCAGGACCTTTACCAGATGTCAGAAGGCGCGGTGACGTTGGATCAGGACACATTGTTCCGCAGCGCGATTTCCATGCCCGCCAATCTGACCGAAGGCAATTACGATGTCCGCATCTATCTGACCCGCGACGGCACTGTCATCGACAATTACATGACCACGATTCCGGTCAGCAAGGTCGGGCTGGAACGCTGGCTTTACAACCTCGCGCATGAACAGGCCTTGCTTTATGGTCTGCTGTCACTGGCCATCGCGGTTGGCGCGGGCTGGCTTGCCTCTGCGGTCTTTGGCCTGCTGCGCCGCTAGCCCCGCCCGATATGCGGCATCTTGGAGGCCATCACCATCATGGTCTGCACATTGGCCTCGGGCGGCAAAGACGCCATATGAAACACCGCGCGCGCCACGTCCTCGACAGCCATCGTCGGCAAGGGCGGCAGGCCTTCAGCAGCGCGCTTGACCTCTAGCCCCTGCACCAATTCGGTGCGCGCATTGCCGATATCGATCTGCCCGCAGGCGATATCGAAGGCGCGGCCATCCAGCGTCAGCGTCTTGGTCAGACCGGACACACCATGCTTGGTGGTGGTATAACAGACTGAGCCTTCACGCGGCGTATGCGCAGAAATAGAGCCGTTGTTGATGATCCGCCCGCCTTGCGGCGTCTGGTGGCGCATCTGGCGGAACGCGGCGCGCGCGCAAAGAAACATGCCCGTCAGGTTCACATCCAGCACGGCGCGCCAATCCTCCAGCGCGATTTCATCGATGGTCGTCTGGGGGCCGAACATGCCGGCATTGTTGAACAAGACATCCAGATGGCCAAAGGCCGCAAAGGCGGCATCGACAGCAACCTCATCGGTCACATCGCAAGGCAATGGCACGGCATTGGGATGCGCCATTTCGGCCAGCACCTCGGGCCTGCGCGCGATCAGACCAACGCGCCAGCCATTGTCCAGAAAATGCAGCGCTGTCGCGCGCCCGATCCCGGCACTGGCGCCGGTGATGATGATGGTTTTCATATGTCCTCCGCTTTCAGTTCCAATGGCGCGACCGGCACATCCAGATCATCCACCCCCAGCGCCTGTTCCGGCCGGGCCAGCCGGTTGCGCACAACCCAGCGCAATTGCGTCTCGGCGCGGGTGATCGCGACATAGGCCAGACGTTTCCACAAAGGCTGGCCCGCCTCCATTCGGCCCATGCGGCTGGCAACCTCGATATCGGGGGCAAAGACCTGCACCGTATCCCATTGCGAGCCTTGCGCCTTGTGGATCGTCACCGCCGCACCATGCAAAAAGGTCGCCCCCATCCGCGCGGCAAAAGGAATAAACGGCTCTGCATCGCCTTCCAGTTCGATCTTGACGATGCTGGCCGCCGAAATGCGCGGGTCTTCGGCCCCCATCACATGCAGACGCGAGAAACCGGGTTTGCGCCCGGCCCCCAGATAGATGACCTGCGCGCCTTTGATCAACCCGCGCGCCTCCAGATCCAGGCGCTTCTTGCGATGCTTCAACGGCAGTTCGATCCCGTCGCAGATCAGCGGCTCGCCCGGCAACAGCGCATCGGGCGGGGCGTTGAATGCGGCACGGAACGCATGGATCAAGCGGATGCGCGTGGCATTGCGCCAGACCAGACAGGGCGAGCGCGCCATCAGATCGGCCTCGACCCTTTGGGCCATCACGACACGGTCGTCACGGGCGGCAGCCTCGGCCACCATCCGCTCGAATGTGTAGAAATCCAGCATCGGATCGGCCAAGGCATGGGCCAGATCAAGGATCGGGTTACCCGCATCCTGGCGGTGGATACGGCTTAATGTCAGCACGCGGTCTTTCGGCAGGGTCTCGAACACCATGCCGCCGCTCGATTGCACGGGGGGCAATTGCGCGGGATCACCGAATAACAGCAGGGTCGGGAAAATCTCCTTGAGATCCTCGAATTGCTTGGCATCCAGCATGGAACTTTCATCGACAAAGCCGATGTCCAGCGGCTCCTCGCGGCGTTTCCAGCCGGTGATGAAATCACTGCCGCGCAGCCCGGCGGCGGCCAAGGCGGCCGGCACCGAGGTATTGACCTGATAGGATGCCCAGGCCCGGTCCAGCGCCACATCGGTCAGGCCTTCGATCTCGGGGCGCTCACCCTGCCCCGCCAGCCATTCGGCGATCTTTTCATATTCGGGGTCATAAACGGGGGTATAGAGAATACGGTGGATCGTGGTGGCAGGCACGCCGCGGTTGCGCAACACGCTGGCGGCTTTGTTGGTCGGGGCAAGAATCGCCAGCGTGCGGCGATCCTTGCGCTTGCGCCCTTCCCAATCGCCGGAAATCACATCGACACCCGCCTCGGCCAGCGCCTTATATAGCTGGGCCAGCAACATGGTCTTGCCCGACCCCGCCTTGCCGATCACGGCCAGAACCGAGGATGCATCGCTTTGCGGCGGTTGCAGCAGGCTGTCGTCCAGATCGACACCGGCCTGGCGCAGGGCGGATGCGACATTGTCCCAAGCCTCGGCCTGGTCGTCGGAAAAACTGATCACGGGGGCATTCATGGCGGCGACATTAGCCGCGCCCGCCCCCCGTCACCACCGCCTTCCGCATCTTCCGAGCATAAATATCCCCGCGCGGAGCGCATCCTGCCCTTTGCGCGCCACCACCCGGTGGCGATGGCGCGCAGGGGTGATCTCAGCGCCCCTCCCGTGACGCTTCGATTGTGTCGGCAAAGGTCCGCAAACCCATCACCGGTGCCTGCACCAGCACGGCCATATTGCCGGGCTTATGTTCATTGCGGCGCATCTTGGTATGGGCCAGCGGGATTTCAGCCCAGGAAAAACATTCCGACATGCACGGATCAAGACGGCGTTCGACCATCAGGTTATTGGCGGCACTGGCCTGTTTGAGATGGGCAAAATGGCTGCCCTGCAACCGTTTTTGATGCATCCACATATAGCGGACATCAAAGGTGCAGTTAAATCCCGTGGTGCCAGCGCAGATGACGACCATGCCGCCTTTCTTGCAGACCAGCGATGATACCGGAAACGTCGCCTCGCCGGGATGTTCGAACACCATATCGACATTCTTGCCCTTGCCGGTGATGTCCCAGATCGCCTTGCCGAAGCGGCGCGCCTCTTTCAGCCAGATGTCATATTCCACGGTATTGACCGTGGGCAGCTGGCCCCAGCAGGAAAAATCATTGCGGTTGATGACGCCTTTGGCCCCCAGCGACATCACGAAATCGCGCTTGCTTTCATCGCTGATCACGCCGATCGCATTGGCCCCCGCCGTGTTGATCAGCTGGATCGCATAGGACCCCAGCCCGCCCGAGGCCCCCCAGACCAGTACATTCTGCCCCGGTTTCAAATCATGCGGTTCATGGCCGAACAACATCCGATAGGCGGTGGCCAGCGTCAGCGTGTAACAGGCACTTTCTTCCCATGTCAGATGCTGCGGGCGCGGCATCAGCTGCTGCGATTGCACGCGGGTGAATTGCGCGAATGACCCGTCGGCGGTTTCATAGCCCCAGATCCGCTGGCTGGGCGAATACATCGGATCGCCGCCGTTGCAATCCTCGTCATCGCCATCATCCTGATTGCAATGCACCACGACCTCGTCGCCAACTTTCCAGCGCTTGACCTTGTCGCCCACAGCCCAGACGATGCCCGCCGCATCCGACCCCAGGACCGCATAGGGCGCCTTATGCCCGTCAAAGGTCGAGACCGGCTGGCCCAGACAGGCCCAGACGCCGTTGTAATTGACGCCCGCCGCCATCACTAGAATGACAACTTCGTGGCTGTCGGGCTTGGGGCAATCGACGACTTCCAGCTGCAAGGCGGTTTCGGGTTCGCCATGGCGTTCGCGGCGCAGCACCCAGGCATGCATCTGCGCGGGCAGATGACCCAGGGGCGGCATTTCGCCCATGGCATAAAGGTCTTTGCGTTCAGCCGCATAGGCCGCTTCGCCGGTGGTCAGATCAAGGGCCATGTCACTCTCCATCGCGATCATTCCGTTGCGCCGCAGTGCAGAATCACGCGGCCTTGGGGAATTGATACGAAGCGTCGCGCAAGATTACAACACTGAGGTGTCGTATTTTGTAATTTTATGTCTGCAGCAACGCAGAAATAGGCGCATCATCCGCCGCAATGTCGAAATGATGCGCAATGGAATTGGCGTAATAGCTCAGGATCGGCTGGCCAAGCGCGGTGACCTGCACAGTCTCGCCCTGACGGCTGATCAGGCGGCGCGCCTGCAACCGGTCCAAGGCATCACTGACGAAATCTTCGGGCAGGCGGCGCGGGCGCGGCACTTGGCGGGCCTGCAAGAACGCCAGCGCCCCGGACACATCCTGCATCAATTGGGCGGTGGTGATCGGCGCATCGGCCAGCAGATACCGCGCCACCAGCGGCACCGCGGGCACCGGCGTGACATCCGCGATCCGCTGCATCAGGGTTTCCGCCAACGCCTGGGTCACGTCCCCCGTATGATTGGCCACGAAAGACGACAGCTTTAGCGGTTCGCCAAAGCTGACAGAGGCGGTGCCGAAGCCGCGAAACCGGCCGGTGACGCGCTGCCAGAAATGCTGGGCGACGCGGCGCAGGACCGTCATCAAAGGCGGGCGGAACCGGCGCGTGCCTGCCTTATGCGCCGCGATCAGGATCGTATCTTCCAGCACCCGGTCATAATTCAGCGCGACAGGAATAAAGATCACCTCGCGGCCTGCGGGGTCGAAATCCTCGATGATGTAATTCAACAACCCGGTGCGCGGCGTGGCCAGCTTGCCATCCAGCGTCAGCCCACCTTCGGGAAAGACCGCTTGGGTCACGCCGGCCCGTGTCGCCATCTGCACATAACGCGCCAGCACCTTGCGATAGAGCGCGCCGCGCGAATTGCGCCGGATGAAATAGGCCCCCATCGACCGGATCACCGGCGACAGCGGCCAGACCCGCGCCCATTCGCCCACCGCATAAGACAGCGCGCCCGCATTGGCCGCCAGATAGGTGACCAGCATGTAATCCATATTGCTGCGATGGTTGATCACAAAGACCACGGCCGCATCGGGGTCGATCTCGGCCATGCGTTTGCGGTCCAGCCGCCCCAGCTGAATCCGATAGAGCGATTTCGACAGCCAGCGCGCCAGCCTGATGCCGATGCTGAAATAGGCCGTCGCGGAAAACGATGGCACGATCTCGCGGGCATAGCTGCGCGCTTTCTCGAAGGCGACGTTTTCGGGCACATTATTGGCACGCGCATGGTCTACGACCGCCTGCGTCACCTCTGGGTCATAGATCAGGCGCTGAATCATGTCATAGCGATGCGCCAGCTTGAACGGCTCGATCGGGCGCTGCAATTTCTTATTGACCCGCGCGATCACCCGTTCCGCGCGTTTGCGGAAAAACCAGCGGACCGAGGGAAACAGGAAATGCGACGCGAAAGTGACCCCCGCGAACAGAATAATCAGCACGAAGGCCCAGACCGGCATAGAGATCGTTTGCGTCATCAGCAGAAAGTGACAGGGTTCCTCGCCAAGGTAAATCCCGCCATGCCGCAACGCAGCGAATTGACAGCGCCACAAAATGTCCGATAGATGGACCAAAGCGTAATTAAATTGCGCAAGATGATTCAGGAGACGCCCGATGTCGCAGATGCAAAAAGACCGCCCCTGGCTGTTCCGCACCTATGCCGGCCATTCCACTGCTGCGGCGTCCAATGCGCTTTATCGCGGCAACCTTGCCAAAGGGCAGACCGGCCTGTCGGTGGCTTTCGATCTGCCCACCCAGACCGGTTACGACAGCGACCATGTTCTGGCCAAAGGCGAGGTTGGCAAGGTCGGCGTGCCGGTGGCGCATCTGGGCGATATGCGGATGCTGTTCGCGGATATCCCACTGGACCAGATGAACACATCAATGACGATCAACGCGACAGCGCCCTGGCTGCTGGCGCTTTACATCGCCGTGGCCGAGGAACAGGGCGCCGATGTCAGCGCGCTGCAAGGCACGGTACAAAATGACATCATCAAGGAATATCTGTCGCGCGGCACCTATATCTGCCCGCCCGAACCCAGCCTGCGGATGATCACCGATGTCGCGGCCTATACCCGCGAACATCTGCCGAAATGGAACCCGATGAATGTCTGTTCCTATCACCTGCAAGAGGCAGGCGCGACGCCCGAGGAAGAACTGGCCTTTGCACTGGCGACCGCAACGGCAGTGCTGGACGATCTGCGCGGCAAAGTCCCGGCAGAACATTTCCCCGAAATGGTCGGGCGGATTTCCTTTTTCGTCAATGCAGGCATCCGTTTCGTGACCGAATTGTGCAAGATGCGCGCCTTTGTCGAATTATGGGATGAAATCTGCGCTACCCGTTACGGGGTAGAGGATGCGAAATACCGCCGTTTCCGCTATGGCGTGCAGGTCAATTCGCTGGGCCTGACCGAACAGCAGCCCGAAAACAACGTCTATCGCATCCTGCTGGAAACCCTGGCGGTGACCCTGTCGAAAAACGCCCGCGCCCGCGCCGTGCAATTGCCCGCCTGGAACGAAGCCTTGGGCCTGCCCCGGCCCTGGGATCAGCAATGGTCTTTGCGGATGCAACAGATCCTGGCCTATGAAACCGATCTTTTGGAATTCGATGATCTGTTTGACGGCAATCCCGCCATTGACCGCAAGGTCAGCGCATTGAAAGACGGCGCGCGCGCCGAATTGGCGCAGATCGACGGCATGGGCGGGGCGGTCAAGGCCATCGGCTATATGAAATCCCGCCTTGTCGAAAGCAATGCAGCGCGAATCGCCGGGATCGAAAGCGGCAGCACCATCGTCGTTGGCGTGAATAAATGGCAGGCAGGCGAATCTTCGCCACTGACGGCGGGGGATGACGCGATCATGGTCGCCGATCCCGAGGCCGAGGCAGACCAGCTGCGCCGTCTGGCCAGATGGAAGGCCGACCGCGACCCCCAACAGGTGCGTCAGGCATTGGCCGCGCTGCGCATGGCGGCCAGCAGCGATACCAATATCATGATCCCCTCGATTGCCTGCGCGCGGGCCGGGGTCACGACGGGCGAATGGGCCGATGTGATCCGCGCCGTTTTCGGCCAGTACCGCGCCCCCACCGGGGTCAGCGCGCATCCGTCCAACCGGACCGAAGGGCTGGACGATCTGCGCGAACAGGTCAATCAGGTCAGCAGCGCACTGGGGCGGCGGTTGAAATTTATGATGGGAAAACCTGGGCTTGACGGGCATTCGAACGGGGCGGAACAGATTGCCGCACGCGCGCGCGATTGCGGAATGGACATCGCCTATGAAGGCATCCGCCTGACAGCTGATGAAATCATCGCCTCGGCCCGCGACACTGGCGCCCATGTCATCGGCCTGTCGATCCTGTCGGGATCGCATGTGCCGCTGGTGCGCGATGTCATGGCGAAATTACAAGCGGCGGGGCTGAAAGATATACCTGTGGTTGCCGGCGGCATCATTCCCGAGGAAGATGCAATTGCATTGCGCGCTATGGGTGTGGCGAAAGTCTATACGCCAAAAGATTTCGAGCTTAACAAGATTATGGCAGATATCATCACATTGGCTGATCCACGCGCCACTGCAGCCGAATGATCATATCCTTTTGAGGGCTTTGTTGCACAAATCCCATCATGAGGGGATTCACTGTGTGAATCCAGCGTGGTAGCGGGTTGCGATGAGCAGCTGGACACCGACTACGTACAAGACCCGGAACTGGGCAGAGTACAATCATTCACTTAAGCAGCGGGGATCGCTGTCGATCTGGTTTGATCCAGAGATGTCATGGGAAGCAGAGGCCTCTGGACGCCGTGGGCGTCAGAAAACCTACAGCGATGCAGCCATCCAAGCCTGTTTGACCCTCAAGGTACTATTCGGCTTGCCCTTGCGGCAGACGACCGGGTTTGTGGAGAGCTTGCTGAAACGGGTTGAGCTGGACTGGTCGGTGCCGGACTTCAGTACCCTGTGTCGGCGTCAGAAGACGTTGTCCGTCGCCATCCCTTACAAGGGATCAGCAGGACCACTTCACCTGCTTGTCGACAGCACAGGCATTAAGGCTGAAGGCGAAGGAGAGTGGAATGCCCGCAAGCATGGCGGTCCAAAGCGCCGCTTGTGGCGCAAGATCCACATTGGGGTCGATGAGGAAACGCTGGAGATCCGCGCGATCGAGGTGACGAGTAGCAGCATTGGGGACGCCCCGATGCTGCCAGACTTGCTCAGCCAGATCCCACCTGATCAGGAGCTTGGCAGCGTCACGGCGGACGGAGCATATGATACACGCAAATGCCATGATGCGATTGCGGCACGCAATGCGCACGCCGTCATACCCCCGCGCAAGAACGCCAAGATGTGGAAACCTGACACAGCAGGAGCGAAAGCGCGTAACGAAGCAGTGCGATCCTCAAAGTATCTGGGTCGTGCTTTGTGGCGAAACCTGACTGGATATCACCGCCGGAGCCGCGTTGAGACAAAAATGCATTGTGTAAAGCTACTCGGTCAGCGCCTCTCGGCGCGGGACTTCGATCGCCAGGTTGCAGAGATCCAGATCCGTGCCGCGATCCTAAACGGCTTCACAGCTCTTGGCATACCGCGTACGGTCGCCGTAGGCTAAATCCGTCCGGGGTCAGGGGAAACACGTCCCCAAGCGGGTTTGTGCAACAAAGCCCCTTTTGAGCATACAAAAGTTGTTTTCATTTTCTTTCGATAGCAGTACTGCTATGCAATCCTGATCAAACAGACTTATGGATTGTATCGATGAACAAAGACCTTTCCTCCATGACGCGCAGCGAACTTGAAGCTTTGAAGCGGCAAGTCGAAAAGGCCATGGTTGACGTAGCAGAGAAAGACAAGAAAGCCGCGCTTGCTGCTGCCGAAAAAGCCGCCGCAGAACACGGGTTTTCTCTGGCAGAAATCACCGGCGCCGCCGCGCGCAAGGGCAAGACCGGATCAAAATCTTCGGCACCTGCAAAATACCGCAACCCTGCCGATAGCAGCCAGACCTGGACCGGCAAAGGCCGCCAGCCTGCTTGGTTCAAGCAGGCACTGGCCAATGGCACATCGCCCGAAGCGATGGAAATCTAAAAAAGCGCGGGACAGGGCTTTGCCCTCTCCCGCTTGCTTGCGGCACAGGCTAGCTTTCCTGCACTGACAGGAGAGAAAGCAATGACAATACATATCGGCGCTGCCAAAGACGATATCGCCCCGACCGTGCTGATGCCGGGCGACCCTTACCGCGCGAAATGGGCGGCCGAGACCTTTCTTGACGATGCGCGCTGCATCAACCAGGTGCGCGGCATGCTGGGGTTTACCGGCACATGGCACGGCCATCCGGTCACGATCCAGGGCTCTGGCATGGGGATGCCATCGCTGTCGATCTATGCCAATGAGTTGATCCGCGATTACGACGCACAGACCCTGATCCGCATCGGGTCCTGCGGCGGGATGCAGGACGATGTGGGCATCCGCGATGTGATCCTCGCCATGACGGCCACGACAATCTCGACACCGTCGCGGGGCATTTTCAAGGAAGTGAATTTCGCACCCTGTGCCGATTTCGACCTGCTGGCAGCGGCGCATCGCGCAGCGCTTGCCAAGGGCACGACCACCCATGTCGGCGGGATCTATTCATCGGATGTGTTCTATGATGAACGGCCCGACCTGAATGACCAGATGATGCGGCATGGCATCCTGGCCGTGGAAATGGAAGCGGCCGAGCTTTACATCCTGGCCGCGCGGTATAAACGCCGCGCCCTGGCGGTTCTGACCGTCAGCGACCATCTGATCACGCAAGAGGCCCTGCCCGCCGCAGACCGCGAAAGCAGCTTTGGCGATATGGTGGAGATCGCATTGCAGGCGGCCTTTGCCTAACGCCCGTGCGATCCATCATAGGCGTTGACCGCAGGCGGCACCCATCCATCCAGATGGCCAGCCTGCGGCACGCGCTGTTCCATCACCAGCGGACAACAGGCGGCAGCGTCAGAGGAATGTTCGGCACTGCAATCGCCACCGGGACAGGCGCTCAACACGGCCAGCAGATCGATCTCGGCGAAAAGATCAAGATAATCGCCGGGCCGAACCGGGCTGGCCTTCATGAAATATTGTCCGGTGTCGCGGGTAAAGCCCGTGCACATGAAGACATTCAGCACATCATGCACATGGCGCTCTGCCTGCGTCAAAGACAGCCCCGCCGCATCGGCCAGGGCGCGGGTCAGGTTGGAATGGCAGCAATGGTGATAATCGACAGCCGACAACAACCGGCCAGTATAAGGATCACAGCGGGTGCCAATCACGTCATGGACCGACCCGCCAAAAGCGTCGATCCCGTACCAGCCCAGCGTATCGGCCACGATAGTCGCCATCGGGCGCAGATAGGGAAACGACGACCATAATTGATCGCCCGTCGTCACATGGGTGCCATGCAGCGCGCGAGTCTTGCCCGAATAAAACCGCTCGTCCAGGTTATCGGCAGCAAACAGGTTCAGATCGCCGACCTGCGGCCCCTCCACCGCCGAAATCCGCAAGATATGCCCCGCCGGCACCCGGATCGCGGCGGCATCACGCGGTGGCACGACAACCCGCGCCCCCAGCTGCGCAGCAGCCGAAGCGCGCTGCAACAGCGCCATATCAGGGCGCGGCAAAGCCTCGGTCGGATAGCAAATCACCGGTTTGACGGCACGCCGCGCATCCGCATCATCGGGAATATTCATCATCTTCCGAGCCTAAATATCCCCGCGCGGCGCGCATAAAAGTCCTTAGACCACCCGTTCCACCATCATGCCCTTGATGCTGGCGATGGCTTTGGCCGGGTTCAACCCTTTGGGGCAGGTTTTGGCGCAGTTCATGATCGTGTGGCAGCGATAAAGCTTGAACGGATCTTCCAGCTCGTCCAACCGCTCGCCCGTGGCCTCGTCGCGGCTGTCCACGATCCAGCGATAGGCGTGCAACAGCGCGGCTGGCCCCAGATAACGATCACCGTTCCACCAATAAGACGGGCAGGATGTCGAACAGCAGGCGCACATGACGCATTCGTAAAGGCCATCCAGCTTCTTGCGGTCATCGACCGATTGCTTCCATTCCTTGGCAGGCGTGTTCGACTTGGTTTCCAACCACGGCATGATGCTGGCATGCTGGGCATAGAAATGGGTCAAATCGGGGATCAGATCCTTGATCACCGGCATATGCGGCAACGGGTAAATCCTGATGTCGCCCTTGATCTCATCCATGCCATAGATACAGGCCAGCGTGTTGATCCCGTCGATATTCATCGCACAAGACCCGCAGATCCCCTCGCGGCAGGACCGACGGAAGGTCAGGGTCGGGTCGATCTCGTTCTTGATCTTGATCAGCGCATCCAGAACCATCGGCCCACAGCTGTCCATATCAAGGAAATAGGTATCCAGCTGCGGGTTCTTCCCGTCCTCGGGGTTCCAGCGATAGATCTGCACTTTGCGCAGATTGGTCGCACCTTCGGGCTTTGGCCAGGTCTTGCCCGTCGTCATCCGGGAATTCTTGGGAAGTGTCAGTTGTACCATTTTTCAGACCTTTATGCGCGTCGTCATCGTCGATTGGTGATATCACAGACTTTATATAGCCTTTCCAGCAGGATCAAAAGTGCTGTATTAAAGCATGATATGCGCTGAAAGAGTAATGCGCTGCGACAGCAGGGTCCGATCGGGACAGACGCTGTCCAGCCGGATGTGTTGACTAGGAATTTGTTATCGTTATCAGTATCTTGAACATACCTTATGCGCATGGCAACCCCTATCATCAGCTGCTCTATGGGGCTGCGGGGCCCTATGTTGCAGTGCCGGGCGCCAAGGATCTGGACCAGCTTGCACAATATGCCGCAGGCCAGGCCAGCCCCGTGGTGCATCTGCATTGGGATGACCGGATGTTCGGGCGCGATGACGACCCGGATGCCAACCAGGATCACGCGCAAAGATTGGTCCATCGGCTGCAGGCGTTCAAAGCGGCGGGCGGCAAGATTTTCTGGACGATCCACAACAAACGCGCCCATTTCGAACGCGACGCCGAAAGTTTCGCCTGGGGGCGCGGTCAGCTTTGCGCGCTGGCCGATCTGGTGCATGTCCATGCATTGCATGCCGCGCGGCACATGATCGAGGATTGGGGCGTGGCCCCCGAAAAGATCCGGATCATCCGGCATCCCAGCTATCTGGGGGCCTATGAACCCGCTGAAACGACCCTGCAACGGCCCTTGCCCGTCTCGGCGACCCGTCGCTTTGTGTTTTTTGGCACCATGCGCGGGAATAAGGGAATAGCGCTGCTGCCTGAAACAATCCTGCGCCTGGCCAAGCACCGCCCCGATTTCGAGCTGCTGATCGCGGGCAAGACATTGCGGCGCCCGATGCGACAGATGCGGCCCATGTTTGAGCTGCCCCAAGTCAGCCTGCAGGACGGGTTCATCCCCGATGCGCAGATCCCCGGGGTTTTCGTGGATAGCCATGTTTTTCTTGCACCTTTCGGCGATTTCTTCACCTCGGGCAGCGTGATGCTGGCGCAGACCTTCGGCCTGCCCGTCATCGGCCCCAACCGCGAGGAAATGCGTGCCATCACCCCGCCTGCCAACCACGACCTGCTTTATGATGGCCAGCGGCCCAAGCCACTGGTCCAGATGATGAAACGGCTGATCGAAATGCCCCATGACGAATTGCAGGACCGGCGGAACCACTGCCAGCAATTTGCGATCCAGACCCAAAGCGGAACGATCAGCAAAACCTTCACCGAGACCATGCAATCACTCCAACACTAGAAAGACACTTGCCATGAGCCGTGCCGATCCATTCGCCTTTTTCCGTGCCTTGAATGCGATCGGGCTGGAATTCGTACCCACAGAATCAGCAAAAACAACAACCCTGCACAAGCGGCCAAGACCCTTGCTACGTCAGCTGGAACGCCAAGGCATTACCATCGAGACAGCCAAACCATCTGCACAGGCCTTGCAGGCATTTGATTTCCAAGTGGCCACCGTATTTGACGTTGGCGTCGATGCCGGCACACCGCTGATCTATGATGCCTTCCCCGATGCAAAATTTGTACTGATCGATCCAATCCAAGAATCACGCGACCGCGTTTCCCATTGGCAGCAAAAGATCGATTTCGACTTTATCGTTTGTGGGGTCGGTGCAAAGCCGGGACAGATGGAAATTACCATTCCGATGCGCCCCGGCAGGACCAATTTAGCGCGGTCTTCGCTGGCAGGCTTTACCGATGCGAATGCATCCATGTTTACCCAGTTCGAGAAAAGAGACGTTGATATCCGCACGCTTGACGATATTGCCCAAGATTACCAAGGCCCATACGGTCTTAAGATCGACACCGAAGGGTTTGAACGCGAAGTCATCAGGGGGGCGCATAAGATGTTGACGCAATGTGAATTCGTCATTGCAGAAGTGTCGATCAAACGCAGATTTACCAACGGATATCGCTTCAGCGAATTCATCGCCGATATGGGCGAACGCGGCTTTGAGCCGATTGATTTTCTGCGGCCTCTGCGACCTGATGCTGTCGATTGTGACGTTCTCTTCGCCAAATACGATAGCCCGCGCTTCGATTTCTAAGCGCGGACCAGCAGCGACGCGGCAGCCTTGATTAGCGCAACCGCACCGGCCGGATCGGTGTCTCGCCCGTCAGCCGGAACACGCAATCGTCGTAAACCTGCAGCGGATCACGCCCGCGGATCGCGTCGGATGTGATCCCGATACTACCGCTGGCGAAAGGCCCGCTGTTGCTGTTCGCCCCCAGCGTCAGGCCGATCTGCGGCCCCTGTGCGGCGCGGGCGCGGTCTTCGCAGCGGTCGGCGGCGCGGTCCGGCGATACCGGACCGCAAGCCGCCAGCCCCAGCACAAGAACCGCAGCCCAGCGCATCAGAAAGTGCGGACTTTCGGCTTGATCCGGTCTTCGGCAATGCCGCCTTCGGCCTCCGATGTCAGCGGCTTGGTGATCACAGGACGATAGCTCAGCGTGGTTTTCGCGCCATCGACATGCGCCAGCGTATGGACCCGCCATTTCGCATCGTCGCGGTCGGGGTAATCCTCATGCGCATGGGCGCCACGGCTTTCCTTGCGCGCCTCGGCGCCCACGATTGTGGCCAGCGCATTGGGCATCAGATTGTCCAGTTCCAGCGTTTCCATCAGATCGCTGTTCCAGACCAAGGACCGGTCGGTGACTTTCAGATCATCCATCTTGCCCGCAATGGCGGTCATTTTGGTGACACCATCGGCCAACGTCTTGTCGGTGCGGAAGACGGCGGCGTCTTCCTGCATCGCGCGCTGCATTTCCAGCCGCAATTCGGCGGTGCCAACATTGCCCTTGGCATGGCGCAGCCGGTCAAAGCGGGCAAAGCTTGCATCCACCGATGCCGCGTTCAGCGTCGGATTGGCTGCCTTGCGATCAACGACCTGGCCCGCGCGGATCGCAGCGGCACGGCCAAAGACCACAAGGTCGATCAGGCTGTTCGACCCCAACCGGTTCGCACCATGCACCGAGGCACAGCCCGCCTCGCCCACAGCCATCAGGCCGGGCACGATCGCTGTCGGGTCATCTTTGGTCGGGTTCAACACCTCGCCGTGATAATTCGTGGGGATACCACCCATATTGTAATGCACGGTCGGCAGCACGGGGATCGGTTCCTTGGTCACATCGACACCGGCGAAAATCTTGGCGCTTTCGGAAATGCCCGGCAGACGTTCGGCCAAAGCCTCTTTGGGCAGATGGTTCAGGTTCAGGTGGATATGATCGCCATTGGCACCCACACCACGGCCTTCGCGGATTTCCATCGTCATGCAGCGGCTGACGTAATCGCGCGGCGCCAGATCTTTATAGTTCGGGGCATAGCGTTCCATGAACCGCTCGCCTTCAGAATTGGTCAGATAGCCGCCTTCGCCGCGCGCGCCTTCGGTGATCAGGCAGCCTGCACCGTAAATACCGGTAGGGTGGAATTGCACGAATTCCATATCCTGCAAAGGCAGGCCCTGCCGCGCGACCATGCCGCCACCGTCACCGGTGCAGGTATGGGCAGATGTGGCGCTGAAATAGGCGCGGCCATAGCCGCCCGTGGCCAGCACCACCATCTTGGCGTTGAAGACATGCATCGTGCCATCGTCCAGCTTCCATGCAATGACGCCCTGACAGATGCCGTCATCGGACATGATCAGATCAAGCGCGAAATATTCGATATAGAACTCGGCCTTCTGTTTCAGCGACTGACCATAAAGCGTGTGCAGGATCGCGTGGCCCGTCCGGTCGGCGGCGGCACAGGTCCGCTGCACGGCTGGGCCTTCGCCGAATTGGGTCGTGTGACCGCCAAAGGGACGCTGATAGATCTTGCCCTCTTCGGTGCGCGAAAACGGCACGCCGTAATGTTCCAGCTCGTAAACCGCCTTGGGCGCTTCGCGGGCCAGATATTCCATCGCATCGGTATCGCCCAGATAATCCGACCCTTTGACCGTGTCGAACATATGCCATTGCCAGCTGTCAGGGCCCATATTGCCCAGGCTCGCGGCAATCCCGCCCTGGGCCGCAACCGTATGGGACCGGGTCGGGAATACCTTGGTGATGCAGGCAGTGCGCAGGCCCTGTTCGGCCAGCCCCAATGTCGCGCGCAGACCCGCGCCCCCGGCGCCTACGACGATGGCGTCATAGGTATGTGTCTCGTAATCATAAGCGGCCATGTGGTCGTGCTCCGAAAATTACAATGCGATGCGGATGATCGCGAAAACCGCAAACCCCGCTGCGGCATAAGAAAGGCAGATCATGAAAATGATCGCCGCCTTGCGGGCGAAACCATGAACATAATCCTCGATCACGGTTTGGACACCCAGGCGAAAATGGAAAAATCCCACCAGCAGCGTCAGAATGGCCACCACTGCGGGAAACGGACGCTGATAATAGGCGATCACCTCTGCATAAGGCGCACCAAGGATCTTGCCAAAGGTGAAGACGAATAAAGGCACCAACACCAAAAGAGCAACCGACGTCACCATCATCTGCCAATGGTGATGCGTGCCCGACTTGGCCGATCCCATGCCCACCGCGCGTTTGCGATCTGTCAAAAATGCCATAGCAATTGATCCTTACAAAAGAGCGACGGTGACAAGCGTCAACACCACCGACAAGGCGACCATCGCCTGGCCCGCGCGTTCCGAACTGGCCACATCCAGCATCCGGCCGCTATCCCAGACCAGATGCCGCAACCCGCCAAGGCTGTGATACCACAAGGCCCAGATCGACCCCAGCATGATCAATTTGCCAAACCAGCTTGTCAGCACGCCATTGGCCAGCGCGAAAGCCTCGGGTCCGGTCGCGGCGGCCACGAACCACCACACGATCAGCAGCCCCGCCACCAACAAAGCATTGCCGGTGATACGCACCAGGATCGAGGTGATAGATGTCCATTGCGGACGATAGATCGTCAGATGCGGCGAAAGCGGGCGATTGCCCCGGTTCACATCGGCCATAGTGCTTCCCTTCAGTGGCGCGCGCTGTCCGGCGCGACAGCGGCTTGGCTTCCTACTTGCACCATTCCACTGCCAGAGTCACGCATCGCACAAGTGTTTTTACGCTTCATTCCACCGCGACCAGCTAATTTTTTTGATTTGTGATCACGAATTTTTCGCGTGTGATCACACCCTTCCCATCTTCCGAGCCCAAATATCCCCGCCAGAGGCTTGGCATCGCGCCAGCGATGTCAAATCGGCATCAGGGCCCAATAATCAAGGTCCAGCAGCACATCCGCGTCATATTTGCCATCCGCCCCGCGCAACACGCCCGCCGCCCCTTTGGTCGCCACCAGCCGCAGCCGGATCGCGCCGACGCCGGGGGCGGATGTCTCGGCCAGATCAAGCACTTCGGACCAGGCGCGCAATGTCTCCCCCGCAAAACAGGGGTTCGCATGTGCACCACCGTTCAGCGCCACGATCATCTGGGCATTGGCCAAACCATTGAAAGACAAGGCCCGCGCCAGCGACATCACATGGCCACCATAGATCAGCCTCTTGCCATCGGCGCGGTGGGTCGCGTCGAAATGCACCTTGGCGGTATTCTGCCACAGACGGGTGGCCAGCATATGCTCTGCCTCTTCGATGGTGACGCCATCGACATGGTCGATCACCTCGCCCAGGGCATAATCCCGCAGGCGGTGCGGCTCTCCGGCCAAAGCAAAATCATAGCGGCTGAAATCGAGACCCGCAGGGATGACCAGATCAGCGGCGGCAACAAAAGGCGCAAGCTCTGGCACAACCGCCCGTGGCGCGGGTCCCGACCCGCGCTTACGCACCATCACCCAGCGCACATAGCGCAGCACATCCGCGCCATGCTGGTTGCGCCCGGTCGTGCGGACCCAGACCACACCCGAGGTGCCGTTCGAATTTTCCTTGATCCCGATCACTTCGGATGTCGCCGTAACCGTATCACCGGGCCAAAGCGGGGCAAGCCAGCGCCCCTCGGCATAGCCAAGATTAGCCACCGCATTCAAAGAGACATCAGGCACCGTTTTGCCAAACACCGTATGGAAGCTCACCAGATCATCCAGCGGGCTGGCCGGCAGACCGCAGGATTGCGCAAAGACATCCGAGGAATGCAGCGCATGGCGCGCGGGGTAAAGCGCGTGATAAAGCGCGCGTTCCCCGCCCGAAACCGTGCGCGGCACCGCATGGGTGATCACGTCACCAACCGCGTAATCCTCGAAAAACCGGCCCGCATTGGTCTTGGTCATTGCTGGCCCAGCTTCATCTCGGGGGAATAGGGCGTGTCGATCTCTTTTGTGACCGCCTGTCCGCAGCGCATCACGCCATTGGCCTGATCAAACGCATAGGTCGGGCTGCCATAAAGCTCCCAGCCTTTGGACAAAGCCTCGGAAACTTTGTGGCAGAATGCAGATGTGTCGTCTTCGGTCAGCAAGCGATAGATTTTCATGGGATCATCCAAAAGGGTTATAGCCAAGCCAGGCGTGGATCGCCGCAATGATCGCAAAGACAACCACGGTCGCCACCACGGCGGTGATTTCCTTTTTCACAGGTGCCACAGGGGGCGGCGTCCAATTGCGGTTGGCGCGGTTGATCAAGATCACCTCGGCCACGGCCCAGGCCAGCAAGCCGCCGAACAACACGAAAGACGGCACATCGCCGTTGACCAGCAGATGCGCCAGCGCCCAGATCTTGACGGCGGTCAGCTGCGGGTGCCGGATGCGGCGGGTGATCCGCGTTTTCGCCCCGCTTGCGGCATAAAGATAGACGGCAAAGACCATCAGCAGGTTGTTGATGCCGGTCATCGCAGGGCTGCGGCCCCAATAGACCGCGCCATCGGCCATCCGGTAGCCGATCACCATCAGCACGATGCCAAGCACGGCACCCAAGGTGACAAGCAGCTTGCCCTTGTCGCCCATGCTGGCGCGGCTGGCGGGTGCCAGACGTTTCCAGAAATGGACGCCCGCCCATAGGGCCAAGCCCAGAATCAATACACTCATGCGCTCTCCAATGCGGCGATGGCCTCTGCTTTGGCCAAAGTCGCCTTTGCGGTGACGATATGCAAGTTCTCGACGATCTTGCCATCGACGACCGCGACACCCTGGCCCTGCGCCTGCGCCTCGGCAAAGGCGGCGATCTGGCGATGGGCCAGCGCGATTTCCTCGGCGCTTGGGCCAAAGGCGGCGTTGGCAATGGCGATCTGCGCGGGATGGATCAGCGTCTTGCCGTCAAAGCCCAGATCGCGCCCTTCGACACATTCGGCGCGCAGACCCTCGTCATCCTGAAAGGCGTTATAGACCCCGTCGAGCGCCACAACCCCCGCAGCCTTGGCCGCCAGCAGGCACATCTGCAAGGCCATCATCAAGGCAGGCCGCCCGCGCGACCCCATATCCTTGGCCAGATCATTGGTGCCCAGCACGAAACCCGCGATGCGCGGATGCGCGGCGATACTGGCGGCATTCAGCACGCCTTGTGGCGTTTCCATCATCGCCCAGATCGGCAGATCAGGGACAAATGCGGCCAGCGCATCGACATCGGCGGTGCTGTTGACCTTGGGCAACAGGATCGCATCGCAATCCATCGCGGCGACGGCGGCGGCATCGGCACGACCCCATTCTGTATCAAGCGCGTTGATCCGCACGATCCGCTGGCGCGGGCCATAACCGCCACCCGCCAAAGCCGCGAACAAGGTATCGCGCGCGGCGATCTTGGCGTCGGGGGCGACCGCATCTTCCAGATCGAACAGGATCACGTCGACAGGCAGACCGCGCGCCTTGTCCAAAGCGCGGTCCTTTGATCCCGGAATATAGAGCGCTGACCGTGTGGGGCGGGTGTGCATCGAATCCTCCTCGCAACAATATTGCGCGAACATGGCCAGAGTCTTGCCGATGATTCAACCCCGATCTTGCCGCGACGCAGCAAAGGGCCGGTTACAGGATATTAACCCCTTTGCCCTATTCCCGATAGCAGACCTGCGCGGACAGGTCATCCGGCAGAAGGCGGACACGATCGTGCGGTATTTGTATTATATGTGTTTTGGTTGCATCGCGGCGTTTCTCGGGGCGACGCAGGCGCAGGCAATGGCCTGCGCCGATACCGCTCTTGTCGCGCAGCGGCTGGCGCAGATTTATGGCGAAAGGCAGCTACTGGTGACCCCCGGCCCCGACGGCAGCCTGACCCAGCTATTTGCCGCAACCGATACCGGCAGCTGGACCATCGCCATCACCCAGCCGGATGGACAGACCTGTCTGGTGGCCTCTGGCGCTGGCTTTGACTGGCGCGCGGCGCTGTTCGGCCCCGGACGCAGCACCTGATCAGGCCAAGGCGACCCAGATCAACCGCAACCCCGTTGCCACCAACAGCAGATAGGTCAGCGCAAAGAATACCCGCTCTGGCACCAGCCGATGCGCCCTGATCCCGATCCATGCGCCGATCAGCGCAAAAGGGGCCAGCACCACACTGGCCGTGAGCGTCTCGAGCGAGAAAATCCCCAGATAGGCGTAAGGCACCACCTTCATCCAGTTGATCGCCCAGAACGACAGCACGGTCGTTGCCTGAAACGCGGTCTTTCCCAGCCCTTGGGACAACAGAAAGATTGCCGTGGGCGGCCCGCCTGCATGGCTGACAAAACTGGTAAAGCCGCCGACCAGACCGGCCAGCCAGGCAAAGGGCCGCGAAAACGGCATATGCCGCATTGCCAGCCAACCCCGCGCGCGGGCTAGCTGGAACGCGACGAAACCCAGACAGATCACCCCGATCAGCAGGCGGAACACATCCGCATCGACCAGCGCATAAAGCACCGCCCCGATGATGCAGCCGGGCACGGCGCCTTGCATGATTCCCTTGGCGGACGGCCAATGCCATTGCCCCCAATAGGGCCGCAAGGTCGCCGCATCGACCAGCATGAACAAGGGCAGGATGATCCCCAGCGCCAGCCCCGGCGGCACCACCAGCGCCAGAATCGCCCCCGCGACAAAGGCGGCACCCGACCCGAAGCCCGCTTTGGAAATCCCCGCAAAGATGATCGCGGGGATACCGAGCGCAAAGAAAACCCAATCGAATACGATCACGCGACAGCCTCAAATGCCTGTTGTTTGGCCCGCTTAGCCGCTTTGCCGGGTCATGGCCATGGCCTGACCCGCGATGCCGCGTTGCAGCACACTTGCCAGAGCGGCTGCAAAGGCTTACCCAATGCGCCAAATCCAAACCACCAAAGGATCCATTTCCATGGCCAGACCCAAGATCGCCCTTATCGGCGCCGGACAGATCGGCGGCACGCTCGCGCATCTCGCAGCTGTCAAAGAACTCGGCGATGTCGTGTTGTTCGACATTTCCGACGGCATCCCGCAAGGCAAGGCGCTTGATATCGCCGAATCCGGCCCCGCCGCGAAATTCGACGGCAGCTTTAAAGGCACCAATGATTACGCCGATATCGCGGGTGCGGATGTCTGCATCGTGACCGCAGGCGTGCCGCGCAAGCCCGGCATGTCGCGCGACGATCTGCTGGGGATCAACCTCAAGGTCATGAAATCCGTGGGCGAAGGCATTGCCGCACATGCGCCGAATGCTTTTGTCATCTGCATCACCAACCCGCTGGATGCGATGGTCTGGGCGCTGCGCGAATTTTCCGGCCTGCCGCATCACATGGTCTGCGGCATGGCAGGCGTGCTGGATTCGGCCCGTTTCCGGCATTTCCTGGCCGAGGAATTCAACGTCTCGATGCGCGATGTCACCGCTTTCGTTCTGGGCGGGCATGGCGACACGATGGTGCCGCTGACGCGCTATTCCACCGTCGCCGGTATCCCTCTGCCAGATCTGGTCGAGATGGGCTGGACCACACAGGACAAGCTGGACGCCATCGTACAGCGCACCCGTGACGGCGGCGCCGAAATCGTCGGCCTGCTGAAAACCGGGTCGGCCTTTTATGCGCCTGCGACCTCTGCGATCGAGATGGCCGAGGCTTTCCTGAAAGACCAAAAACGCGTGTTGCCCTGTGCGGCGCATGTGGATGGCGCTTACGGGTTGAACGGGTTTTACGTTGGCGTGCCGACCGTGATCGGCGCTGGCGGGATCGAACGCGTGGTCGAGATCAGCATGAACAAGGACGAACAGGCGATGTTCGACAAATCGGTTGACGCGGTCAAAGGTCTTGTCGAGGCTTGCAAGGGCATTGACGGCACATTGGCCTAAGCCCCAGACAGGGCGGGTTGCAGGGGGTCGCCAGTGGCGGCCCCTTTTTGTTGCGCGGCGCTGATCGCGCGAATCTTTGCAAATTGCGCGAAATCATCAAGAACTGCAGGGAGATCGATTTTGTGATCACACTTTTCAATCAAGTGATCACAAATGTCGGATTATCTGTGCCTCACTCGCATTTAAGTTAGAAATGTACGATTTGTTGTGATTTAGGCTGTACCAACCGAAGTCAAATTGGACATGCCTTATGAATATCCACGAATATCAGGCCAAAGCCTTGCTGCGCAGCTACGGCGCGCCCGTTTCCGACGGCCGCCCCGTGATCCGCGCCGAAGATGCGAAAACCGCCGCTGGTGAATTGGACGGCCCGTTGTGGGTCGTCAAGGCACAGATCCACGCCGGCGGCCGTGGCAAAGGGAAATTCAAAGAGGCTGACGCCGGTGACAAAGGCGGCGTGCGCCTGTGCCGGTCCGTCGAAGAAGCCGCCGAAGAGGCGAAAAAGATGCTGGGCCGCACGCTGGTGACGCACCAGACCGGCCCCGCCGGCAAGCAGGTCAACCGCATCTATATCGAGGATGGCTCGGGGATCGAAACCGAAATGTATCTGGCCCTGCTGGTGGATCGCCAGACCAGCCGGATCAGTTTCGTCGTCTCGACCGAAGGCGGCATGGATATCGAAGAAGTCGCCGCAGCGACCCCTGAAAAGATCCTGTCCTTCAGCGTCGACCCTGCCACCGGCTATCAGGCATTTCACGGCCGCCGCGTCGCGTTCACGCTGGGGCTGACCGGCAGCCAGATCAAGCAATGCGTCACGCTGATGGGCCAGCTGTATAAAGCCTTCACCGAAAAAGACATGGAGATGCTGGAAATCAACCCGCTGATCGTGACCGACAAGGGCGATCTGAAGGTGCTGGATGCCAAAGTATCGTTCGACGGCAACGCCATGTATCGCCATGCCGATGTCGCCAGCCTGCGTGACGAGACCGAGGAAGACCCCAAGGAACTCGCCGCTTCCAAATACGACCTGAACTATATCGCGCTGGATGGCGAAATCGGCTGTATGGTCAATGGTGCGGGCCTCGCCATGGCGACGATGGATATCATCAAGCTTTACGGCGCAGAACCTGCCAACTTCCTCGACGTGGGCGGCGGTGCGACCAAGGAAAAGGTGACCGAGGCTTTCAAGATCATCACCTCTGACCCCAATGTCAAAGGCATCCTTGTCAACATCTTCGGCGGCATCATGCGCTGCGATGTCATCGCCGAAGGCGTGATCGCGGCTGTGAAAGAGGTGGGGCTGAAGGTCCCGCTGGTCGTGCGCCTTGAGGGCACGAATGTCGAGAAAGGCAAGGAAATCATCCGCAATTCCGGCCTTGATGTGATCGCTGCTGACGATCTGAAAGATGGCGCGCAGAAGATCGTGAAAGCCGTCAAAGGTTAACCCGTAGGGTGGGTCCAGACCCACCTTACCCCCAGATTTCCCAAGGAGCCACCAACATGGCCATTCTCGTCAACGAAAACACCCGCGTGATCTGCCAGGGCCTGACCGGCTCGCAGGGCACGTTCCATTCCGAACAAGCCATCGCCTATGGTACCAAGATGGTCGGCGGCGTCACCCCCGGCAAGGGCGGCAGCACGCATCTGGACCTGCCGGTCTTTGACTCGGTCCACGAGGCCCGCCATGTCACCGATGCGAATGCCTCGGTCATCTATGTGCCGCCACCCTTCGCCGCTGATTCGATCCTGGAAGCCATCGACGCCGAGATGGAATTGATCATCTGCATCACCGAAGGCATCCCCGTGCTGGATATGATGCGCGTCAAGCGCGCGCTGGAAGGGTCCAAATCCCGCCTGATCGGGCCAAACTGCCCCGGTGTCATCACGCCCGACGCCTGCAAGATCGGCATCATGCCGGGCCATATCCACCGGCGCGGGTCGGTCGGGGTTGTGTCGCGCTCTGGCACGCTGACCTATGAGGCTGTCAAACAGACCTCGGACAGCGGTCTGGGCCAGTCCACCGCCGTGGGTATCGGCGGCGATCCCATCAAAGGGTCCGAGCATATTGATATTCTCGAAATGTTTTTGGCCGATGATGAAACCCATTCGATCATCATGATCGGCGAAATCGGCGGCTCTGCCGAAGAAGAAGCCGCGCAATTCCTGGCCGACGAACGCAAGAAAGGCCGCTGGAAACCCACCGCCGGTTTCATCGCGGGCCGCACAGCGCCTCCGGGCCGTCGCATGGGCCATGCCGGTGCGATTGTTGCGGGCGGCAAAGGCGACGCCGAAAGCAAGATCGAGGCGATGAAATCCGCAGGGATCATCGTGGCCGACAGCCCCGCCACATTGGGCGAGGCTGTACTGAAGGCAATCGGGTAACGCGGGGTTCACCCCGACACCCACCTTGCGGCGGGGGCAATCCCCCGCCGGATGACATTCAACAAAGGTCCCCTGTCATGAACGACCATTCCCCTAACGACCTGTTCCACGCTTCCAGCTTTTTGCAGGGGCATAATGCAGGTTATGTCGAACAGCTTTACGCGCGCTATGCCGACAATCCGGGGGCGGTCGATGAAAGCTGGCAGGCCTTTTTCCGCAGCCTTGGCGACACCCCCGCCGATGCGCAGGCAGAGGCCGCAGGCCCATCTTGGGCGCGCCGCGACTGGCCGCCGGTGCCCAATGACGACCTGACCGCCGCCTTGGATGGCCAATGGCCCGCCGAACCCGGTGCCGCCGCTGACAAGATCAAGGCGAAAGCGGCCGAAAAAGGCGTCGGCCTGTCCGAGGCGCAGGTCCGCAATGCGGTGCTCGATTCGCTCCGCGCGCTGATGATCATCCGCGCCTATCGCATCCGTGGCCATCTGATCGCCGATCTGGACCCGCTGGGCATGCGCGAAACCGTGCCACACCCGGAACTGGACCCTGCGAATTACGGCTTTACCGCCAAGGATATGGACCGTCCGATTTTCATCGACAATGTGCTGGGCCTTGAAGTCGCCACCATGGCCGAGATCATGGCCATCGTGCAGCGCACCTATTGCGGCACTTTCGCGCTGCAATATATGCATATTTCCAACCCCGAAGAGGCGGGCTGGCTGAAAGAACGTATCGAAGGCTACGGCAAGGAAATCAGCTTTACCCGCGAAGGGCGCAAGGCGATCCTGAACAGCCTTGTGCAGGCCGAAGGCTTTGAGAAATTCCTGCATGTCAAATATATGGGGACCAAGCGTTTCGGCCTTGATGGCGGCGAAAGCCTGATCCCCGCGATGGAACAGATCATCAAGCGCGGCGGCCAGCTGGGGCTAGAGGATATCGTGATCGGCATGCCGCATCGGGGCCGTTTGTCGGTGCTGGCCAATGTGATGCAGAAACCTTACCGCGCGATTTTCAACGAATTTCAGGGCGGATCGTTCAAGCCCGAGGATGTCGATGGATCGGGTGATGTGAAATACCACCTTGGCGCATCCAACGACCGCAGCTTTGACGACAATATTGTGCATTTGTCGCTGACCGCCAACCCCAGCCATTTGGAGGCGGTGAACCCCGTCGTTCTGGGCAAGGTCCGCGCCAAGCAGGACCAGAAGCACGACACCGACAAGACCAAGGTCATGGCGATCCTGCTGCATGGCGATGCGGCCTTTGCGGGCCAAGGCGTCGTTGCCGAAGGGTTCGGCCTGTCCGGTCTGCGCGGTCACCGCACCGGCGGCACGATGCATATCGTGGTCAACAACCAGATCGGTTTCACCACCGCCCCGCATTTTTCACGGTCCAGCCCCTATCCCACCGATATCGCGCTGATGGTCGAAGCCCCGATCTTCCACGTCAACGGCGACGATCCCGAGGCTGTGGTCCACGCCGCCCGTGTCGCGACCGAATTCCGCCAGAAATTCCACAAGGATGTGGTGCTGGACATCATCTGCTACCGCCGCTTTGGTCACAACGAAGGCGATGAGCCGATGTTCACCAACCCGGTCATGTACACAAAGATCAAGAAACAGAAGACCACGCTGACGCTTTATACCGAACGCTTGGTCAAGGACGGCCTGATCCCCGAAGGCGAGATCGAGGATATGAAAGCCGCGTTTCAGGCCCATCTGAACGAGGAATTCGAGGCGGGCAAAAATTTCAAACCGAACAAGGCCGATTGGCTGGACGGGCGCTGGTCGCATCTCGACCGGATGAAGGAAAAGAAATACCAGCGCGGCAAGACCGCCATTTCAGATGGCGACTTTAGCGCCATCGGCAGGGCGCTGACCACCGTGCCGGATAATTTCCCGACGCATAAGACCATCGACCGCCTGCGCGACGCCAAGGCGCAGATGTTCGAAAACGGCACCGGTATCGACTGGGCCACGGGCGAGGCGCTGGCGTTTGGGTCTTTGCTGCTTGAAGGTTTCCCCGTGCGCCTGTCCGGTCAGGACAGCACGCGCGGCACGTTCAGCCAGCGGCATTCGGCCTTTATCAATCAGGAAAACGAAGACCGCTATTACCCGCTGAACAACATCCGTGACGGTCAGGCCCGTTACGAGGTCATCGATTCGATGCTGTCGGAATATGCGGTGCTGGGCTTCGAATATGGCTATTCGCTGGCCGAACCCAATGCGCTGACCCTGTGGGAAGCCCAGTTCGGCGATTTCGCCAATGGCGCGCAGATCATGTTTGACCAGTTCATTTCCTCGGGCGAAAGCAAATGGTTGCGCATGTCCGGCCTCGTCTGCCTGCTGCCGCATGGCTATGAAGGCCAAGGGCCGGAACATTCCAGCGCGCGTCTGGAACGGTTCCTGACCATGTGCGGCGGCGACAATTGGATCGTGGCCAATTGCACCACGCCGGCCAATTATTTCCACCTGCTGCGCCGCCAGCTGCACCGCACCTATCGCAAGCCGCTGATCCTGATGACGCCGAAATCCTTGCTGCGCCACAAGCTGGCCGTGTCCAAGAAAGAGGAATTCACGACAGGGTCCAGTTTCCACCGCGTGCTGTGGGATGATGCGCAATATGGCAATTCCGACACCACGCTGGTGGCCGATGCCAAGATCAAGCGCGTGGTGATGTGTTCGGGCAAGGTCTATTATGACCTGCTGGAAGAACGCGATGCGCGCGGGATCGACGATGTCTATATCCTGCGGTTTGAACAATTCTATCCCTTCCCCGCACAATCCGCGATGAAGGAATTGGAACGGTTCCAGAATGCGGAAATGGTCTGGTGTCAGGAAGAGCCCAAGAATCAGGGCGCATGGGCCTTTATGGAACCCAACCTTGAATGGGTGCTGACCCGGATCAAGGCGAAACATACCCGCCCGGCCTATGCCGGACGCGCCGCCGCCGCCAGCCCTGCGACCGGCCTCGCAAGTAAGCACAAAGCAGAACAAGAAGCGCTGGTTGACGACGCGCTGACCATCAAAGGAACAAAGAAATGAGCACCGAAGTCCGCGTCCCCACGCTTGGTGAATCCGTGACCGAGGCCACGGTCGCCACATGGTTCAAGAAACCCGGCGATACCGTCGCCGTCGATGAAATGCTGTGCGAGCTGGAAACCGACAAGGTCACCGTCGAAGTGCCCAGCCCCGTTGCCGGTACGCTGTCGGAAATCGTCGCCGCCGAAGGTGAAACCGTGGGCGTCGATGCTTTGCTGGCGCAGGTCACCGAAGGTGACGCCGCCCCCGCCCCCGCGAAAGCAGCGCCCAAGGCAGCCCCTGCCCCCGATGCAGCCGCAGCGCAGACAGAGGCTGGCCCCGAAGAACCCAAATTGCGCGATCCCGAAGATGCTCCATCGGCCAAGAAGCTGATGGCCGACGCCGGCCTGTCCGACGTCAAGGGCACCGGCAAAGATGGCCGCGTGATGAAAGAGGATGTGCTGAAGGCGCTGACCGCGAAATCCGACGCCCCCGCGCCCGCCGCCGCCCCCCGCGCGCCGGTTGCCGCCAGCGACGAGGCCCGCGAAGAACGCGTCAAGATGACCCGCCTGCGCCAGACCATCGCCAAGCGGTTGAAAGACAGTCAGAACACCGCCGCCATGCTGACCACCTATAACGAGGTCGATATGACCGAGGTGATGGCGCTGCGCGACGCCTATAAGGATCTCTTCGTCAAGAAACATGGCGTGAAACTGGGCTTCATGTCGTTCTTCACCAAGGCCTGTATCCACGCCCTGCATGAAGTCCCCGAGGTCAACGCCGAAATCGACGGCACCGACGTGGTCTATAAAAACTATGTCCATATGGGCATCGCCGCGGGCACACCCACAGGTCTTGTGGTGCCGGTGATCCGCGACGCCGACCAGATGTCATTCGCCGGTATCGAAAAGGCGATCGCCGAAATGGGCGCCAAGGCCCGCGACGGCAAGCTGTCGATGGCCGAGATGCAGGGCGGCACTTTCACCATCTCCAACGGTGGGGTCTATGGCTCGCTGATGTCCTCGCCCATCCTGAACCCCCCGCAATCGGGTATTCTGGGCATGCATAAGATCCAGGACCGCCCCATGGCGATCAACGGTCAGGTCGTGATCCGCCCGATGATGTATCTGGCTTTGTCCTATGACCACCGGATCGTGGACGGCAAAGGCGCTGTGACCTTCCTTGTGCGCGTGAAAGAAGCGCTCGAAGATCCCCGCCGCTTGTTGATGGATCTGTAAACGGTAAGGCGGGGTCAACCCCGCCCTACGGCGCAACCAGAACCGCCCCCGTAGGTCGGGGTTTACCCCGACCACCCCAAACAAGGCTCTGCATCATGACCCCCGAACTGACCGTCCTTGCCCTTGCGGGCCTGTTGCAAGGGGTGCAATTCGTCCTGATGTCGGTGCCTGCCAATCTGGAACTCGGCCCGGGCAAGACAGCGGGGCCGCGTGACCCCGGCCGCCTTGGCAAGCCGCTGATCGAACAGGTCAGCCCCAAGACGGGCCGCCTGTTCCGGGCGCTGAATAACCATTTTGAAGGTTTGATCCTGTTCACACTCGCCGTGGTCGTCGTTACGCTGGGCGACAAGGCGACAGGGCTGTCCGCCGCCTGCGCCTGGGTCTACCTTGGCGCGCGGGTGCTATATATCCCTGCCTATTACTTCGGCCTGACGCCCTGGCGTTCGGTGATCTGGATGTTTGGCTTTGCGGCCACCATGCTGATGATCATCTCGGCCCTGATCTGAATCTGAAGGAGTTTCCATGTCCAGCTATGATGTCATCTTTATCGGCTCCGGCCCCGGCGGCTATGTCGGCGCGATCCGCGCGGCGCAACTGGGCCTCAAGGTGGCCTGCGTCGAAGGCCGCGCCACATTGGGCGGCACCTGCCTGAACGTCGGCTGCATCCCGTCCAAGGCGCTGCTGCATGCAACCCATATGCTGCACGAGGCGGAACATAATTTCGCGGGCATGGGGTTGAAGGGCAAGGCCCCGTCGGTCGACTGGAAACAGATGCTGACCTACAAGGACGACACGATCGGCCAGAACACCGGCGGCATCGAATTCCTGTTCAAGAAGAACAAGATCGACTGGATCAAGGGCTGGGCCTCTATCCCCGAGGCGGGCAAGGTCAAGGTCGGCGAGGATCTGCATGAGGCGAAGAATATCGTCATCGCCACAGGGTCGCAGTCGGCCAGCCTGCCGGGTGTCGAGGTCGACGAAAAGATCGTCGTCACATCGACCGGCGCGCTGGAACTGGGCAAGATCCCCAAGACGATGGTCGTGATCGGCGCGGGCGTCATCGGGCTGGAACTGGGGTCGGTCTTTGCCCGCCTTGGCGCGGATGTGAATGTGATCGAATATCTCGACGCAATCACGCCGGGCATGGATGCCGAGGTTGCCCGCCAGTTCCAGAAAGTGCTGACCAAACAGGGGCTGAAATTCACCCTTGGCGCGGCTGTGCAGGGTGTGACCGTCAAAGGCGGCAAGGCCACCGTGTCCTATAAGCTGCGCAAGGATGACAGCGCCCATGAAATGACCGCCGATACAGTGCTGGTGGCAACGGGCCGCAAACCCTATACCGATGGGCTGGGCCTCGCGGATCTGGGTGTGGAACTGACCGAGCGTGGCCAGATCAAGACCAATGCCAGCTTTGCGACCAATGTCGCGGGGATCTATGCCATCGGTGACACGATCACCGGCCCCATGCTGGCCCATAAGGCCGAGGATGAAGGCATGGCCGTCGCCGAAATCCTTGCAGGCCAGCATGGCCATGTGAATTACGGCGTGATCCCCGGCGTGATCTATACCCATCCCGAGGTCGCCAATGTCGGCGAAACCGAGGAATCGCTGAAAGCGGCCGGGCGCGCCTATAAGGTCGGCAAATTCCCCTTCATGGGCAATGCGCGGGCCAAGGCGAACCATTCCGCCGATGGTTTCGTGAAAATCCTTGCCGACAAGGAAACCGACCGGATCCTTGGCGCGCATATCATCGGCCCGATGGCGGGTGATCTGATCCACGAAATCTGCGTCGCGATGGAATTCGGCGCCGCAGCCGAGGATCTGGCCCGCACCTGCCACGCCCACCCGACCTATTCCGAGGCCGTGCGCGAAGCGGCCCTTGCCTGCGGCGACGGCGCGATCCACGCCTGATCGGCATGCTGCGGCGGTGGTCCCGGTGGGCCATCGCCACAGCCCGCGCGGCACAAAGCCCGCATCCCGGACCCTATCCACCATATCGGCGCCACAATCACCCGTTAACCAGAGGGTCACTTTATGTGACAAGGCTGGAATGACAGATGAAGCCGGTGATCCTTGCGATAGGCTGCGGATGATGCAGGCGATATCAGCGCGCGTGACCACCGCGCGCGGCACCAGCTCTTGCACGGATTTCGCCCTTGCACCACCGCTCGCCAGGCCGCGGGTCCGGTCATGATCCGGCGCATCGCAGCGCAGCTTGGCTTGCCTGCAGCCGCCCGCCTGCGCAAGACAGCGGCGGTGCGCATATTATCGGCCATGTGCCATGTCAGCAAATGCGACGGCATCATCGCCCCGGCCGAGGTCGCGCTGATCAGCGACACGATCCAGCGGCTGACGGGACGCAGCTTTGCACCGGACGAAATCATGCAGCTGGCCGATCAAACCCGCCTGCAGCTGACCCCCCAGGATTACGCCGCCTTCGGAACCGGTCTGCGCAAGGACGAAAAAGCCGTGATGATGCATGGCGTACTGGCGATCGCGATAGCCAGCGGGCGGATCTTTCCCGCCGAATATGCCTTTGTCACGGCGCTTGCCCAAGGGCTTGGCTTGCAAGGCGCAGATGTCCGCCGCCTGCTGGGCCTTGCCATCGCGGATATGAATACGCGCGGCGCCTAGCCTTTGAGCATCCGCAACCCCTGCGTCACATCCGTGCGGATCGCCAGACGCAGCCCCGGTTCGTCCCCGGCCTTGAGCGCGCCCAGGATCAGCTTGTGATGATAGGGCGGTTCCTTGCGGTTCAGCCGGCCATAAAGCGCGCGCATCGTCGGCCCCAGCTGCAACCAGACCGTTTCGGTCATCGCCAGCATCGCGGGGGCCTGCGCGCGCAGATACAACATCCGGTGGAATTCCAGGTTCATGCGGATATAGCCTGTCGCATCATGGCGGGCGACCATCTGGCTGACGCCTTGGTTGATCGCCTCCAGCCGGTCGATCAGCGCGAAATGGGCGCGGGGCAAGGCGCGCGATGCCAGTTCCGGCTCCAGCATGGCGCGCAGCGTCGCCAGCTCTTCGATCCGCTCGTTGGACAGGGCCGGCGTGGACACGCGCCCCGACGAGGACAAGAACAACGCGCCTTCCGCCACCAGGCGGCGCACGGCCTCACGCGCGGGGGTCATGGACACGCCATAGGTCTTGCCGATCCCGCGCAGCGTCAGCGCGGCACCGGGCGCCAATTCGCCATGCATGATCTGGGTGCGCAAGGCGCGGTAAACCCGTTCATGCGCAGAGGTGGTTGAATCGACAGGGCGGGGCTGGATCAGCATGGGAAATATGTGATCACATAAACCGCGCCCGTCAATCGTCGAAACGCAGGCGATGCAGGCTTTCACCGTGATCGCGCAGCCATTGCCGGTGCAATGCATAATCGGGGCATAGCCCTGCGACCAGGTCCCAGAAAGCGGGCGCATGGTTCATCTCGCGCAGATGCGCCACCTCATGCGCGGCGACATAATCCAGCACGACAGGCGGGGCCATGATCAGCCGCCATGAATACATCAACACCCCTTTGCTGGAACAAGACCCCCAACGCGACCGCGTATCCCTGATCGACAGCTTGTCGTAACTGACCCCCAGCGTGGCGGCATGCCGGTCCGACGCCGCGGCCAGCGCATCGCGCGCCAGCGCCCGCAGACGGGCGCGGATCGGTGCCGCAGCGGGGCGGGACGGCGGCACCTCGATCCGGTCATCCAGAAACCGCACGCGCGGCCCCGCCACCACAGGCAAGGCCCTGCCCTGCACCGGCACCGATGATCCGATGCTGACAGGCTCTGCCGGACCGATCCGGCCCAGATGGCCGCGCAGCCAATCTTCCTTGTCATGCAGAAAGGCCAGCCCATCGCGGTCCGGCAAGCCCAGCGGCATGGTCAGCGTCACCCGCCCGTCCAGCCGCGACACCCGCAAAGACAGCCGCCGCGCCTGTGCCGATTTGCGCAATGTCACGTCAATCGGGGGGTTGCCATGCAACGTGTGACGGCCCATATCCAGCTTTCTGTAAATGCCTGCGCCAAAGCCTTTGACACCTGTCAATGCTTATGGCAGTTGGCAGCGATCCCCCGCAAGGGGCGACCAAGTTTTTGAAGGGATAGCCTATGCCTAAGGAAGAATGGGGCACAAAGCGCCTTTGCCCCGAAACCGGCAAACGCTTTTACGACCTGAACGCGACACCGATCATCAGCCCCTACACGGGCAAAGAGGTGACGATCGACACATCCAAGACCCGCACCATGGTCGCGGATGCCGAAGATCTGCAATCCAAAAAAGCCCGCGACGTCGATGATGAAGACGATCTGATCCTCGACGACGAGGAAGAAGATGATGTCGATCTGGGCGATGACGTGCTCGAAGACGATGACGACGAAGACACCGTTTCCTTCGACGATCTGGGCGATGTCGCGGCCAAAACCGACGACGATTAAAAGCTGAACCCCGGGCGCGATTAGCACTTGATCTCGCCCGGTCTGCTGCCTAAACAGCGGCACGCAACGCAGGTTGCAAATGGGGCCATAGCTCAGATGGGAGAGCGCTTGCATGGCATGCAAGAGGTCAGGGGTTCGATTCCCCTTGGCTCCACCAAATTCCACATGAAAACGCGATATGCACAGGGGCGGCCACCACCGGTCCCTGCCTGATCCTGCATCTTCCGAGCCTAAATATCCCCGCCGGAGGCCCTAAATCTTTTTGGGGCCAGCCTCACAACAACCCGTTCGGCAAGGGCTGTTCGGCTGCCGTGTTGATCCGCCGGAACCACAGCGTCAGCGCGGCAGAGCTCATCACGATAAACAATGAATAGAGCACCGGAACGGCCATGACCGCCTGCGCCTCGGCCCCGCTGAAGGTGAAGGCGATGATCGCAATGGCCAGCGGGCCGTTCTGGATTCCGGTTTCCAGCGCCACCGTGCGGGCATTGCGCGGATGCAGGCGCAACAGCTTTGCAAAGCCATAGCCGATGGCAAAGCCAAACAGCCCCAGCATGATCGAGGCGAAATAAGTGCCCCAAGTCGTCGCCAGCAGAAATTCCCAATTGCGCGGAATCCACGATACGATCAGGAACAGGATGAAGAACAGCGCCAGCAGCGACCCGAAAAACTCGGTCACCGCGCCGACATTGGCGCTGACCTTGCGCAAGACCATCCCGATGGCGACCGGCACCAGCAGCAGGATCAGCGTCACGATGATGTTCTCGCGCGGGATATCCAGATCAAGCGCACCGGCATAGACCAGCAGAACAACGGGAATCAGGATCACGCCAAAAACCGTCGATGTCACGGTCATCAGCACCGATAGCGCAAGATTGCCCTTGGAAAAATAGGCAAAGATATTCGACGTGGTCCCGCCCGGCATGCAGGCCATGATCAGGATGCCGATCTTGATCGTATCCGACACCGGCAAGGTCGTCGCCAGCACAAAGCCGATCAGCGGCATGAAACCGAATTGCGCGATCACGCCGACCGCCAACCCATAGGGCCGCTTGAGCGCCAGCGCAAAATCTCGCGGGGTCAGTGACGCGCCCATCCCCAGCATGATCACGAAAATCATCAGCGCCAGAATGGCCTGTTCGAGTGGTCCGACCATGTTACAACTTTCCTTTCAACGCGATCCGCATCACGCGGCCTGCGCCTGTTCCTGGGCGCGCAAATCCTTGCGCAGGATTTTTCCGACGTTGGATTTCGGCAATTCGTCGCGGAATTCCACGAATTTGGGCACTTTATAGCCGGTCAGATGGTCTTTGCAGTAGCTGCGCAGATCGTCCTTGCTAAGGCTTTCGTCGCGGGCCACGACATAGGCTTTCACCGCCTCGCCCGCCGCCCCGTCGGCCACGCCGATCACGGCGACCTCGACCACATCGGGATGGGCTGCGATCACATCCTCGATCTCATTGGGATAGACGTTGAAACCGGACACAAGGATCATGTCTTTCTTGCGATCCACGATGCGGAAATAGCCATCGGCATCCATCACCCCGACATCGCCGGTCAAAAGCCAGCCATTCTGGATCGTTTTCGCGGTCTCTTCGGGTTTGCGCCAATAGCCCAGCATGATCTGCGGCCCTTTGGCGATGACCTCGCCGGGCTGGCCTTGGGGCACATCGGCCCCGTCATCATCGACACAGCGCACATCCGTGGACGGGATCGGCACGCCGATACTGCCATGCCGGACCTGCCCGAAGGGGTTGAAGGTCAGCACCGGCGAGGATTCGGTCAGCCCGTAGCCTTCCAGCACCGGCTTGCCGGTCACCTGTTCCCAGCGTTCGGCCACCGATTTCTGCAAGGCCATCCCCCCGCCGAGGCGAATTTCAGATGTTTGGGCGGCGTGTCCAGAAACCAGATTTCATTGTTCAGCCCGTTGAACAGGGTGTTCACCCCGCTCATCCAGGTGATCTTGTAATTCTCAAAGGCGCGTTTGAGGTTCGACAAGGGGCGCGGGTTCGGGATCAGGATGTTGCGCGCCCCGATGGAATAGAACCCCAGAAAATTCACGGTAAAGGCAAAGATATGATAAAGCGGCAGCGCCGTCAGCGCGACTTCCTTGCCCTTGTCCAGATTGGTGATCAGCGACATGGTCTGCGCCATATTCATCAAGATATTGGCATGCGACAGCATCGCGCCCTTGGACACGCCGGTCGTGCCGCCGGTATATTGCAGACAGGCGACATCATCAGGGCGGATCGTGCTGCGGTAAGCGCCGACCGCATTGTGCAGGCTGTCATGCTTGGCACGTCCCGCCGCAATGGCATCGGGCAGGCGGATATGCGGAATCGTGACCGGATGCACCGATTTATCCCAATGTTTCTGCACCAGCCCGACGATCATCTTGGGCAGGCGCGGCAGGTATTCGGCAACGCGGGTGACGATCACATGCTCGATCGGATAGGTTTTCACGGCCTCGGCCAGCTTGTCGGCGAACATATCCACCACGATGACAGCGGCGGGTTCGGCATCGGTGAATTGCTTGGCCATTTCATCAGCCGTGTAAAGCGGGTTGACGTTGACCAGCACGCAGCCCGCCTTGAACACGGCCATCGCCGCCACCGGATAGGACAGGCAATTGGGCACCTGCACCGCCACCCTTTCCCCCGCCTGCAAGCCTGCGACATCGCGCAGATAAACCGCAAGCGCATCGGACATTTCGTCAGCCTGCCTAAATGTCAGCGTGCCGTTCATGCCGTTCGGCAGCACCGTGGTGAATGCGGGCAGGTCGCCATAGATCGCCGCGGTTGCGCTGATGAAATCGCCAAGGCTCTGGTGGGGCATATCGTCAATCGAATTTGGAACGGACGGGCCATAAAAGGCCATCCACGGACGGTCATGTGCCAAAGTGCTTCCTCCCAAAAGCGTTTGGAAGACCGTAGCCGGATTGACGGCTTTGTGAAGCCAGAGTTTACAAGGGGACGTTACGTCGCGACAGGCGCAGGCACTTGGGTCAGCGGCATTGCTGTCTGGCGCACCACATCGCCCAGCTGGCGGAATTGCGCGGCCATCGGATTGGTCTTACGCCAGATCATACCCACCCGGCGCGCCGGTTGCGGGTCTGCAAAGCGGCTGATGCTGACACGGGCAGAGCGGGTTTCCACCGCCACCGCCATCTGCGGGATCAGCGTCACACCGATCCCCGCCCCCACCATCTGCACCAGCGTTGACAGCGAACTGCCGTCCAACCCGTCGCGGGCCATCGCCGATTGCAGATTGCAAAACGACAGCGCCTGATCGCGGAAGCAATGGCCCTCTTCCAGCAGCAACAGCCGCAGGTGGCGCAGATCGGACGGCTGCGGCACTGGCGCTGCACCGTCCTTTTCGGACCTGACCAACAGCAGGTTTTCATCGAAGAGGGCCAGTTCTTCCAGCCCCGGCTCGACCACCGGAAGTGCGACAATCGCCGTATCAATCTGCCCGTCATGCAATTCCTCGATCAGCCGCTGGGTCACGGTTTCGCGCACATGCACGTCCAGATCAGGAAAGCTCTGGCCCAGCGCGCCAATCAATCCGGGCAAAAGATAAGGCGCGATGGTCGGGATCACCCCGATCCGCAACCGCCCCGCCAGCCCCGATTGCGCAGCCCGCGCCATATCGCCCAATTCATCGACCGCTTGCAGGATATCGCGCACCCGCTGCGCCCAATCTGCGCCAAAGGCGGTCAGCCGCACCTGCCGCGCGCCGCGTTCGAACAAGGCAGTGCCAAGCGTGCTTTCCAGCTCTTTGATCTGCACCGACAGGGCGGGCTGTGAAATGGCGCAGGCATCCGCCGCACGCCCGAAATGACCGTGGCGGGCCAAAGCCTCGAAATAGCGCAGTTGTTTGAGCGTGATATTCATAACCTGAAGTTATCGAAACTATTAAAAATTGCAACTTAAACAAATGAGGAAGATATGTTAGAAAGATTCTAAGCGCGCGTGCCGGGCAGCCGGCAGCGCCGCCATCACACTTTGCCACAAGCAATCGGAGAGAGAATCATGGACGGAAATGATGTTGGAAAATGCCCAGTCATGCACGGGGTCGGTCTGAACACCACCACCGGCACACGCGGCAACCGCGACTGGTGGCCTAACCAGTTGAACCTGCGCATCCTGCACCAGAACGCGCCCGAGATCGACCCGATGGGTGCTGATTTCAACTATGCCGAAGAATTCAAAAAGCTCGATTTGCAGGCGCTCAAGCAAGACCTGACCGCGCTGATGACCGACAGCCAGGATTGGTGGCCCGCCGATTACGGCCATTACGGCCCGTTCTTTGTGCGCATGGCATGGCACAGCGCCGGCACCTATCGCACCGCTGACGGGCGCGGCGGGTCCCGGTCCGGCACCCAGCGTTTCGCACCGCTGAACAGCTGGCCCGATAACGCCAACCTCGACAAGGCGCGCCGCTTGCTCTGGCCGCTCAAGCAGAAATACGGCAACCAGATTTCCTGGGCTGATCTGATGATCCTTGCGGGCAATGTCGCGATGGAATCGATGGGCTTCAAGACTTTCGGTTTCGGCGGCGGCCGTGCCGATATCTGGGAACCCGAGGAAGACATCTATTGGGGCACAGAAGATACTTGGCTGGGCGACACCCGCTACAAAGGCGACCGCGAGCTGGAAAACCCACTGGCTGCCGTGCAGATGGGCCTGATCTACGTCAACCCCGAAGGCCCGAACGGCAACCCTGATCCGCTGGCCTCCGCCCGCGACATCCGCGAAACATTCGCGCGGATGGCGATGAATGACGAAGAAACCGTGGCCTTGGTCGCCGGTGGCCACACATTCGGCAAATCGCATGGTGCAGGTGACGCGGCTCTTGTCGGTCCCGAGCCAGAAGGCGCGCCGATCCACCAGATGGGCTTTGGCTGGAAGAACGGCCATGGCAGCGGCAAGGGCGTGCATACCACGACCAGCGGCATCGAAGGTGCCTGGACCCCCACGCCCACAACCTGGGACATGAGCTATTTTGACACTTTGTTGGGCAATGAATGGGAACTGACCAAAAGCCCCGCCGGCGCAACCCAGTGGCGCCCCGCCAAAGGGGCCATGTCGGATGCGGTTCTTGACGCGCATGACCCCGCCCAGCGTCATGCCCCGATGATGACCACCGCCGATATGGCGCTGAAGCTGGACCCGACATATGCGCGGATTTCCAAGCATTACCACGAAAACCCCGAGATCTTCGCCGATGCCTATGCCCGTGCATGGTTCAAGCTGACCCACCGCGACATGGGGCCAAAGGCGCTGTATCTGGGCAATGAAGTCCCCGCCGAAGACCTGATCTGGCAGGACCCGATCCCCGCCGTGGATCATGACCTGATCGACAGTGCCGATGTGACAGCGGTGAAGGCGCAGATCATGGCGACAGGTCTGTCGGTGCAGGAATTGGTGCGCACGGCCTGGGCCTCGGCCTCGACCTTCCGTGGCTCTGACAACCGGGGCGGTGCCAATGGCGCGCGCATCCGTCTGGCCCCGCAAAAGGACTGGACCGTCAACGAACCAGCAGAATTGTCCAAGGTGTTGGCCGCATTGGAAGGCGTGCAAAGCGCGTTCAACGCAGCCCAGACCGGCAACAAGCGCGTATCGCTGGCCGATCTGATCGTGCTGGGTGGCTCTGCCGCGATCGAAGCAGCCGCAAAGGCCGCCGGTCACGACGTGTCGGTGCCTTTCACACCTGGCCGGACCGATGCAACAGCCGAACAGACCGATGCCGAAAGCTTTGAAGTGATGGAACCGATTGCCGATGGTTTCCGCAACTACCTCAAGCCCGGCCTGTCGGTGGCTGCCGAAAAGCTGCTGGTGGATCGCGCGCAATTGCTGGGCCTGTCGGCACCGGAAATGACCGCGCTGGTCGGTGGTCTGCGCGTTCTGGGGGCAAACTATGGCAACACCAGCCACGGTGTGCTGACCGATGCGCCCGGCACGCTGACGAACGACTTTTTCGTCAACCTGACTGATCCGTCCTATGATTGGGCCCCGGTCGCAGGTGACGAAAATGCGTTCGAAGGCCGTGATCGGGCGACCGGCACCGTCAAATGGACCGGCACCCGCGTCGATCTGGTGTTCGGCTCGAACTCGCAGCTGCGCGCCATCGCCGAGGTTTATGCCCAGAACGATCAGGCCGACCGCTTTGTCGGGCGTTTCGTGCAGGCCTGGACCAAGGTCATGGAACTGGATCGTTTCGATCTGAAATAAGCAAGACAGGGCGCAGCGGGTTTTCCGGCTGCGCCCCTTTTTCGCGGCCATTGCACGGCAAGGGGGCCGCTGATGAAAACCTCAACCCTGATCATTGGTGGTGGCCTGACCGGCCTTTCCCTTGCTTACCGCTTGCAGATGGCGGGGCAGGATTTTCTGCTGGTCGAAGCGCGCGACCGGTTTGGCGGGCGGATCGCATCGCTGTATGTGGATGGCGAAGGCTTTGATCTCGGCCCGTCCTGGGTCTGGCCGGGGCAGGCGCGGATCGCGGCCCTTTGCGACCATCTGGGCCTGGCTTTATTTGCCCAACATGCCCAAGGTGTGCAGCTTTACGAACATCCCGACGGACAAATCATCCGCGACCAAGGCTTCATGTCGATGGCCGGATCGCTGCGGATCACGGGCGGCACCGGCGCACTGGTGGCGGCGCTTGTTGCGCGGCTGGACCCTGCGCGGCTGCTGATTGATGCGCCTGTGCAACAGGTATCCGACAGCGGCGCCAGTTTGCAGGACGGGCGCGCCATCAGCGCCGACCGGGTGGTGATCGCCATCCCGCCACGGCTGGCCGCTGGCTTGGCCTATACCCAAGCGCTGCCTGCGGATGCGCTGCGGGCATTGGCGGGCGTGCCGGTCTGGATGGGGGCGCATGCCAAATGCGTCGCGGTCTATGACACCCCGTTCTGGCGCGCTGCCGGTCTGTCCGGCGATGCGGCCAGCAGGCGCGGCCCTTTGGCGGAAATCCATGATGCCAGCCCCGCGCGGGGGCCGCTGGGGGCCTTGTTCGGCTTTGTCGGTGTGCCTGCGGATCTGCGCGCCCAGACCGATCTGCGCGCCCCGGTGATCGCGCAACTGGTCCATCTGTTCGGGCCGCAGGCCGCGTCGCCGCGCGCGCTGCAGATCATGGATTGGTCGCGCGAGGCCTTTACCGCCACCCCTGCCGATGCCAGCCCGCCGCCGGGGCATCCGGCCTATCTGCTGCCCGCTGCCTTGCGGCAGGTCGCGGATCACCGGATCATCTTTGCCTGCGCGGAACTGACCACCGACAATGGCGGCCTGATCGAAGGTGCGCTGGCCGCCGCCGAACGGGCGGCCCGTCTTATTCTGCCGGGCTGATCATTCCGCCGGGGCCAGTGCCGCGTTCGGCACATGCCGTTTCGCGCGCTTTTCACCCAGCATCAGCATCGCAGGCGTGACCAGCAAGGTCAGCACCGTGGCAAAGACCAGCCCGCCCGCGATGGCGCTGGACAATTCTGTCCACCATTGCGTCGATGGCGCGCCATAGACAATTTCACGCGTGAAAAAATTGATGTTCAGGCCGATCACCATGGGCATCAACCCCAGCGCCGTCGTCACCGAGGTCAGCACCACGGGCCGCAGACGTTGCGCCCCGGTGCGCAAAGCGGCCTCGAGCGAGGAAAGCCCCTGCGCGCGCAAGGCGTTGAACGTGTCGATCAGCACGATGTTGTTGTTCACCACGATCCCCGCCAGCGCGATCACGCCAATCCCGCCCATGACCACGCCAAAGGGGCGGCCCGTGATCATCAGCCCCAAAAGCACGCCCGCGACCGAAAAGACAATCGCCGACATCACGACAAAGGCCTGCCAGAAACTGTTGAATTGCGTCAGCAGGATCAGGAACATCAGCCCGATGGCCGACAGGAAAGCCCCGATCAGAAAGGTCATGGATTCGGCCTGATCCTCGGCCTCGCCACCGAATTTGATGGTCACGCTATCGGGCAGATCAAGCGCGTCAAGCGCCGCTTGCAGCGCCAATGTCTGGTCATTCGCCAGCACGCCGGGGGCCACGTCGGCGGATATCGTCAGCACGCGCGCCTGATCAATGCGCGTGATCACACCGGACCGCGGGGCCGGATTGAACGACACGAAATTGGAAATCGGCACCAGACCGACAGAGGTCGGCACGCGCAAAGCCTCTAGTTCTTCGAGCGTGCGGCTATCGGCGGGAAAGCGCACGGCGATATCCACCTCGCCATCACCGTCATCGGGGCGATAGGTCGCGACATTGATCCCGCGCGTCAGCAATTGCACCGCTTGGCCCAGCAAAGCGACATCCGCGCCACTGCGCGCAGCCTCGGAGCGGTCGACGCTGATCTGCCATTCAACGCCGGGGCTGGGGCGCGAATCGATCACATCGATGAACCCGCCCAGCCGGTCCATTTCCGCCAGAACCGCCGCAACCGCAGTGGTCTGGTCGGCGTCATTGGGGCTGAAAATCTCCAGGTTGACGGGTTTGCCGCCGCCGGGACCCGCAGCACTGGTCTGGACCTGCACCTCGATTCCGGGGATTTCGGCCATTTCGGCGCGGATATCCTCGGCAATCAATGCGACGGGGCGGCGCGTGTCCCAATCCGTCATTTCAAGCTGCAACGTCCCAATCACATCGCCGCCTTCGCGCGATTCGCCAGAGCGGGCATAGATGCTGGCCACCTCGCCATAGCGCGACAGCCGCGTTTCCACCGCGCGGACCAGCGCGTCTTGTTCGTAGACCGAGAAATTATCCTTGGCCAAAATCTCGACCTGGGCATAATCGGGTTCGACATCGGGAAAGAAGGTCAGCCCATTGCCGAAATGGCCATAAGCCACGAAAGACCCGACCAGCGCGATCATCGCCAGCGACAGCGTCGTCCATGGCCGCAAGATCGACCATTCCAGCACCCGGATATAGCCGCCCATGAACCCGGTCATCTGGCGCGGATCACCCTTTTCGGCGGCATAGAGCTGCGCCTTGGCACGGGCGGTCTGGCCTTGGCGCTTGCCGATCATGCCGCCGACCACGGGGATGAAGATCAACGCCATGAAAAGCGATGCCGATAGCGTCACGATCACCGTGATGGGCAGGAATTTCATGAATTCGCCCACAACCCCCGACCAGAACAGCAGCGGAAAGAACACGCAAAGCGTGGTCGCGGTCGAGGCGATGATCGGCCAGGCCATGCGCTTGGCCGCGCGGGCATAGGCGGTTTTCGGACTGTCGCCTTCATGCAGATATCGATCCGCCAGTTCCACGGTGACGATGGCCCCGTCCACCAGCATGCCCACGACCAGGATCAATGAGAACAGCACGACGATATTCATCGTCAGCCCCATGAAATACAAGACCGCAACACCCGTCAGAAAGGCGCCGGGAATGGCCAGCCCGACCAGCAGCGACGACCGCAGCCCCAGCGCATAGACGACAACGATCATCACCAGGATGATCGCCGCGATCACATTCGCCTCGAGATCAGAAAGCATGGTCTTGACGGTCTCGCTTTCGTCCAGCGTATAGCTGATTTCGACGGTCTCGGGCCAGCTGGCCTGCACACGGTCGATGACGGCACGCACATCATCCACCGTATCGATGATATTGGCCCCGGCGCGTTTCTTGATTTCCAGCGCCAGCGCGGGCTGTCCGTCGATGCGGGCAAAGCCCACCGGATCCTCGAAAGTGCGGCGGATCGTGGCCACATCGGCAAAGGTCACCACCGTCTGGCCGCGCGTGATGATGGGCAGATCCATCACATCCTGCGCATTCTCGATCAGCCCCGGCACCTTGAGAACGATGCGCCCAGCCTCGCTTTCGATGGCACCGGCGGCGATCAGCTGGTTGTTGCGCGTGATCGAGCCGATCAATTCGTCAAAGGACAGATTATAGGTCTCGAACACGGTGGGGTCGATCAACACCTCCAGCAATTCGTCGCGCTTGCCCGCCATATCCACCTCGAGCACGCCGCCCAGCGCCTCGATCTCGTCTTGCAGATTGTCGGCGATGGCGTTCAGCGTGCGTTCGGGCACCGGGCCGGACAGGATCACCGTCAGGATCGGAAACAGGGCGGTGTTAATCTCGGTCACGGTCAGCTGGACGCTGTCGGGCAGGTCGTTTTCGGCGCGGTCGGCGGCCTGGCGCACATCATCCAGCGCCTGCCCCGCGTCATAGCCCGGCTCGAATTCCAGCTGGACCGTTGCAAACCCTTCGCCAGCCTTGGCGGTCATCGTGCTGAGGCCCGTCAATGACGCGAATTCGGTTTCCATCGGGCGCACCAGCACGTCTTCGGAATCCTGCGGCGATATTCCGTCCATCGAGGTGGATACATAGACGACCGGGATCGTCACCTCGGGGTTGCTTTCCTTGGGGATGGCCAGATAGGCGAAAGCGCCCACCAGCAGCAGGAAGGCAAAGACCAGCGTGACGACCTTGCCACGCCCAAAGGCGGCGTCGATCAGCCCGTTCATGGCTGCACCAGGGCTGTCTGGTCCTGGCTTGGCGCGCGTGGTTCGACCGGATCGCCCTGATTGACGAAGCCTTGGCCCACGGTGATGATCCGTGCCTGTTCAGGCAAGCCCGCGATCCAGATGCCATCGGTCTGCGCGCGCACGATCTGCACTGTCGAAAACACCACGCGGTTATCGGCATCGACGGTCTTGATCCCCAATTCGCCATTCGTCCCCAGCGACAGAACCGCAGGCGACAGAAAATGCCCCCGCGCCTGACCAGTCGGAATGGCCACCCGCGCGCTGAGCCCCGCCGGCATCACGCTGTCGGGGTTATCAACCACAACCTCGACCCGGAAGGTGCGGGTCTGCTGGTCGGCATTGGCCCCGATAAAGGCAATGGTGCCGGCCTTTTCTTCGCCGGTGATAAAAGAGACCTGCGCCTCCTGACCGGTTTGCAGCCGTGACAGCGCCTGTTGCGGCACCTGCACAACCACTGTCAGCGGGTCATTATCCAGCACCTCGGCAATGATCATGCCGTTTTCGACGGATTCGCCGATATCGACCGTCAGATCATTCAGCCGCCCGGCAAAAGGGGCGGTCACGATTGTATTGTCCAGCTGGTCCTGCGCCGATGTGACACCAGCCTCGGCGGCGGCACGGGCCGCGCGCGCCTGTGACACCCGGTCTTCGGTCGCGGCACCGCGATCCTGCAAGGCCAGCGCATTGTCATAATCGCGCTGCGCCTGTGCCAGCTGCGTCTGCGCCTGCACCAGCTGGGCCTCGGCGATGCCCGCGTCGATACGGGCGATTTCCTGCCCTGCTTGCAGCAGATCACCGCGCGACGCCGCAACGCTGGCGATTTCGCCGTCAGCTTTGGCGCGCAGGGTGACGGCACGGTCGGGGATGGACTGGCCTTCGGCGGTCAGCACCAACGGCACATCCTGCGCAACCGAATCGATCACCGCGACACTGACGGCACGGTCGGGCGTCTCCGCGACAGCCCCATCCCCGGCACCGACCGAGGGGATGATCGCCCCGCTGCCCATCCAGCCGACCAGCACAATGGCCAATAGCCCTGCGATCCATTTCGACCGCGAAGCACCGGTGTCGGTGTCGAATTGCAATTGTCCCGTCTGATCGGGTGGGGTCGCGCCAGCCATCGGTTGTCCTTCTTGGTCTGCTCCGCATATAGTAACCGCCAAGCCGTTTATAAGTAGTGTTCACGGCCCAGCGTTACCAGATGCCGCAAAGCTGATACGCCAATGACACAACAACAAGGTGATGACCCGCCGCTTGGGCAGGCGCGGCTGTCTGGACATTGGCCCGCGCGGCATGGCTAACTTGACCCGGCAATCAAAGGAGCAACGCTTGCCCGACATCGCCTCTGGACATGGGAACAGCGACGCGGCCATTTCCCCCCTTGGCATGGATGGCGTTCTGGTGCGGTTCTCGCGGATGCTGTCGCCGCAGGCCAATGGCGCGGCGCATGGCTTTTGCGATGCGGTGATCGCGGCCGATCTGCCCGGCGTGACCGAGGTGGCCCCCTCGCTGACCTCTGTGCGGGTCGGTTTCGATATCACCAAGACCAATCGCGACAGCCTGACCCGCGCCTTGCGCGCCCTGCTGGCGGGGCTGCGCGACGCCGATCCCGCGCCCCGCCGCCTGTGGCGCATTCCGGTGGCTTTTGGCCCTTCCCATGCCCCGCAGCTGGCCGAGGCGGCGGCCCTTGCCGGGCTGACCCCGGATCAGGCGGTGGCCGAGATCACGGCCCAGCGCCTGCGCGTTCTGGCCATCGGTTTTGCCCCCGGCCAGCCCTATCTGGGGATGATGCCGCCGCATTGGGACATCCCGCGCCAATCCGAGCTGACGCCAAAGGTGCCGCGCGGCGCGCTGGTGACAGCAGTGCGCCAGCTGATCATCTTTGCTGCCGATACGCCCACCGGCTGGCGACAGATCGGCCAAAGCGCCTTTGCGGTCTGGCGTCCCGACAGTGACAGGCCCTTCGCGCTGGACCCCGGCGATGCGGTGCAATTTCACGCCGTGTCCGACGATACTTTGCGCGATCTGCAAGCCAATCCCAACAGCAACGGTGGCGCAACCTGCGAGGTTCTGCGCTAATGCCGGTGCTGCGCGTCCATAGTGCGGGTCCGGGTGTCACCGTACAGGACCTTGGCCGCCCCGGCTGGACCGCCCAAGGCCTGTCGCGCGGCGGGGCGGCCGACCGCCTGGCCTTGCTGGAAGCGGCGGCATTGCTGGATCAGGATGCCGGATTGGCGGTTCTGGAAATGGCGGGCTTTGGCGGGGTGTTCAGCACCGACAGGCCCATGCGCATCGCCCTGACCGGCGCGCAGATGCAGGCCAGCATTGACGGCGTGCCGGTGCCGCCCAATATCAGCCAGCTGTTGGCGGCGGGCGCGAAACTGACCATCGGCGGCGCGCGGGCGGGGGTTTACGGCTATCTGGCCTTTGCGGGCGGGATCGTGACCGCGCCTGTCATGGGCAGCCGTGCCACACATCTGACCGCCGGTCTGGGCCGCGTGCTGGCAGCGGGTGACAGCCTGCCCTTGGGCGAAGACCCAGCGCCGGATACGCCGCCCCGGCGACTGGATATTGCCGACAGATGCCATGGCGGGATCATCCGCCTGATGCCCGGCCCGCAGACCGATCTGTTCGACAAGGCGACGCTGGCGCGGTTCCTGTCCACACCCTTTCGCCGCGATCCGCGCGGCAACCGGCAGGGCGTGCGGCTGGACCATGACGGCGCACCTTTCGGCGCGGCAAGCGGGCTAAGCATCACATCGGACCTGATCGTGCCGGGTGATGTGCAATTGACCGGCGAGGGTGTGCCTTATGTGCTGCTGGCGGAATGCCAGACCATCGGGGGATATCCGCGCATCGGCACGGTTATCCCCGCCGATCTGGCGCGCGTGGCACAGACAGCCCCCGGCACAATGTTGCAATTCACCCTGCTGGATATCGCGCAGGCCGATGCGACCGCGCAATCCGATGCGGACCTGCTGCGCGGCCTGCGGCAGGCCTGCCGCCCCCTGATCCGCGATCCGCATGACATCGCAGATCTCTTGGGCTACCAACTGGTCAGCGGGGTGACCGCGGGCGACGATCTGGAACGGGACGGTGATGGCACTCAAGGTTGATCTGAACGCCGATATGGGCGAAAGTTTTGGCCCCTGGACGATGGGCGATGACGCGGCTTTGCTGGATATCGTGACCTCGGCCAATGTGGCTTGCGGGTTTCACGCGGGCGATCCCGATGTGATGGACCGGACCATGCGGCAGGCCATCGCGCGTGGCGTCGGACTGGGCGCGCATCCGGGTTTTGCCGATCTCAAAGGCTTTGGGCGGCGCAACCTGCCGATCCCCGCAGAGGAGGTCGCCAATGCCGTTGCCTATCAACTGGGTGCAGCACAGGCGATGGCGCGGCGTGCGGGCGGGCGGATCCGGCATCTCAAACTGCATGGGGCGCTGGCGAATATGGCCTCGGTCGATGCCGCCCTGGCGCGGACCTGTTATCAGGCAGCCCTCGACGTTGATCCCGATCTGGTGATCATGGTGCTGGCCGCGACCGCGCAGGAAAGTGCCGCGCGCGATCTGGGCTGTCATTGGGCGGGCGAGATTTTCGCCGACCGGGCCTATAACGCGGATGCCACGCTGGTCGATCGCCGCCTGCCCGGCGCCGTGCTGCATGATGCGGCAGCGGTTGGCCCGCGCATCCTTGCGATGTTGCAGGCGGGGGCGATCATTACGGAGAATGGCAAGCATCTGCCCTGCCGGATCGACACGATCTGCCTGCATGGCGACACCCCGGGCGCTGTTGCCATCGCGCGCGGCTTGCGCGATCACCTGACACAGGCAGGGATCACGCTTGCCACCTTTTGAAACGGAGCCTGCCATGACCGATTATTATGCACCCAACGGCGGCCTGCCCCCGCAAACCGACCTGCTGACCGGACGCGCGGTATTCACCACCGCCTATGCCGTGATCCCCAAAGGCGTGATGACAGATATCGTCACCAGCAACCTGCCATTCTGGGACAAGACCCGCGCCTGGGTGCTGGCGCGACCAATGTCAGGTTTCGCCGAAACCTTCAGCCAATATATCATGGAGGTATCGCCAGGCGGCGGCAGCATCCGGCCCGAAACGGACAGAGCCGCGCAAGGCGTGATCTTCGTGGTCAAAGGCGGGTTCACCCTGACCGTCGCGGGGATGGATCACGCGATGCGCCCCGGCAGCTATGCCTATCTGCCCGCAGGCGGCGACTGGCAGCTGCGCAATGACGGCACCGCGCCAGCGACCTTCCATTGGCTGCGCAAAATCTATGAATCTGTCGATGGGATTGCCGCACCCGATGCCTTTGTCACCCATGAGGATGCCGCGACCACCATCGCCATGCCTGACACGAACGGCGCTTGGGCCACGACCCGTTTCGTGGACCCCGCCGACATGCGCCACGACATGCATGTCAATATCGTGACCCTGCAACCTGGCGGGGTGATCCCCTTTGCCGAAACCCATGTCATGGAACACGGGCTTTATGTGTTGCAGGGCAAGGCGGTTTACCGGCTCAACCAGGATTGGGTCGAGGTCGAGGCGGGCGATTTCATGTGGCTGCGCGCCTTTTGCCCGCAGGCCTGTTATGCAGGCGGGCCGGGGCCGTTCCGCTATCTGCTTTACAAGGATGTGAACCGGCATATGCCGCTTTGAAAAACTTTTATGCCTCCGGCGGGGATCACGGTGAATTGTGCAACAATTCACCGCGCTCGGAAGATGGGGGGAGTGGCGCGAAATCCGTCAGGGATCATGTCTTTGTCTTCCAGCAGCAGATCAGCCATGACCTGCCCGACCTTGGGTGCCATGCCGAAACCGATCTTGAAACCGCCATTGGCAATATATTCCCCCGCCCGCGTTGAGTGATGGCCCAAAACCGGCGCGCGGCTGGGGGCGCGGGGGCGCACACCGGCCCAGCGGGCAATGATTTCGGCGCCTTGCAGCACCGGAAAGGCGGCGATGGCCCGCGCGATCACGTCATCAAGGGCGGTGTCGGTGCTGGCGGGATCGGTGAAATCGCGTTCGGAGGTAGAGCCAATGGCGACGGTGCCGTCCAGATGCGGGATGATATGCAAAGCATCGGCAAAAAGCTGCGGGCTGCCCGCCGCGTCAAAGCGCAAAAGCGCCGCCTGCCCTTTGACGCCATTGCCGCCGATCTCGGCCATGCCTGCCCAGCCGGTGGCCCAGACGATCTTGCCCTGCGCCGTGCCTGCGCGCAGGATACTGCCGCCCAAAGCTGCCACCGCATCCGCCAAGGCGCGCGTCGCGCGGCGGGGATGGACCAGTGCAGACAGCGTGTCGCGCACGACGTAACCGCTGGGCGATGGCGGCATCCAAGCCGTATCGGTGATTGGTTCGACCTGCCATGTCGCCAGCCCCTGCCAGAGGTCTTTGGCAGATGCCCCGCGCGCGCGTGCCAGCGCCACCGCATTCTCATCCGCCAAAGGTTGCAAACGCCCGCTGCGCGCATAGCCGGTGTCCGCCCCGGTCAGCGCGCTGACATCCGCCCAGAAGTCTTGCGCCATGATCAGGCTGTCGAATTGGAACGCCTTTTTGTCATTCCAATGTTCGGGCACATGCGGGGCCAGCGCACCGACCAGCCCGCCGCTGGCCCCTGCGGCCACACCGGCAGGGTCGATCACCTGCACCTTGGCCCCGCGCCGCGCGCAGGCGTAGGCCACCGACAGACCAAAGACACCCGCGCCCATGACCGTGATATCAGCAATTGCCATTCCGCGCCCTTCCGCTCAAAGATGCCTCTGACCTAGGGCAGACCGGCATGACAGACCAGACAGCAAAACTCGATTGGCGGGATGGCGTGCCGATCGCGCGTGATTTCGACGATCCATATTTCTCGCTCGATGACGGATTGGCCGAGACGCGGCATGTGTTCCTGGATGGCAATGATCTGCCCGCGCGGTTTGGCGGCGATCTGCGGATCGGCGAATTGGGCTTTGGCACCGGGCTGAACCTGCTGGTGACATGGGACGCCTGGGTGCAGGCAGACAGGCCCGGCAGGCTGGATTTCACCTCTTTCGAGGCTTTCCCGATGGCGCAGGCCGACATGGCCGCAGCTTTGGCGCATTTCCCGACGCTGGCAGGCTATGCCGCAAAGCTGCTGGCGGCATGGACGCCCGGCACAGGGCCCGTGGCGCTGGACGACGGGCTGACGCTAGAGGTCATCATCGGCGATGCGCGTTTGACGCTGCCCGCTTGGCAAGGGGCGGCGGATGCCTGGTATCTGGACGGCTTTTCCCCCGCCAAAAACCCCGAGCTTTGGGAACCTGCGCTTTTGCAGGCGGTGGCGGCGCATACCCGCATGGGCGGCACAGCGGCAACCTATAGTGCGGCGGGACATATCCGGCGCGCGCTGGCTGATGCCGGATTCACGGTGACCCGCCACCCCGGATATGGACGCAAGCGGCATATGACCCGCGCAAGGATGCAAGATGCAGACTAATACGAGGCTCGGGATCATGCTGATGATCCTCACGACCTTTATCTTCGCGATACAGGACGGGATTTCGCAGCATCTGGCCGCAAACAACAATGTCGTGATGATCGTGATGATCCGCTACTGGTTCTTTGCGGCTTTCGTGATCGCCATCGCGCGGCGGCAATCAGGGTCGATCCGGGCGGCGGCACGGACCAGGCAACCTGTGCTGCAAATCGCGCGCGGCACGCTGCTGGCGTTGGAAATCTGCGTGATGGTCACCGCCTTCGTCTATCTGGGGCTGGTGGAAAGCCATGCGATATTCGCTTGCTATCCGCTGCTGATCGCCGCCTTGTCCGGCCCCGTACTGGGCGAAACTGTGGGCTGGCGGCGCTGGGTGGCGATCGGGATCGGCTTTATCGGCGTGCTGGTGATCCTGCAGCCGGGCTTTGCGGTGTTTTCGCCCGCCGCCGCGATCCCGCTGGCTTCGGCCTTCATGTTCGCGCTTTACGGGCTTTTGACGCGCTATGCGGCGCGACAGGACAATACCACCACCTCGTTTTTCTGGACCGGCACATCGGGGGCGGTGGTGATGACATTGGTGGGTATCTGGTTCTGGGAACCGATGTCGGCATCCGACTGGCGCTGGATGATCACGCTTTGCATCACGGGGGCTGCCGCGCATTGGCTGCTGATCAAAACCTACGAGGTCGCCGAGGCAAGCGCGGTCCAGCCCTTTGCCTATCTGCAACTGGTTTTCGCCAGTATCATTGGCGTCACCCTGATGGGCGAGACGATCCGCCCCAACGTCGCCATCGGCGCCGCCATCGTCGTGGGTGCCGGGCTTTTTACATTGTGGCGCGCCCGCCAGAAAGCCGCATCTTCAGAGTAGAAATATCCCCGCCGGAGGCCAGAAAGTTCTTAATCCCGCGCCGGTCGCGCCACAGGGCGCAACACCGGCTTTTGCCCGATCAGCAGCGCCGTGAACCGCACCGGCCCGGCCTGCCCGCTCAGCCGTGCCTGATAGACCGGCAGGCTTTCGGTGACGCGCTGCACATAATTGCGGGTCTCGACAAAGGGGATATGCTCGATCCAGTCCACCACATCCATCTGCCGCAGGCGCGGATCGCCGCGTTCGCGCATCCATGCGCGCGGGCGGCTGGGACCGGCGTTATAGCCTGCGGCGATCATCACCGGGCTGGGGCCGAATTCATCCTGCAGATAGGCCAGATAGGCCGCCCCCAAAGTGGCATTGTAAGGCCAGTCGCTGGTCAGCCGGGCGCGCGAATAGGGCAGGCCCAGCCAGCCTGCGACCTCTTCCGCCGTGGCGGGCATGACCTGCATCAGGCCCAGCGCGCCAACGGGGCTGGCAATGCCGATGTTGAATTCGCTTTCGCGCCGCGCAATCGACAGGGCAAGGGCCGGATCAACCGGCAGGTCCATCTGCGCCAGATCATGCACAGGGTAATAGATTTCCGGCATGACGATGCCGCGCGCCGCTGCGGTCTTGCCCAGCAACAGGGTGTAATAATCCTCGTCGATGGATGACAGATAGGCCCCCAAGGCGCGCAGGGCGTCAGGCTCCAGCCGCTCGCCAAGGGCGGCAAAGAAGGTCACGGCAGCGCCCCGTTCGCCCCCCGCCAGCAGGATCAGCGCCGCGCGGGTCAGGTCATCGTCGAACACCGGCGCGCCTTGCCAGGCGATATCGGCCCCGACCAAACCCGCATCCAGTGGCCGGTCGATCCGTTCCGAGGCCAAGAGCCCATAGAATGTCGTCTGGTGGTCTGCCGCGCGCGCATAGGCGGCAATGGCCAGATCATTATTGCCCTTCACATCCTGCGCCCGCCCGATCCAATATTGCATCCGCGCCACGGATATCGGGCCAGAGACCCGCGCCGCCGCCCTGTCGAAATGCGCCAGCGCTTGCACCGGATTTCCCTGATAGATCAGCGCGATATAGCCTGCGAGCCATTCCAGATCGGCAAAAGCCTCACCCTCGGCCAGAAAATGGCTGGCGGCCAATGCATAGGCCAGATCGGCGCGGCCTTCGCGCATGTGCCAGCGCGCCAACACCCGCCGGTAGCCCGACCAACGGAACGGGTCTTGCAAGGCGGCAGCACTGGTCGATTGCGCGCGCAGCACCTCGGTCGCCTCGGTCCAATCGCCGCGCGCCGCCAGCCAGCTATAGCGCGCATAAAGCAGGCCGGGTGTATCACGCAGCGCCGCTGGCACGGCATTGAACAAAGGCAGCATATTGTCGGTGCCGGTGGCATAGCCGATGCGCGCGGCGATCAGGGCACGTTGATCTGCGGGCAGCACCGGCAGCAGGCGCGCGGCATCACTGCTGCGCCCGCGCCAGAGCAGCGCATCCGCGCGCGCCACATGCCACGGGGCAAGCCTGTCCGCGAAACTGGCCATCATCACGGCATGGCCATCCGCGTCCATCCCCAGCGTCAGCCAGGCATTGCGCAAGGCGGCCTCGGCGGCCTCGGCCTGTCCTGTGGCGCGCAAGGCCGCGACCAGCCGGACGACACCGGCGCCCGTTGCAGGGGGGACCGCATCGAACCATGCGATGACATTCTGCGGATCGGCGTCAGCGGGGATCAGTGGCTCGGCGGCGCGGCGCAGCTGGGACAGACCCGGCCAATCGGGGCGCGCAGCGACAAAGGCAGGGTAATCCGCGAATTCCGCGTCACCCGCGCGCAACCGCAGCCAAGTCAGCACGTCGCGCGCCACCGGATCGGCATTTGCCAGCAGCAGATCGGCGGCCTCTCGATCCTCGGCCGCAAGCACCACAGCCGCCACAGCGCTCTGGTCGATCTGCTGCGCTGCAACCGGCATGGCCACCATGCAGGATAGAAAACAAAGGGCCGAAAGACGCATCAGGATCACCGCTCTTGATTGTTTTTCTGCAGGGTAAACCAGCCATGCGCCAAGGCAACTGACAAACTTGGCAACAGGCGCAAAGGCGTCTAGGGTCCGCGCGATTTCGCCAAGACGGGAATCGTCCCGCAGATAAGGAAACGTCGCATGTTCAAGGGTTCCATTCCCGCGCTGGTCACACCGTTCGCAAACGGGCAGGTGGATGTCGCGACGCTGAAAAAACTGGTCAACTGGCATGTGGACCAGGGCAGCCAGGGCTTGGTGCCTGTGGGCACCACCGGCGAAAGCCCGACCCTGACCCATGAAGAACATGACATGGTCGTCGAAATCGTGGTGCAAGAGGCCGCAGGCCGTATCCCTGTCATCGCAGGTGCCGGATCGAACAATACGATTGAAACCGTGCGTCTGGTGCAGGCCGCCAAAACGGCCGGGGCCGATGCCGCCCTTGTGGTGACCCCCTATTACAACAAGCCGACCCAAGCCGGGCTGATCGCCCATTTCACCGCCGCTGCCGATTGTGGCCTGCCGGTGATCATCTACAATATCCCCGGCCGGTCCGCCGTGGATATGACCCCCGACACGATGGGCGAACTGGCGCGCCACCCGATGATCATCGGCGTCAAGGACGCAACCGGCGATCTGGCCCGCGTGCCCAAGCAACGGCTGCGTTGCGGCGCTGATTTCGTGCAATTGTCGGGCGAGGATGCCACCGCACTGGGTTTCAACGCGCATGGCGGGGTGGGCTGCATTTCGGTCACCGCCAATGTCGCCCCGGCACTTTGTGCGGCGTTTCAGGAAAGCACCCTCGCAGGCGATTACGCCAAGGCGTTGTTGCAGCTGGACCGTCTGATGCCCCTGCATGAGGCGATTTTCACCGAGCCGGGCGTCGCGGGCGCAAAATACGGCATGTCGCTGCTGGGGCTGTGTTCGGACGAGGTCCGCAGCCCGTTGACCCCGCTGACCGATGCGACCAAGGCCAGGATGCGCGCGGCGATGGTGCATGCGGGCTTGCTGAGCTGAGGCCAAGCGCCTATCTGGGACGCATGGCCAAGAAGACCGAAAAGACGAATTACAAGGTCGTCGCCGAGAACCGGCGCGCCCGCTATGATTATGCCATCGAGGATGATATCGAGGTCGGGATCATCCTGACCGGGTCAGAGGTGAAATCCTTGCGCGTGGGCCAATCGAATATTGCCGACAGCTATGCCTCGGTTGATAACGGCGAATTATGGCTGACCAATGCCTATATCGCGCCTTACGAGCGCGCGATGTTCAGCCATGAGGAACGCCGCAAACGCAAATTGCTGGTCAGCCGCAAGGAATTGGCGCGCCTTTGGAATGCGACCAAGCGCGAGGGCATGACGCTGGTGCCTTTGGTGATGTATTTCAATGACCGCGGCCTCGTGAAGCTGAAGATCGCAACCGCCAAGGGCAAGAAAAACCACGACAAACGCGCCACCGAGGCCGCCCGCGACTGGGGCCGCCAGAAGCAACGGCTCTTGCGGCACGGCGAGTAAGGGGCGCTGCCCCTCGGCCCGGACAGGTCCGGTCCTCACCCCGGAGTATTTTTGGAAAAAAGAAGCTGGCAGGACGGGGGCAGGCGGTGGTCCCTTGTTTCCATGCGGGTTGCGCGCTAGTCACGCATCCATGCGATCAAAGGGCAAGATCATGACCAAACCCGCGCCGGATGATGCCAAAACGCTGGTCAGCACCGATTGGCTGCTGGACCATCTGAAGGACCCTGACCTGCGCGTTCTGGATGCAAGCTGGTATCTGCCCGACGCTGGCCGGTCCGGGCTTGCCGAATATGCCGTCGGTCACATTCCCGGCGCGCGGTTTTTCGACATCGACGAAATCAGCGATCTACGCTCGGAATTGCCGCATATGGCGCCACCGGTCGAGAAATTCATGTCCCGGATGCGCGCGATGGGTGTGGGCGACGGCCATCAGGTCGTGGTCTATGACGGCGCGGGCCTGTTTTCGGCGGCGCGGGTCTGGTGGCTGTTCCGGCTGATGGGCCATGATGCCGTGGCCGTGCTGGATGGTGGCCTGCCGAAATGGCTGGCCGAGGGCAAGCCTGTCACCACCGCCCCGCCCGTGATCCGCGACCGCCACATGACCGTGCAGCGCCGCGCGCAGATGGTCCGCGATGTGACCGATGTCGCGCGTGCGGCCAAGCTGGGCGATCATGTGATCATCGATGCCCGCGCGCCCGGACGGTTCCGTGGCGAAACACCCGAACCCCGCCCCGGCATGCGGTCGGGCCATATCCCGGGGTCGCGCAACGTATTTTATCAAGACCTGCTGAGTGCCGATGGCACGATGAAGCCACCCGCAGCCCTGCGTGCCGTTTTCACCGATGCGGGCGTCGATCTGGACAAGCCCGCGATCACGACCTGCGGGTCGGGGGTCACGGCGGCTGTGCTGTCGCTCGCCCTGGACCGGATCGGCAAGACCGATCACGCACTTTACGATGGCTCTTGGTCCGAATGGGGCATGTATGCCGATCTTCCACTTGCAACCGGAGCCGCCTGATGCTGCACAACCTGCACCCGCAACCCGCCGACAAGATCCTGATGCTGATGGCCGAATACCGCGCCGATCCGCGCAGCGACAAGATCGACCTTGGCGTCGGCGTCTACAAGGACGCCACCGGCAACACCCCCGTGATGCGCGCCGTCAAAGAGGCCGAGCGCCGGATCCTGGCCGACCAGACCACCAAGGCCTATACCGGGCTGGCCGGTGATCCTGCCTTTGGTACGGCAATCCGCGATCTGGTGCTGGGCGACAGTGTCGCGGCTGACCGCGTGGCCTGTGTGGCGACACCGGGTGGGACGGGGGCGATCCGGCAGGCGCTGGAACTGATCCGCATGGCCACACCCGAGGCCACGATATGGCTGTCGAACCCGACTTGGCCGAACCATCCGTCGATCATCAAATATCTTGGCATGAAAATGGCCGAATACCGCTATTTCGACAATGCGACGCGCGGCGTGGATTTTGACGGGCTGATGGCCGATCTGGATGCGCTGAAGGCAGGCGATGTCGTGCTGCTGCACGGCTGCTGCCATAACCCCACCGGCGCGAACCTGACATCTGACCAGATGGCGCAGGTCATTGCCTTGATGCAGGACCGTGGCGCCGTGCCATTTGTCGATATCGCCTATCAGGGCTTTGGCGACGGGCTGGAGGCTGACGCCCAGATCACCCGCCAGATCGCGGCCGCATTCGACAATTGCCTGATTGCCGCCAGCTGTTCCAAGAACTTCGGCATCTACCGCGAACGCACCGGCGCGCTGATGGCCATTGCCAAGGATGCAGATCAGCAGGCGCTGGCGCAGCAGAACCTGGCCTTTCTGAACCGGCAGAACTATTCCTTTCCGCCCGATCATGGCGCGCGGGTGGTGACCACGATCCTGACCGACCCCGCCCTGCGCGCGGAATGGGAGGCGGAGCTGGAAGAAACCCGCCTGTCCATGCTGGGGCTACGCCAACAGCTGGCCGATGAATTGAAACGCCTGACCAATAGCGACCGGTTTGATTTCCTGGCCCATCATCGCGGCATGTTCAGCCGCCTCGGCGCAACACCTGAACAGGTCGCAGCGATGCGCGCGGACAACGGGATCTATATGGTGGGCGACAGCCGGTTCAACGTGGCAGGGCTGAACGCGCAAAGCGTTCCCGTGCTGGCGCAGGCGATTGTCACCGCAGGCATCTAAGGCAGCGGCCAAGGAATTTCGTCGAAATTCCTTGGCGGGGCGAAAATTTTTCGAGAAAAATTTTCCACACGGTGCAAATGCTGCATGTGCAAAAGCGGCTTGTTGCTGGTCGCGCAATATTATATCCAGGACCAAAGACCAGACGCAATTTTGCTACCCAAAGGATCGCCATGTCATTCCGCCTGCAGCCTGCACCGCCTGCCCGTCCGAACCGTTGCCAATTATTTGGCCCCGGATCGAATACCAAGCTGTTTGCCAAGATGGCGGCCTCGGCGGCAGATGTGATCAACCTTGATCTGGAAGACAGCGTCGCGCCATCGGACAAGGACAGCGCGCGCGCCAATGTGATCGAGGCGATCAATACTGTGGATTGGGGCAACAAGACGCTGTCTGTCCGGATCAACGGGCTGGACACGCCCTATTGGTATCGCGACGTTGTCGATCTGCTGGAACAGGCGGGCGACAGGCTCGACCAGATCATGATCCCCAAGGTCGGCTGCGCCGCAGATGTCTATGCCGTGGATGCGCTCGTCACCGCGATTGAACGGGCCAAGGGCCGCGCGCGGCCCATCAGTTTCGAGGTCATCATCGAATCGGCCGCCGGTATCGCCCATGTCGCGGAAATCGCCGCCAGCTCGCCGCGCATGGCCGCCATGTCGCTGGGGGCGGCGGATTTCGCGGCTTCGATGGGGATGCAGACAACCGGTATCGGCGGAACGCAGGACAATTATTACATGCTGCATGGTGACACGCGCCATTATGCCGATCCATGGCATTGGGCGCAGACCGCGATTGTCGCCGCTTGCCGGACCCATGGCGTGCTGCCCGTCGATGGCCCCTTTGGCGATTTCAGCGATGACGAAGGCTACCGCGCACAGGCGCGCCGGTCCGCGACGCTGGGCATGGTCGGCAAATGGGCGATCCACCCCAAGCAGATCGCCCTTGCCAATGAGGTCTTCACCCCATCCGACGCCGCTGTTGCCGAGGCGCGCGAGATTCTGGCGGCGATGGAACAGGCCAAGGCCCGCGGCGAAGGCGCGACCGTCTACAAAGGCCGCCTTGTCGATATCGCCTCGATCAAGCAGGCCGAGGTGATCGTGCGCCAATCGCAGATGATCAGCGGCGCGTAATACGTCCACGCCGTTGCCAACGCATCAGGGTTGCGCCATAACACCGTGACTTTCAGCAATGAGGCGCGCGATCTGATGACTCTCTATCTCGACTTTGAAAAACCGCTCGCCGAGATCGAAGGCAAGGCCGAGGAATTGCGCGCCATGGCGCGGGACAACCCGGAAATGGATGTCGCGAAAGAGGCGGCAGCGCTTGACAAGAAAGCGGGCGAATTATTGACCTCGCTTTACGCCAATCTGTCGCCCTGGCGCAAATGCCAGGTGGCCCGCCACCCCGAACGCCCGCATTGCATTGATTACATCGAGGCGCTTTTCGCCGAATTCACGCCGCTGGCCGGCGACCGGAATTTTGCCGATGACCATTCGGTGATGGGCGGCATCGCGCGGTTCAACGATATCCCCGTGATGGTCATCGGCCATGAAAAGGGCAATGATACCAAGTCGCGCATCGCGCGCAATTTCGGCATGGCCCGCCCCGAAGGCTATCGCAAGGCGATCCGTCTGATGGATCTGGCCGACCGGTTCGGCCTGCCGGTCATCACGCTGGTGGACACCCCCGGCGCCTATCCCGGCAAAGGCGCCGAGGAACGTGGCCAATCCGAGGCAATCGCCCGGTCAACGGAAAAATGTCTGGCGCTGAAGGTGCCATTGATCAGCGTCATCATCGGTGAAGGCGGATCAGGCGGGGCTGTCGCCTTTGCCTCGGCCAACCGGGTCGCCATGCTGGATCATTCCGTCTATTCGGTGATCAGCCCCGAAGGCTGCGCCTCGATCCTGTGGAAGGATTCCGAAAAAATGCGCGAGGCCGCCGAGGCCCTGCGCCTGACAGCCAAAGATCTGAAAGAACTGGGCATCTGCGACCGTATCATCGCGGAACCCAAAGGCGGGGCGCACCGCGACCCCGCATCTGCCATCACGGCCGTGGGGCAGGCGCTCGACGCGATGCTGGCCGAATTGACCGGCAAATCCGGCGACAAGCTGCGCAAGGACCGCCGCGACAAATACCTCAACCTGGGCAGCAAGGGGCTGGCGGCCTAACCAGCGCTCAGCGGAAACCCCGCCTCGGCGGCCAGCCTGTCAGAGGCTGTTTCGATCTCGGTTTCCAACTGGCGCATGAAATCCGCAATCTCTAGCCCCGGCGCGATCCGGGGCAGAAATTCGAATACCGCGACACCTGGATGACGATAGATGCCGCGCTTGGGCCAGAACACGCCCACATTCGTGGCGACGGGCACGACCGGCTGACCCAATTCACGGTAAAGCGCGCCGGTCCCGATCTTATAAGGCGCCTTGACGCCGGGTGCGATGCGGGTGCCTTGCGGATAGATGATCAATTGGCCGGGCAGCGCGCGCCCCGCCTGCACATCGGCGACCATCTGCTTGATCGCCTGCCCGCGCTTGCCCCGATCCACAGGGATACAGCCGATCCGCAGGCCGAACTGGCCGATCACGGGGGCATATTTGAGGATCGCCTTGAAGATGAATTTGCCGCGCGGCATCGCGCCATAGATCATCAGCACATCAAGGAACGATTGATGTTTGGGGGCGACCATCACCTCATCCGTCGGAGGGGTGCCGCGGATTTCGACCTGTAACCCGATCATCCAGCCCGCTGTCCAGCGCACCCAGCGGCAATAGGCATGGCAGGCGGCAATGGCCCCTTCGCGCGACCAGATCGCGGCCGGCAGATACAGGATGCCGATGACCAGCATGGCCAGATACATCTGCGCATTGAACAGCAATGACCGCAGCCATTGGATTGCGTAGCTCATGTCTGTTCCTTCAACCGGCGCGCCGCGGCCGCACGGGTCGCGGCAAAGGCCACGATAGCCGACAGAACCGGAATCGCCAGCGGCCAAATCCAGTCCAGCCCGACAAACCCGAAATCCGCCCCCGTGCCGCCGACGACATCCGCCTCGGGCATGCCCTGCAAGACCAGCAAGGCAAGCGCCGTCCCGATGATTGCCCCCAGCCCGGCCCGCAAGGTGAAGCGGCGCACAAAGGCCCGCGCGATATAGCCGTCGCGCGCCCCGACCAACCGCAGCACACGGATGATCTGCGCATTGGCCGCCAGCGAGGCATGGGCCGCCAGCGTGATCATCGCGGCCATTACCGTGCCGATCAGCGCCAGCACGCTCCAGCCCACCAGACGCAGCCGCTGGGCGGCCGCCTGCAAAGGTTCACGCCAGGCGCCGTGATCGTCCAGCACGGCGCCGGGCACCTCGGCCTGCAGGCGGGCGCGCAGGCCTGCCGCGTCATAGCCGGTCTCATCGGGCAGGATTTCAATCAATTGCGGCACTGGCAGCGATTCCACCGGGATATCCGGCCCGAACCACGGGGCCAGCAAGGCGCGCTGTTCATCCGCCTCCAGCACGCGGGCCGAGGCCACGCCGGTCGTCGTTTGCAAAACGGTGACAGCGGCGCGCAACGCGGCGTTTGTCTGCTCCAGATCAGCGGGCAGCCGCAATGTCGCAGTCTGCGCCAGATCATCGGCCCAGCTGCTGGCCAGCCGTCCGGCGGTCAGCGACAGCGCCAGCACAAAGACCGCCAGAAACGCCATCGCGGCGGCGACAAAGACCGTCAGCCGCGCGGACATGCCGGTTGCTGGCACCGCGCGGTCGGCAAGCGGGTCACCCTTGATGAAGGCGATGACAGGCTTCACAAATCTGCCCCCGCCTGGATCAGCTGGCCACCGGTCAGCCGCAGCACGCGCGCATTCACATCCGCCTTGACCGACCGGATCATCGCCAGGTCATGCGTCGCGATCAGGATCGTCTTGCCCATCCGGTTCAGCTCGATCAGCAGGGCCAGCAGGCGCTGGGACATGTCCCAGTCGATATTGCCGGTGGGTTCATCCGCGATCACCACATCGGGCGACATGATGACGGCGCGGGCCAGCGCCGCGCGCTGCCTTTCGCCGCCCGATAATTCCGGCGGGCGCTGTCCCGCCTGCGGCCCAAGGCTGACCCAGGCCAGCAATTCGGTCAGGTTGTCGCGCGCCTCGGCGATCCGGTCGGCGACGGTCAGGGGCAGCGCGATATTTTCCGCGATCGACAGGTGATCAAGGAATTGGCAATCCTGATGCACCACCCCGATCCGGCGGCGGACAATCGCCACCTCGTCCCGGTTCAGGGTGGCGGCATCCTGCCCAAACAGCCGGACCTTGCCGCTGTTGGCGCGCAGATCGGCATAGCACAGGCGCAACAAGGTGGTTTTCCCCGCCCCTGACGCGCCTGTCAAAAAGTGGAATGACCCCGGCGCAAGTTTCAGCGAAAGCCCTGAAAACAGCGCCGTTCTTCCATATCCATACGATACGTTGTCAAGTTCTATCACGATCTGTCCCTTGCCTGCCGTCGTTGTATTGCCGAAAACCATGCCAAGGTTCAATGATGACGCGCGGCAGACTTGCGCAAATCCTTGCGTTTGGTGGTCTCATCGCTAGATTGGCGCGGGTCACAACACCAAACCGAAGCGGCCAGATCAGAGGATTGACTAGAATGCGTTTGATTTGTCCCAGCTGCGGCGCGCAATATGACGTGCCCGATGACGCGATCCCCGAGGCGGGGCGGGACGTGCAATGTTCGAATTGCAATCACACCTGGTTCCAGCTTCATACGCCAGCCGCCCCCATAGCCGAGCCCGCAGCCCCGCAGCCCGCACGCAAACCGCTTGATCCTGCGGTCAGCGATATCCTGCGCCAAGAAGCCGCCCGCGAACAGCAATTGCGGACATCCGCCAGCACTGCGCCGCGCCAGACACAAGACGACACCACGCCCAAACCCGCCGTTGATGCCGCGCAAACCCGCCGCCGGATCGCCGGGCTGACCGAGGCCGAAGCAGCGGCCGAGGCCGATGTCCGCGTCGCGCCTGCCCCCAAACCTGTCAGGGCCGTCCGCGTGACACCGCCCCCCGCGCGCCCCGAACAGCCCCGCGTCATGCCCGCCAGATCAGCCGAAGCCACCGATGCCGATGCCAGTGTTGATTCCGCTGCCGATGACAGCGCGGATGACATGCCCAGCATGAATGACATCAACACCAGCCTGCGCACACGCGCCCAAGCGCCAGAGTCTGCGCTGACCCCCGCTGAAGAGGCCGAGATCATCACGCGGCGCGGCTTTCGGCGGGGCTTTGTCTTTGTGCTGCTGATCTTCGCTGTGCTGCTGGGGCCTTATATCCTGGCCGATCAGATCGTCGCCACCTTCCCCCAAAGCGCGGATGCCATGGCAAACTATAGCGCCACGCTGGATGCAATGCGCCTGTCGCTGAACCAGAGGGCCGGAGATTTGGGTGACTGGATCGCAGAGATCACCGCAGGCGCAAGCAACAGCCCGCCAGATCAGAACTGACCCAGCAACCGCCGCAGGTAATCGCGTTCCAGCGCGGGGCGGTCCTGTTCGGCGGACCGGCGGCGGATTTCGTCAAGCAATTCTGCCGCGCGGCGGTTGATATCGAGACCACCCAACAAGTTCTGATCGCTGCCCATCTGGCCGGTATTGCCGGTGTCGCGGCCCAGCGGATCGCGCTGACCGGGCGTCGCACGCCCTGCCGCCTCGCCCTGTTCGCCTTGCTGGCCCGCTGCGCCGGGCTGGCCTTCGGCCATGGCTTGCCCCAAGGCGCGCATCCCGTTGCGCAGGGCATCCAGCGCCTCGGCCTGCCGGTCGATCGCTTCGGCCAGATCGCCGCCGCGCAAGGCCTGTTCCGCACCTTCCATCGCCCCTTCGGCCTGATCAAGAGAGTCGCGCGCCGCCTCGCCCGCCGCGCCGGGCAGGTTGGGCAAGCCGTCGCGCTGGCGCTGCAATTCCTGCCGCAAGGCCTGCTGGCGCTGATCAAGGCTGCGCTGGTCGTCGGCTCCGGTGCCTTGCCCGTCCTGACCCTGCGCATCGCCCTGATCTTGCTGGCCGTCCTGCGGACCAGCTTGGCCCTGCTGGCCTTGTGGCTGTCCCGGCTGCTGGCCTTGCTGACCCTGATCAAAGTTGTCCTGCAGCTCGCGGAATGCTTCGTCAGACAGGTCCTGCTGGTTGCGCAGCGTTTCGGCCAGATCCTGCATTGATCGCTGGCCGGGCGTGGATGGGCCGTCGCCGCCACCCTCGCCCTGCGCGACGCGCATGTTTTCCATCAGGCGGTTCAGCTCTTCCATCAGCGCCTGTGCCTCGGCCATCCGGCCTTGCTGCATCAATTCCTCGATCCGGTCCATCATGGCCTGTAGATCGCTCATCGACATTTCCATGCTGTTTTCGCTGCTGTCGGGCTGATCGGTGCCATCGCCCGGTTCGGCCTGTTCGGCCAGCATGCGCATGTAATCATCCGTCGCTTCGCGCAATTCCTGCATCAATTCCGCGATTTCAGCATCAGAGGCGCCGTTGCGCATCGCCTCGGCCAGCCGTTCCTGCGCGCGGCGCAGACGTTCGCGGGCATCGGCCAGGCGGCCATCCTCCAGCTGGATCGCAAGATCCCAAAGCGCGGTCACGATCTCGGCCTGTGCCTCCGCATCCATGCCGGCCCCGATATTGGTATCAATCTGCCGGATGATCGTGCGCAGGCGCAGATACATCGCCTCTGAGGTAAAGATATCATCGGGCCGGTGCGAGATCGCGCGCAGGATCTGCCGCACGCGGCGGCTGTTGTCGCGTGACCACATCAGGTCGCGGCGCTGTTCGATCACCGCGCGGGCAAAGGGCTGAAAGAACCGCCGCCCCGGCAGGATCAACGGCTCTGGCGCGGTTGTCGCGGTCTGGCCCGTCGCATCGGTCACCGCCAGTTGCAGCGTGACAGGCAGGTTGGCCAAAGGATGCTCGCTGAGGTTTTCGACGAGGAAAGCATCAAATTCCGACCTATCCCCCGTGAAGGGCATCGGCAGATCCAGCACAAGCGGGTCAATCGGATCAGGTTCTGTGGCCAGACCGAAAACCCGGTCTACCGCGGCCAGATCAAGCGTGATCGTCGCGGTGCCGCTTTCGATGCCGTAATCATCACTTGCGCGGAAAGGCTGTGACATCTCGCCCATCGCGTCAGCGGTGATCGGATCGGTCAAGGCCACGACAGGTGGCGCATCAGCGACAGCAGTCACCCGCCAGCGCCGCCCGTTTTCGCCGTCCAGCACCAGCGTGCCGGAATAGAGGATCTCGAATTGCTGCTGGCCATCGCCAAGCCGGGTCGTCACCGCGTCGCCGCCCGAGACATCCTCGATCAACGCGATCCCGCCAGTGTCACCATAGACCCGCAGCGTGAGCCTGCTGCCCGCAGGCACCTGCAGCGGCCCTGCGGGGATATCGTTGAGATAAATCGAGGGGCGGCCCGTATAGGCGGGCGGCTCGATCCAGCCTTCCCAGACAGGACCGCTGGCCACTGCCGCAGACGACCCCGTCACGATGTCACCGACCGAGGCCACGCGCAGGAACGACCCGAACAACAGCGCCGTCACAAAAAACAGAACCGCGATGAAGCGCAGGCCGTAGGGGTCACGGTCCGCGATGCGCAGATCGGGTTCGACAGCGCGGGCCGATTGCGTGCGTGCGGCCATGCGCGCCACATGCGCCTGCCAGACCGCGATAGAGGCCGGATCAGAGGCCCCGATCGCCTGCACATCCGCGACAGCGGCAATCGGACGGCCCGGCATGGCGGCATCGACGCGGGCCAGCGCCGCGGTCGTTGTGGGCATCTGAAAATGGCGCAGGCCCCAGACCAGCGCGGCCAGCAAGGCCAGACCAGCAATCACCGCAAAGACCCAGACCACCGCCAGCGGCAGAAGATCCTGCCAGCCCATCATCAACGGCGCCAGACACAGAAAACCGATGGTCCAGACCGGCCAGAAACAGCGCACCAGATTTTCAGCCGCCATCCCGATCCGTGTCAGGCGGACCGGCAGGCGCAGGTGGCGCATCTGGTCGGGGATTTGTGTCAGCGTCACTCTCCGCTTGGGTGGGTCAGTCCAGCCATTCTGGCAGGCTATCGCGTGCGATCATCTCTTCATAGCTAGGGCGCTTGCGGATAACTGCAAATTGATCGCCATGGACCAGCACTTCGGGGATCAGCGGGCGCGAATTATATTCCGAGGCCATGACCGCACCATAAGCCCCCGCCGAGCGGAATGCGACAAGATCGCCCGGATGCATCGGCGGGATCTCGCGGCCCTTGGCAAAGGTGTCGCCACTTTCGCAGACCGGACCAACGATATCGTAAGGCACAGGCGCTGTGCCGGCGGCGGGTTCCACCACGGGAATGATATCATGCCATGCGTCATACATCGCCGGGCGGATCAGATCGTTCATCGCCCCGTCAAGGATCAGGAAATCGCGGTCTTCGCCGGATTTGACATAGATCACCTGCGACACCATCAGCCCGGCATTGCCCGAAATCAGCCGGCCAGGTTCAATCTCGATCTCGCAGCCCAGATGGCCCAATGTGCGTTCGATCATCGCGCCGTAGTCCGACGGCAGCGGCGGTGCCGCGTTCGAGCGCGCATAGGGGATGCCCAGCCCGCCGCCCAGGTCAAGACGGGTGATTTCGTGACCATCCGCACGCAAAGCTTCGGTCAATTCGGCGACCTTGGCATAGGCGGCCTCGAACGGGGCGAGGTCTGTCAGTTGTGACCCGATATGCACGTCGATGCCGACAACTTTCAGGCCCTTCAGGGTGGCGGCCAGCGCGTAAACCTCGCGCGCGCGCGAAATCGGGATGCCGAATTTGTTTTCCGACTTGCCGGTGGCGATTTTCGCATGGGTCTTGGCATCGACATCGGGGTTGATGCGCAGGGTGATCGGGGCCAGCTTGCCCAGCGACCGCGCCACCGCGTCCAGCATCACCATCTCGGGTTCGCTTTCGACGTTGAACTGGCGGATGCCGCCTTGCAGGGCCATGCGCATTTCATCCGCCGTCTTGCCCACGCCGGAAAACACGATTCTGTCGCCCGGCACACCTGCGGCCTTGGCGCGCAGATATTCGCCGCCCGATACCACATCCATCCCCGCGCCTGCCTGTGCCAGCACCCGCAAAACGGCGATGTTGGACAAGGATTTCATCGCGAAACAGACCAGATGATCGGCAAAGCCCAAAGCCTCGTCAAACAGCTGGAAATGCCGCGTCAGGGTCGCGGTGGAATAGACATAGAACGGCGTGCCCACGGCGGCGGCAATATCCGCGACAGCGACATCCTCGGCGTAAAGCGCGCCGTTGCGATAAAGAAAATGATCCAAAACGTGGTCCTAACGGGCAAAGCCGGGGCGGCTGCGCAGATATAGATAAAGCGGCAGGCCACAGCTGACACCGATCATGAATGTCGCAGGCACCGCCAGCAGGCTCAGGTAATTCTTGCGCGAAAACGCTTCATAGATCGCCCAGATCGTCAGCGTCACCGCGGCGATGGTCAGGTCCCAGACCAGACCGCTGGTCGCGGCATTGGCATGCCATGCATCCACCATCGCCATGATGTCCCATGTATGCGCATTGAACCAGCCGACAAAGTAATACATCGGATGGATCGCGCCCCAGACCGCCAATGCCAGCCAGATATAGCGCATCTTACAAACCAACCCCGACCGAGACGCGCCCACTGCTGGCCCCGACACTTCCATAGGTGCCGATGCCGCCCGACCCAAGGCTCAGCCCCAGATTGGCAGAGGGCGTGATCGGCGGTCCATCAGCGCCACAAGCGGCCAAAGCGGCAAAGGCCGCGATCAGGGCAAGACGTGTCATGTCAGAACCTCTTTCCAAGCGGCGACCCTTGCGCGGACCTGTGCCGGGGCCGTGCCACCATAACTAGTGCGCGAAGCGACCGAGTTTTCAACCCCCAACACATCGAAGACATCAGGCCTGATGCCATCATGCACGCCCTGCATATCCGCAAGCGTCAGGTCCGGCAGGTCGCAGCCTTTGGATTCGGCCAGTGCGACCAGCGATCCGGTGACGTGATGCGCCTCGCGGAACGGCAGGCCCAGTTCGCGCACCAACCAATCGGCCAGATCGGTGGCGGTGGAAAACCCGCTGCTGGCCGCAGATTTCAGCACATCGCGGTTGGCGGTCATATCGGCGACCATGCCCGTCATCGCGGCCAGCGCCAGCATCAGGCTGTCGGCGGCATCAAAGGTCTGTTCCTTGTCTTCCTGCATATCCTTGGAATAGGTCAGTGGCAGACCTTTCATCACCGTCATCAGCGCGACATTGGCGCCGAAAATCCGCCCGATCTTGGCGCGGATCAACTCGGCCGCATCAGGGTTGCGTTTCTGCGGCATGATCGATGATCCGGTGGACCATTTGTCCGACATCTTCACGAACCGGAATTGCGCCGAGGACCAGATCACCAGTTCTTCGGCCAGACGGCTGAGGTGCATGGCACAGATGCTGGCGGCTGCCAGAAATTCCAGCGCGAAATCGCGGTCGCTGACAGCATCCAGCGAATTGGCCATCGGGGCGTCAAAGCCCAAGGCCTCGGCTGTCATCTGCCGGTCGATGGGGAAGGACGTGCCCGCCAGCGCCGCAGCACCCAAAGGCGACAGGTTCATGCGTTTGCGTGCATCGGCGAAACGGCCCCGGTCGCGGGCGAGCATTTCGACATAGGCCAGCATATGATGGCCCCATGTCACCGGCTGCGCGGTTTGCAGATGGGTGAAACCGGGCATGACCCAATCCGCCCCCGCCTCTGCCTGCCCCAGCAGGGATAATTGCAAAGCTTGCAGCGCCGCATCCGCCTGATCGCATTGGTCACGCACCCAAAGCCGAAAATCCACCGCCACCTGATCATTGCGCGACCGTGCAGTGTGCAACCGGCCTGCCGGTTCGCCGATCAATTCGCGCAGACGGGATTCCACATTCATGTGAATATCTTCCAACGCTGTCGAAAACGGGAAGTCGCCCGTTTCAATCTCTGACAATACGGTGAGAAGGCCTTTGCGGATCGCCTCTGCATCTGTATCTGAGATGATGCCACAGGCGGCCAACATGGCGGCATGGGCACGCGAACCGGCGATGTCTTGGGGTGCCAGACGGCGGTCGAACCCGATCGAGGCGTTGATCGCCTCCATGATCGCGTCCGGTCCGGCGGCGAAACGGCCACCCCACATCGTGTTTGCGGTCTTGGTCATAAAGGAATGCGCCCATGCGTCAGTTGATGTCAGCCCTGCTTTATACGGCCCTGCTGGGCGTTGCAAACCTTGGCGCGGCCCAGCCTGCCGATATTGCCGACCTGCGCAGCGGTGACATGCGCAAGCTGGTGTTTCATGCCGCACCTGTTGCGGCATCTGACACGCCCTTTACCCATGAGGATGGCAGCGAAATGGTGCTGGCCGATCTGCAAGGGCGGTATGTCGTGCTGAACTTCTGGGCGACATGGTGCGCGCCCTGCCGGATCGAAATGCCGCATCTCTCGGCGCTGCAAAGCAACCTTGGCAGCGATGATTTCGAGGTGGTGACCGTGGCCGTCGGCCCCAACCCGCTGCCCGCGATGCAGCGCTTTTTCGATGAAATCGGCGTCGAGAACCTGCCGCTGCACACAGATGCGCGCCAGCGGTTCGCGCGCAGCATGGGGGTATTGGGCCTGCCCGTGACCCTGATCCTGAACCCCGATGGCATGGAAATCGCGCGGATGCAGGGCGAGGCGGATTGGTCCAGCGACAGCGCCATCGCCATCATCCGCGCGCTATTGGATGCCCCAAGCTAGGCGTGGCCTGCCGTTGCGGATAATAACAGCGGATCAATGCCCAGCGATTTCAGTGCGCTGGACCATTTATCGCCATTCGTGCGGCCAAAGATGATATCATCGCGCGGATCACAGGTCAGCCAGCCGTTTTGCAGGATTTCCTGTTCCAACTGCCCTGCCCCCCAGCCGGCATAGCCCAGCGCCAGCATCGCCTGTGCCGGGCCGCGCCCTGCGGCAATGTCTTCCAGCACATCCATTGTCGCGGTCATGCCGATCCCGCCACCGACCTCTAGCGTGCCCTGACCGGATGTGTATTCGGTCGAATGCAGCACGAATCCCCGCGCGGTTTCGACTGGGCCGCCGGTATGGACACGGATATCGGGCGTCGCGGCGGTATGGGGCAATTGCATCTGGTCCAGAAGATCGGTGAAGCTGATCTGCAACTGCGGTTTATTGACGATCAGGCCCATGGCGCCCTCGTCGGAATGGGCACAGATATAGATCACGCTTTTGGCAAAGCGCGGGTCGGCCATGTCGGGCATGGCGATCAGCAGCTTTCCGGTCAGATGGGTGGCAGATGGGTCCATTCGGGCAGAATGCGGGCGGGCGGTGTTTCGTGCAAGCCACAACATGTCAGGGTCTCGCCCAAACGTGACTTTTCATGTCACGCGGAATCGCCCAGATAACGATCATGCGCAAATTCTTGCTGATCCCTCTTGTCCTGTGCGGCCTGCCTGCGACCAGCTTTGGCCAATCGGTCGAAGACCTTGCGACCGTGACCGTGCTGCCCGGCTGGCGCGATGCGGATGGCAGTCATGTCGCGGCGTTGCGGATTGATCTGGCCGAGGGCTGGAAAACCTATTGGCGCGCGCCGGGCGACAGCGGCATCCCGCCGTCGTTTTCCTTTACCGGCGCCGATATCAGCGCCGTCCAGCCACATTTCCCCGTGCCAGAGGTCTATGAGGATTTCGGCATCCGCTCGATCGGATATGAAAATTCGGTGGTCTTTCCGCTGCGCCTGACCCTGCCCGAAGATGGCAGCAGTGTCAGCATGGCAGGGCAGATCGAAATCGGGGTGTGTGATGATATCTGCATTCCGGTCACGCTTGATTTTGCCGCTTTGCTGCCCGCTGACGGATCATCTGACCCCGCCATCGTGGCGGCCCTGCGCGACCGCCCCCTGACCGCCGCCGAGGCGCAGGTGCATGCCGTGACCTGCAAGCTGGAACCGATCAGCGACGGGTTGCAGATGACCGCGCAGATCACCATGGCCCCCAAAGCCGCCGAAGAAGTCGTGGTGATCGAGGCGGGCGATCCGCAGGTCTGGGTCTCCGAGCCGGTCGTCAGCCGCGCAGAGGATATCCTGACAGCGGTCGTCGATCTGGTGCATCTGACAGCCCAGCCCTTTGCGCTGGACCGTTCGCGCATCCGGATCACCGTGCTGGGCGCGGGTCAGGCGGTCGAAATCCGGGGCTGTGCCGCGGGCTAGGCCTGCCGCCTGCGCGCGACAAAGCGGATCGAAGCGATGGCATAGATCGCCAGCAACACCCCCGACAGCACCAGCACGAAGACCGCCAATGCGGGCGCGAACCCGCCTGCAAGCAAGGGCAAGACAGCCGTGACAGCAGCCAGCGGCTGGCCATGCAGCAACAAGGGCAGCACCAGCAGCGCAAAAAGCGCGGTCGCCGCAACAGCCCCGATTGCGGCAGGCAGCAGCATCGCCCAGCGCCTGCCGCGCAGCGCGCGTTTGGCCGATTGCACCTGCCGCGCCACATCGGCCTGCATCGCCATGACCGAGGGCACCACCAGCAGCACCAGCAGCATCCCGAAAGCCAGCCCGAACACCAGCGTCACCACCGTGGGTTTAAGAAATTCCGCCTGCGTCGAGCCTTCGTAAAGCAGCGGCGCCAGACCCAGCACCGTGGTCAGCGTGGTCAGCATCACGGCGCGCAGCCGGTCCACCGTGCCGTCGATGATGGCCGGCACCAGCCCACGGTCCTGCGCATATTCATCGACTGTCGTCACCAGCACGATACTGTCGTTGATGATGATCCCCACCATGCCGATCAGGCCCACCACGGTGAACATGCTCATCGGGATGCCCCAGATGTAATGGCCATAGATCGTGCCGACCAGCGCGAAGGGGATGATCGACATCACGACCAAAGGCCGCGTCCAGCTGCTGAAAATCCAGGCCAGCGTCAGGTAAATCCCCAGCAGCACCAGCACCAGCCCGACCTGCGCATCCGCAAGGAACCTGTTTTCCTGCTCGCTTTGGCCCGAAAGCTGCGTCTCGATCCCGAAATCGCTTTGCAGGCGGGGCAGGATATCGCCGGTGATGATCTGCGTGATCTCGGTCGCGCGGGCGGCATCGTCGCTGTCCAGTTCGCCGGTGACGGAAATCAGCTGGATGCCGTTTTCGCGCCGCACGGTGGAAAAACCGGTGCGGGTCTGCGTGGTGACCACATCGGCCAGCGCCACATAGACCCCATCGCCCGTGCGCAGCTGCGTGCGGTCCAGAAAATCGGCGGTCACTTCGGCATCTGGCAATTGCACGCGGATCGCGGCAGAGCGGTTGCCATCGGGGAAGGTCGCCGCCTCGATCCCGCCCAGCGTGTTGCGCAGCACCCGGCCCAAAGCCTCGATGCTCAGCCCCAGCGCCTGGCCCTGCGGGGTCAGTTGCAGCAAGAGTTCTTCCTTGTCATAGGCCAGCGAATCCTCCAGCGCCGAAATCTCGCCAAATTGCAAAAGCTCGGTTTTCAGCGCCTCGGCCGCGGCCTTGAGCGTGTCGCTATTCGCGCCGAAGAGCTGGATATCAAGGCCATCGGCACTTGGCCCTGACCCCCAGCTGCGGAAACTGACGGTTTCGGCCATCGGATGCTGCACGATGGTGTCTTGCAAGGCAGAGACAAAGGCATTGCTGCCATAGGGGCGGCTGTCGGCATCGATCAATTCGATGGTGATCGCGCCCAATTGATCGGCATCCTTGGTTTCGGACCCCGCAACCGGCCTGCCGGAATTGCCGCCGATCTCGGCGATGGCGATCAGCACGGGGTTGATACCGTATTCGGCCTCATAACGTGCGCCCAGCGCCTCGGTCGCGCGCTGCATCTCTTGCATCATGGCCAGCGTATCGGCGCGGGTGGCCCCGGGCAGCATGGCGAAATTGCCGGTGACCTGGCTTTGTTCAGGCGCGTTGAAGAACCGCCAGGCCACATCGCCGCGGATCACCAGCGCCACCGAAGAGGCAAGCGCCACCACCGCCAAGGCCAGGACAGGATAGCGCGCGGTGATCACCAGCGCCATGAACGGGCGGAACAGCGTGAACCGGAACCGGTCAAAGGCCCGGTTGACCGCCTTTGACGGCCTGTCATACCAATGATCCTTGGCCGAATGCGCGATAGCATGGGACAAATGGTTCGGCAGGATCAGGAAACATTCGATCAGGCTGGCGATCAGCACGACGATCACGGTAAAGGGAATATCCGCGATCAGATCGCCAAACCGCCCGCCAATGGCCACCAGCCCGAAAAACGCGATAATCGTCGTGACACTGGCGGAAAAGACCGGGCTGAACATGCGCCGGGCGGCGTTTTCGGCGGCAACGACGGGCGGTTCATTCAACTGTCTGACGCGGAAATCCGCATGTTCGCCAACGACAATCGCGTCATCCACCACGATCCCCAGCGTGATGATCAGCGCGAACAAAGAGATCATGTTGAACGTGATCCCCGCCGCCCACATCAGCGCCACCGCCGCCAGCATCGCCACCGGAATACCCGCCGCCACCCAGAAAGCCGTGCGCGCGTTCAAAAACAAGAACAACAGCGCCACGACCAGCGCCAGCCCCGTCGCGCCATTCGTCAGCAGGATATTCAGACGCCCGGTGATCTGTTCGGCGCGCGCATTGGTCAGGCGGATCGTGACGCCTTGGGGCAAGGAGGCCTCCATCTCGGCGGCGACCTGTGCGACACTGCGTTGCAGCCCGATGGCATCGCCGCTGGCAGAGCGCTGCACGACCACGGTGACTGCCGGATCAGCACCAACGAAATAGGCCCTTTCGCGGTCGATGCCCTCGACGCGCAGATTGGCCACATCGGCGATGGTCAGGAATGATCCGTCGGGATTGGCGCGCAGCGCGATTGCGCCGATTTGTTCAGCGGTGCGGCGTTCGACCCCGGTGCGCAGCCGCGCATTGGCCGAAACGTCACCTGCGGGCGCGGCCGCCGCTTCGGCGGCGATACGCTGGGCGATATCGGCCATGCCGATGTCATGTTCGATCAGCGACAGCGCAGGCACCTCGACCAGGATCGAGGGCGCAGCCACGCCCTGCACCACCACGCGGGTCACACCTTCGGCAAACAGCCGGGCAGCGAATTCATCGGCAAAGCGCCCAAGCTGGTCCACACCGACCGGCCCCGAGATCACAACATCGGTGACCCGGTCCGACCAGCCGCCGCGCCGCACGCTGGGGTCATCGGCATCATCTGGCAGGTTGCTGGCGCTGTCCACGGCCAGCTGCACGTCTTCGGCGGCGCGGTCGATGTCATAGCCCGGCTCGAATTCCAGCGTGATCCTTGCGCTGCCCTCGGTCGAGCGCGACGCGGACGAGGCCACGCCATCAACGGCCAGCAGCACCGGTTCCAGCACCTGCACGATGGCGGCATCGACATCCTCTGCACCGGCACCGGACCATGCGACATTGACGGTGATATTATCCACCACGACATCGGGAAAGAATTGTGCCCGCATATTGGGGATCGCCAGCGTCCCCGCCGCCAGCATCAACACAAGCAGCAGGTTTGCCGCCGTGCGGTGCCGCGTGAAATAGGACAGGATACCGCCCGCGCCCGCCGTCAGCCTGTCGCCGCCCGTCGCCATCAGCTGCCCATCCGGCTTTCCAGCCGTTCCACGGTTTCAAAGGATACTTCTTCCTGTTCCAGCTGCGCGATGATCCGGGCCTTGACCTCGTCGGGCATCTGCCCTTCGGCCACATAGGCGATCAGCCGCGCCCGCCGGTCAGGGTCCAGCGTGATCATCTGCGCGGTCTCTTCTGCAATCACGCCGGGGCGGATCGGGCGGACCTTGATCCCCGCCCCCAGCAAGGGCGAGCGTTCCATCACCACGGTCAACCCCGCAAGACCGCCGGCCGCGATGATCACATCATCGCCTTGGCGGCGCAGCACATCGACAGGCACGGGCTGCAGCCGGTCATCCGCATCGACAGTCAGGATCATCTGATCGGACCCGACAGCGGTGGCGGGCAAGAGCGCAACATCATCCAGCGCGGGTTCAGCGATACGCACGGTCACAAAATCACCGGGTCGAAAACCGGGGGCTGCATCAAGCTGGGCAAAGAGCTGCCGCCCGGTCTGCCCGGTGCCGACGCTGGCGCCTTCGCGGGTGATCCGGCCCAGCGCGGTCAGGTTCACACCAGAGGCATCCAGCGCCACGCTGACAGGCGCAGGCGTCAGATTGCCCGCCCCGTCCAGCAAGCGCGCATATTGCGAGGTCGAGACACGGAATGCGACCTCTAGCATGCTGGGATCCACCAGCCGCGCGAACATTTCATTGGCCGTCACCCGGCCCCCCGGACTGATCGTGACATCCGACAGGGTGCCGTCAAAGGCGGCGATAACCTCGGTTTCGGCAAGGTTGCGTTCGGCTTCGGCCAGATCGATGCGCACCCGCGCCAGCCCGGTCGTCGCCTGATCAATCCGCGCCTCGGCACTGGCGATGGATTGGCGGCGCGTCAGCACCGCAGCGGCGGCACTGGAGGCAGCCAATTCCGCCTCTTCGACAGTCGCTGCGGTGCCGACACCGCGCGCCTGCAGATCCACGGCACGGGCCAATGCCTGATCGCGCAGGGCCGCTTGCGCGCGCGCGGCGGCCAATTCATCACGCCCCAAGTCGAGCGCGCGTTCGGCATCGCGCAATTCGGCCTCGGCATCCTGCACATTGGCCCGGATACGCGCCAGCGCGGCCTCGGCCTCGACCGGGTCGATCCGGAGCAAAAGCTGGCCAGCGGTCACGGCACCGCCTTCGACCAGCGCGTCAGAGGCATGCCGGACGATACCGCCCGTGGCCGAGCGCAGGTCCAGCGTCCGCTGGCTGCGCAATTCACCAAAGGCCGTCAGTTCCGGCACAATGCTCTGCGGTGCCAGCGTCAGAACATTGACGCTGAATTCACGTTCGCGCTGCGCAAAACTGCGCGGTTCCTGCCCCAGCCGCGCCTCGACCGCAGATCGCACGGTATTTCCCGCCCATGCCAAAAGCACCAGCGTCATGGACAACAGGAAGATACCCGTCAGGCTTCGTCGCAAAAATCGCATTCAAAATCCCATCAGACCGCAATAAAAGGTGGTGCCACGCGGCGTTCTGTCCAGTGATACGCGCAAACGCGTTACTTCCGTCGCAAATGTTCGTCCAGACGGGGCATGATCTCGACAAAGTTGCAGGGCCGGTGCCTGAAATCGAGCTGTTTGCCCAGAATTTCATCCCAAGCATCGCGGCAAGCCCCCGGACTGCCGGGCAAGGCAAACAGATAAGTGCCCTGCGCCACACCCGCCGTCGCGCGGCTTTGGACCGCGCTGGTGCCGATCTTCTGCATCGACACGATGGTAAAGATCGTGCCGAAAGCATGAATTTCCTTTTCGTAAACATCGCGATGCGCCTCGACCGTGACATCACGCCCGGTCAGCCCGGTGCCCCCCGTCGTGATGATGACATCGACCTGTGCATCGGCGCACCAGTCGCGCAATTGCTGCGCGATCTGGTCGCGTTCATCCGGCAGGATCATGCGATGGGCAAGATGATGGCCCGCCGCGGCGATCCGGTCGACAAGGGTCTGGCCGGATTTATCCTCGGCCGGGGTGCGTGTGTCGCTGACCGTCAGCACGGCAATGCGAACGGGGATGAAATCGCGGCTTTCGTCGATCCGGCTCATGTCTTCAACCTTGCATTCAGTGTCAATAGATCGGCCCAGGCCGCGCGTTTGGCGGCGGGGTTGCGCAGCAGATAGGCGGGGTGGAACATCGGCAGGCAAGGCTTGCCAAGCACCTCGGCCCAGGTGCCGCGCAAAGTGGTAATGCCCTTTTGCCCCAAGAGCGCCTGACAGGGGGTGTTGCCCATCAGCACGATGATCTGCGGATCGGCCAGCGCGATATGGCGTGCCAGAAATGGCAGCATCATCGCGATTTCATCGGCATCAGGGGTGCGGTTGGACGGGGGCCGCCATGGCATGACATTGGTGATATAGACCGCGCGCGCTGGATCATCATGCGCGCGGCCCAGATCGATGGCGGCCAGCATCCGGTCGAGCATTTGCCCCGCCTGCCCGACAAAGGGCCTGCCTGCGCGGTCTTCCTCGCGGCCCGGCGCCTCGCCCACGATCATCACAGCCGCGCCGGGCTGGCCATCGGCAAAGACGGCATTGCGCGCGCCAAGCTTGATCTCGCAATGTTCAAAGGCGGCGATTGCCGCGGCAAGCGCAGGCAGATCGGGCGCAGCGGCAGCCGCGGCACGCGCCACGGCAACAGCGTCAAGCGCAGGCGCGGCATTAGGCGGCACCGCAGCGGCCACCGGCGCGGCCTTGACCGGCACCGGATCAAGCGCATAGCGATCCAGCGGCGCATCAAGGATCGCATCGGTCACGCCCAATTCGACCTGCCATTCCAGCGCCGCGCGGTCCTGCCAATATGTGTCTTGCGAATCCATTGACGCGACAATAGGCGCAATCGCGGCCCTTGTGCAGGGCCTGCGGCATTGAAGCCTGCGGGCGCGCGGCCTATAACCCACCGGACGACGGCAAAGGATCAGGGCATGACATTCCGCGCAAGGCATCTTCTGGGGATCGAACAGCTGCATCCGACAGAGATCACGACCCTGCTGGACCTTGCGGATACCTATGCCGATCACAACACAAGCGGCCATGCCCACCGCGAGGTGCTGGCCGGTCTGACCCAGATCAACATGTTCTTTGAAAATTCCACCCGCACGCAGGCCAGTTTCGAACTGGCGGGCAAAAGGCTGGGGGCCGATGTGATGAATATGGGGATGCAGGCGTCATCCATCAAAAAGGGCGAAACCCTGATCGACACGGCGCTGACGCTGAACGCGATGCGCCCCGACCTGCTAGTCGTGCGGCATCCGCAATCGGGCGCGGTGGACCTTTTGGCGCAAAAGGTCAATTGCGCCGTGCTGAACGCAGGCGACGGGCGGCACGAACATCCGACCCAGGCGCTGCTTGACGCGCTGACGATCCGCCGCGCCAAGGGCCGGCTGCACCGCCTGAATATCGCGATCTGCGGCGACATCGCCCATAGTCGCGTGGCACGGTCCAATATCATGCTGCTGGGCAAGATGGAAAACCGCATCCGCCTGATCGGCCCGCCCACGCTGATGCCCGCAGGGATCGGTGATTTCGGGGTCGAGGTTTATGACGACATGGTCAAAGGCTTGCAGGGTGTCGACGTCGTCATGATGCTGCGGCTTCAGAAAGAGCGTATGGACGGCGGTTTCATCCCCTCCGAGCGGGAATATTTCCACCGCTACGGGCTGGATGCGGCCAAATTGTCCCATGCGAAGCCCGACGCCATCGTCATGCACCCCGGCCCGATGAACCGCGGGGTCGAGATCGACGGCAATATCGCCGATGACATCAACCGCTCGGTGATCCAGAAACAGGTGGAAATGGGCGTGGCCGTGCGGATGGCCGCGATGGACCTGCTGGCACGCAACCTGCGCGAGGCCCGCCGCGACCAAAGCGTGATGGTGTAGGTGATGCTGAATATTCCCGCCAATGACCACGGCGCATTATATGTGCTGGCCGCGACGGCGACCGACGCGCCGACAATCGCAGCAATCCTGGGACCCGTCACGCTGAACACCGATTTCGTGGACCTGATCTCGCCGGACCAGCGCGCCACCGTGCCCCTGCCCGAGCTGATCCGTCAAGGCTATGACATGGCGCTGACAGCTGAACAGGAGGTCTTGTTACAGCAGGCGCAAGGCACAATCTTGCTGGTCATGTCACGCGCCTTTGACGGGCAGGCGCAGCAGATCGACCTGCCGGCAGGCACGGTACTGGTGACCGTGCTGCGCGAAACACCTGTGATCGCGGCATCTGAAAAGCTGACATCCCCCTCGGGCGCGGGTGCGCTGCCCGGCCCGCCCGCCAAACCCCGCAAATCCGACGCAAGAATGAGCGGGATGGTCGCCACCGCCGCCTTGCTGATCATGTTCGCGCTGGTCGGGCTGGTGGTCTGGGTCGGCGGATAAGCAAGTGCAAGGAACCAGACGCATGACCGCCACCTTTTTCGCTAATGCCCGGATCATCGACCCTGTCGCGCTCAGCGATGCGCCGGGCGGTCTCTTGGTTGTGGACGGCCTGATCCATGACGTGCTGCCAGCCGGGGCAACCCCGCCCGTGGGTGCGACGATCATTGATTGCGCCGGCTTGTGCCTTGCCCCCGGCATCATCGACATCGGCGTCAAGGTCTCTGAACCCGGCGAGCGGCACAAGGAATCCTTTCGCTCTGCTGGCCGGGCGGCGGCGGCCGGGGGTGTCACGACGATTGTGACCCGCCCCGATACCGACCCCAGCATCGACACGCCCGAGAAGCTGGAATTCGTCGCGCGACGCGCGCAGCTGGATGCGCCCGTGCATGTGCTGCCGATGGCGGCGCTGACCAAGGAACGCGCCGGTCAGGAAATGACGGAAATCGGGCTTTTATCCGATGCGGGTGCGGTGGCCTTCACCGATTGCGACCATGTGGTGACCAAAACCAAGGTGCTGGCCCGCGCGCTCAGCTATGCGCGCGCACTTGATGCGCTGGTGATCGGCCATGTGCAGGACCCCGGCCTGTCCGAAGGGGCGGTGGTCACAAGCGGCAAATTCGCATCCTTGCGCGGGCTGCCGGGGGTGTCACCGATGGCCGAACGCATGGCGCTCGACCGTGATATCAGCCTGCTGGAAATGACCGGCGCGCGCTATCACATCGACCAGATCACGACGGCCCGCGCGCTGCCCGCGCTGGAACGGGCCAAACGCAACGGGCTGCGGATCACGGCGGGCGTCAGCATCCACCATCTGACGCTGAATGACATGGATGTTGCGGATTACCGGACCTTTTTCAAACTGACCCCGCCGCTGCGTGCCGAGGATGACCGGATCGCCGTTGTCCAGGCCGTCGCCGAAGGGCTGATCGACGTGATCTGTTCGATGCACACACCACAGGACGAAGAAAGCAAACGGCTGCCCTTTGAAGAGGCCGCAAGCGGGGCCGTGGGGCTGGAAACCCTGCTGCCCGCCGCGATGCGGCTCTATCATGCAGGCCAGATCGACCTGCCGCGCCTGTTTCGTGCATTGGCGCTGAACCCTGCAAGGCTGTTGGGGCTTGCAGCAGGGCGGATGCTGGCCGGCGCCCCCGCCGATCTGGTGCTCTTCGACCCGGACGCGCCGTTCCAGCTGGACCGCACGACATTGCAATCAAAATCGAAAAATACCCCCTTTGACGGGGCGCGCCTGCAAGGCCGCGTGATCGGCACATGGGTGGACGGCACCCGCATCTGGGGGGGCGCATAATGCCCATGATCGAAAGCAGCCTTGCGGTTCTGGCGCTCTGGGGCGCGCTTGGCTATCTGCTGGGGTCGATCCCCGGCGGGGTGATCATGGCGCGGCTGATGGGCTTGGGCAATCTGCGCAATATCGGATCGGGCAATATCGGGGCGACCAATGTGCTGCGAACCGGCAACAAGAAAGCCGCAGCCCTGACCTTGATCTTCGACGCAGGAAAAGGCGCTATCGCCGTGCTGGCCGCACGCGCCGCCGCGCCCGAAGATGCGGTACAACTGGCGGCATTGATGGCCTTCATCGGCCATTGCTTTCCGGTCTGGCTGGGCTTCAGCGGCGGCAAGGGTGTTGCGACCTATCTGGGCATCCTGCTGGCGCTCGCTTGGCCGATGGGACTTGCGGCCTGCGGCATCTGGCTCGCGGTCGCGGTGATCACGCGCTATTCATCTCTCGCCGCCCTGGTCGCGGCGGGCTGGATGCCGGTCGTGATGGCCTTCACCGGTTACGGCGCAGCGGCCGCATTGGCAGCCAGCCTCGGCCTGCTGATCTATGCGCGCCACTGGGCGAACATCCAGCGCCTGCGCAGCGGAACCGAAGGCAAGATCGGGGCGAAATAACCCCATCTTCCGAGCCGAAATATCCCCGCCGGAGGCCGCAAGCGCGCAGCGCGCAGCCCAAATCGCCGCCTTAATAGCTGTATTCGGCGTAGATACGGTCCAGATCACCAGCCCAATCACCGTGATAATGATCCAGCAGATCATCCGCAGGTGTCTTGCCGGTCTCGACGGTTTCTTTCAATGCATTCAGGAAATGGGTCTCGTCGGGGACCAGCCCACCGGCGCCGGGCAAGGCGCGGGCTCGCAACCCTGCCTCGGAAATCGCCAAGACCTCGCGGGCCAGCGCATGCATGTCGATCCCTTCGACCTTCGCCTGCAACCCATCCACCGATGCAGCAACGCGCAAAGCGTCGCGCTGTGCGGCGGTCCAGTGCTTGCACAAATCCCATGCGGCATCCAGCGCGGTCTGATCATACATCAACCCGGTCCAGAAAGCAGGCAGCGCACATAGCCTGCGCCAGGGGCCGCCATCGGCGCCGCGCATCTCGATATATTGCTTCATGCGCGCTTCGGGGAACACGGTTGTCAGGTGATCAGCCCAATCGGACATGCGGGGCTTTTCCCCCGGCAGGGCGGGCAATTCACCGCGCAGGAAATCGCGGAACGACATGCCCAAAGCATCGATATATTTGCCGTCGCGATAGACGAAATACATCGGCACATCGAGAACCCATTGCACCCAAGCCTCAAAGCCGAAACCGTCCTCGAAGATGAAAGGCACCATGCCGGTGCGGCTGGCATCCAGATCACGCCAGATGCGCGCGCGCCATGATTTATGGCCGTTGGGCTTGCCTTCAAAAAACGGCGAATTGGCGAAAAGCGCTGTCGCCACGGGCTGCAAGGCCACGCCCACGCGCATTTTCTGGACCATATCCGCCTCTGACCCGAAATCGAGGTTCACCTGCACCGTGCAGGTCCGGCGCATCATCGCGGTGCCCATCGTGCCGACAGATTGCATATAGCGGTCCATCAGCTTGTAACGGCCCTTGGGCATCAGCGGCATCTGGTCATGCGTCCAGACGGGGGCCGCGCCCAGACCGATGAACCGCACGCCGATTTCGTCGGATACGGCTTTGACCTCGGCCAGATGGCTGTTCACCTCGTCGCAGGTCTGGTGGATGGTTTCCAAAGGTGCGCCCGACAATTCCAGCGCGCCGCCCGGTTCAAGGCTGACATTGGCGCCATCCTTGGTCAGGCCGATGATCTTGCCATCCTCTTCCACGCGGTCCCAGGCGAACCGGCTGTGCAAAGCCTCTAGCACCGCCTTGATCGACCGCGCACCGTCATAGGGCAAGGGTTGCAGCGTATCGGCGCAATAGCCGAATTTCTCATGCTCGGTCCCGATGCGCCACTGGTCCTTGGGCTTGCAGCCTTTGGCCAGCAATTCGGCCAATTGGTCGTGATGTTCAATCGGGCCGCCGCCGGTTTGAGGAATGGACATCGGGAAGGCTCCGTTCAGGGGGTCAGGGACGTATCCGTGACCTGCACCAGCGCATCTGTCAATGCAAGAGAGGACGCGCGCGCGACCATATCACCACCAGCGCATCCGGTGTGCGCGAAAGCACATCCAGCATTGCGCCGGTCTTGATCCCGGGCAGGGCAGCAAAGACATCAAACAAGGCATCTGCGCCTGCGGCATTGATCGGAATGGCGATGCGCTGGCCGCCGATCCCAGTCAGGATCCAGCTGGGGTCGGGATAGCTGCCGGGGTCGAGCGCCACCTCGGTCAGATCGTCAAGATCAAGGATACCCCCGTCAAGCGGGCCGAAATAGGCCAGCCTGCGTTCGCGCAGCTGCACCACCCCGGGCCCTTCACCATCCTGCGCAAAGCGCGCGCGCTGCATGGCGGCCAAGCCCCAGCCCAGCCCTGCGACACCGATCAGATAGCCCAGCCAGACATTCATGCCCGCCGCATTCAGCGCCCACCACAGGCCGAACAGCGCGACAGCACAAGCCGCCAGCACTTCGCGCCAGCGCCAGAAAAAGGCGCGCGCCTCGGGGCGGAAAAAGTCAGCCATGCACCACCTGTGGCGCATCATGCAGCACGATGGCAAAGTCCCCGATCTGGCGGAACCCCACGGCCTCATAGGCCTTGCTGGCAGCGGCGGTTGCCGCGAACAGGGTCGCGCGGGTCACACCGGCAGCACGCGCCTGCGCCAGATGCAGCGCCACCGCCCGCCGCGCAAGGCCGCGCGCGCGCAACTGGGGCCGCGTGTAAACCCCGCCGATCTGCACCGCATCGGGCAGAACCGCGTTGAAACCCGTCATCGCCACGGGCGTATCGCCATCAAACAGCACCCTGTGGCTGTCCGCCGCAAGATAGCTGTCGATATCCTTGATCGCCGTGGCCTCCATGGCACTCTCCTGCCCGAGCATTGTCTCTCGCAGATAGGCATGCCGCCAGCCGATCACCAGATCGCGCGGGGCATCGGCCAGCGGGTGCAGGGTCAGCCCATCGGTCGGCGGGATCACCAGATCGGCCAAGCGCAGGTCGTAATGCGGTTCGGTCGCGGCATATCCTGCCGCCCCTTGCAGACCCAGCCCCATGCGCAGGCCCGCGACCTGTGCCGCCTCGCCCAGAATCGCTGCAACCCGGTGGCCTTGCACCGCCGCGCGCAGATCGGCCCAAGGCTGCGTCGGACAGACCGGAAACAGGAAACCGGCATCAGTCATCGCGGCGATATCGGTGATCATGCCCTCCTTGTTGCGCAGCCAGAACGCCATCGCGCGCGGATGGCCGCCTGCCATGCCATGGTGGCGCAGGTTCGCCAGCGGGAACATCGCAATCGGCAAATGGCGGCGCAGAAACGCCACGATCTCGGCCCTGTCGGCCTGCGTGGCGCGGATCATCCCCAGTCGCCCAGCGCTTGCTGCCACAGCGTCAGCGCCGCGACCGCCGCCGTATCCGCACGCAGGATGCGCGGCCCAAGGCTGACGGCATGGGCAAAGGGCAAGGCGCGCAGCTTGTCGCGTTCCGCAGGCGAAAACCCGCCTTCGGGACCGATCAGCACCGCCCAGGGACCGGGCATGACAGGCAGGCGCACCGGCGCGCCGATGGCGGTTTCATCGCAGAACATCAGCTGGCGGTCCTTGGGCCAATCGGCCAGCAGCCGTTCCAGTTTCACCAGATCATCGACAGGGGGCACAAAGGTGCCGCCGCATTGCTCGGACGCCTCGATGGCATGGGCTTGCAGCTTGTCGGTGCGGATTCGGTTGGCGGACTGCGTAAAGTCGGTCCGCACCGGCATGATCCGCGCTGCACCCAGTTCCACCGCCTTTTCCACGATAAAGGCCGTGCGTTCCTTGCGGATCGGGGCAAAGACCAGCCACAAATCGGGCGGGGTTTGCAAGCCCCGCGTCTGCGCCTGACAGGCCAGCACGCCGCCCTTATTGCCTGCCTTTTCGACAATGGCGTCCCATTCGCCATCCCGGCTGTTGATCAGCGAGATCACGCCCCCCACCCCCAGCCGCATGACCCCGAAAAGATAATGCGCCTGATCACGGTTCAGCGGAACCGATTGCCCTACCCCCAAGGGGTGATCTACATAAAGCCGGACCTTGGATGCCATGAAGCGGAGCATATGACCCAAAACCCCCGGATGCCAGAGCCTGCGGGCCGTGTCGCGGATGCCGTGCGTGGAAACTGGGTGGACAGGGTCGCGCCTGCGCCCATGCGCCCGTTTCTGCGGTTGTCGCGCGCGGACCGGCCTATCGGCACATGGCTGCTGTATCTGCCCTGCCTATGGGCGCTGGCGCTGGCGGTGCTGGCAACAGGGCGGTTCGACAGCTTTGCGATCTGGATCATCGCGGGCTGCGGGATCGGAGCGTTTTTGATGCGCGGCGCGGGCTGCACCTGGAACGACATCACCGACCGCGACATCGACGGATCCGTGGCGCGCACAAGGTCGCGGCCGATTCCCTCTGGCCAGACCAGTGTCAAAGCGGCGGTGATCTGGATGATCGTGCAGGCGCTGGTGGCCTTTGGCATCCTGCTAAGCTTTCCGCCCGCAGCAATCGGCCTTGGCATCCTCGCGCTGCTGCCGGTGGCGGTCTATCCTTTCGCCAAACGGTTCACATGGTGGCCGCAGGTGTTTCTGGGGCTTGCATTCAACTGGGGCGCTTTGCTGGCATGGGCCGCTTATACCGGTAGCATCGGGGCGGCGCCTGTCGCGCTCTATCTGGCGGGGATCGCCTGGACGCTGTTTTACGACACGATCTATGCCTATCAGGACGCCGAGGATGACGCGCTGATCGGCGTGAAATCCACCGCGCGATTGTTTGGCGATCAGGCCCGGCGATGGCTGCGGCTGTTCCTGGCGCTGACAGTGATTCTGTTCGGCGCGGCGGTGCTGCTGGCCGCACAAGACAGGTCGGTCCTGTCGCTGGTCATCGCCTTGGGCGGGCCTTGGGCGATGGGCTGGCATCTGGCATGGCAGCTGCACCGCTTTGACGCAGACGACAATGCAGGGCTTTTGCGCCTTTTCCGTGCGAACCGCGATGCGGGTCTGATCCCTCTGCCATTTTTCGCCGTGGCGTTTCTGGTATGATTGAACACCCCGGCCGCAGGGCCTATGCAGGGCCGGGATAAAAGAAACGGAATTGAATGCGCCTTTCTGCCATTTTCATACGGATCATCGCCTTCAGTATCGCGGCGGCGGGATCGGTCGCTGCGGCGCAACTGACAGTCGCCTCGGTCGAAGACCGGTCCGTCGATGCCGTGCGCCAGACGCTCGCCGAGAACAGCTATGATTGGGCCGATGTCCTGGGCGACGGGTTGCAGGTGATCCTCGAAGGCACCGCCCCGACCGAGGCGCTGCGCTTTCGCGCCATCTCGGCGGCAGGCGGGGTCGTCGATGCCAGCCGCGTGATCGACAACCTGTCGGTTGCGGATGCCGCCGATTTCGCCCCGCCCGAATTCAAGATCGAGATCCTGCGCAATGACAGTGGCGTGTCGCTGATCGGCCTGATCCCGGCCAGCAGCAACAGGGATGCTTTGGCGCGCCGCATCACAAGGATCGCAAACGGGCAAAGCGTGGCGGATCTGCTGGAAACCGGCGATTACCCGATGCCGCCGACATGGCGCGCCGCCGTTGATTTCGCGATCGTCGCGCTGGAAATGCTGCCGCGCTCCAAGATCTCGGTCACGGCCGAGCGGGTCACGATCAGCGGGATCGCCGATAATCTGATCGAAAAGCGCAGGCTCGAAGCCGCCCTTGCCCGCAGCCGACCCGATGGCGTGCGGCTGGCGCTGGAAATCAACGCACCGCGCCCCGTGATCTCGCCTTTCACGGCGCGGTTCATTCTGGACGCCGATAGCGCAAGGTTCGATGCCTGCGCCGTCGATACCGTCGAAGCCCGCGAACTGATCCTGAACGCGGCCACCAGTGCCGGGCTGGTCGGCCAGGTGAATTGCATGCTGGCCCTTGGTGCCCCGTCGCAGGATTGGGGGCAGGCCGTGGCGCTGGCCATCAATGCCGTGCAGAACCTCGGCGGCGGCACGGTGACGCTGACCGATACCGATGTGATCTTGGTGGCCCTGCCCGGCACCGCACAGGCACGTTTTGACGATGCGGTAGGCCAGCTTGAAAACAGCCTGCCCGATGTCTTTGCGCTCAGCGCCGAATTGCCTGCATTGCCGGATGACGACGCCGAAGGCCCTCCGCAATTCACTGCCACGCTCAGCCCCGAAGGCCATGTGCAGCTGCGCGGGCGGATGCCGGATGATCTGACCAATATGGTCGCGCAGAATTTTGCCACCGCGAAATTCGGCCAGCGCAACATCACCATGCGCACCCGCGTCGTCGACGGCCTGCCCGCAGGGTGGTCGGTCCGCGTTCTGGCCGGGATCGAGGCGCTGTCAGAGCTGTCCAATGGCATTGTCATCGTGGAACCCCAGACGATCAGCCTGCGCGGCAATACCGGCAATGAAACCGCCGCAGCCGAGATTTCACGGCTGATGATCGACAAGCTGGGGCAGGCCGCCGATTTCAACCTCGACGTCACCTATGTCGAGGCGCTGGACCCTGTTGCGGCCTTGCCCACACCCGCGCAATGCATCGCCCAGATCATCATGATGACCGAAGGGCGCAAGATCACCTTTGACCCCGGCTCTGCCAGTATTACCGCCGCGGCCCAGCCCGTGATCGACGACATCGCCGAGGTGCTGCGGCTCTGCGGTGACCTGCCGATCCGGGTCGCGGGCTATACCGACAGCCAAGGCCGCGAGGAAATGAACCTGCGCCTGTCGCAAGACCGCGCCGATGCCGTGTTGACCGCCCTGCGCGCGCGCCGCGTGCCGGTATCCACCTTCGAGGCCGTGGGCTATGGCATGGCCAATCCGATCGCCGATAACGGCACCGAAGAAGGCCGCGAGGCCAACCGCCGGATCGAATTCAGCCTGATCCCGCCCGAAGAAGACGCCGTGACCGATGAAACTCTGCCTGAAGAGGTTGAAACCGACGCCGAAACCCCGCAAGACGGAACAGGGGACGATGCGGCAGAGGCGACACCTTGAACAGAACCGAATTCATCATCGCAACGGCCGTCATCTTGTTCGTGGCCTTCGCGCTGGGCTGGTTCGCCAGCTGGCTGGTCAACCGCTTTACCCGCGTGACCACATCGGAAATCGGCGAGTTGGACAAGATGGCCCAGGCCCTGCACGAGGCCGAGGAAACCCGCGACCAGGCAATCACCTATCTGCAACAGCGCGAGGCCGAGATGACCAATCAGCTGTCCCAGACCGAGGCTGAATTGCGCGCCGCCATGGACGGCCTGCGCGAGGCCCGCCGCGAGGCCGAGGAATTGCGCGGCTATATCGAACGCCAGCACGCAGGCTAAGGCGGATGCCCAGCACGCTGATCGTTCTAGCCCATCCCGAACCCCGCTCTTTCAACGCGCAATGGGCGCAGGCCAGCGCGGATGCCAGTGCCGCCCTCGGCCATGATGTGATCTGGTCCGATCTTTATGCCTTGGGCTTTGATCCGGCCGAACGCGCCGCGCATTACGATCATCCGGCTGATCTGCCTTTCGACGCGCTCAAGGCGCAGGGCCATGCGGCCGAAACGGTCTTGCCTGCCGATGTCGCGGCAGAGCTGGACAAGCTGCGCCGCGCGGACCGGATCATCTTTCACTTTCCGATGTGGTGGTTTGCGCCGCCTGCCATGCTCAAGGGCTGGTGCGACCGCGCGCTGGCGCATGGCGCGCTGCATAGCACGGCGGAACGTTTCGACACCGGTATGTTGCGGGGCAAAAAGGCGCTGCTTTGCGTGACCACCGGATCCAGCGCCGATGAAAGCGCGCATAACGGCAAGGAAGGCGATGTGAACCTGCTGCTTTGGCCGCTGGCCTATACGTTGCGCTATCTCGGGCTGACAATATTGCAGCCGGTCTGTGTGCATGGCGTGCATGGCTATCATCGCGGCGCGCGTGCGACGGCCCTTGCAGAAAGGTTGGGCAATGCGCTGGCGGGACAGGCCGGGCTGATCGCGGGTTTTGACGATCTGCCGGAAATCACCTTCAACGCCGATGACGGTTTTGACGCCAAGGGCCGGTTGCGCGCCGACAGACCCAGCGTGACGCCATTTATCCGGCATCACCCGTAGGGTGGGCTTAAGCCCACCTTACCTGGGCGCTGCGGCCCGTTGCAGCCGGTCGTTGATCGCGCGGCCCAGCCCGTGATCGGGGATCGGGGTGACAGCGATCCTTGTCGCGCCCATCGCATCCAGCTGGTGCAGACAATCGAACAGACGCGCTGCGGCCTCGGTCAGATCACCCGACGGCGACAGGTTCAGATCAGCCTCGACGCGACCAAAACCCAGCATCACCTCGCCGTCTTGCCGCGCGGTCGCGTTCAGCCGGACTTGCCCCAGCGGCGCGTAATGCGACAACAACTGACCGGGCGAGACCGGTGCGTCAGGGTTTTCCGCCGTGATCAGCGGCCGCCCCAGACAGGCGGCAATCGCCTCGGCCGGGATGCCGCCCGCGCGCAGCAATGTGGGCGCGCCAAGGCAGGCCACAATCGTTGATTCCAGACCCACGGCGCAAGCCCCGCCATCAACCAGCGCATCGATCCGGTCGCCCAGCCCTTCGCGCACATGGGCCGCTGTCGTCGGGCTGATCCGGCCTGACGGATTCGCCGAAGGTGCCGCCACCGGCCCATCGAAAGCGGCCAGCAAGCCCTGCGCGACCGGGTGATCCGGCACCCGCAGCGCGATACTGTCCAGCCCCGCCGTGACCAGCCGCGATATCCCCGCCTGCGCGCGCAACGGCAGCACCAGCGTCAAGGCACCGGGCCAGAAGGCCGCGGCCAGACGGCGCGCATCATCGTTGAAATCGCAGATCGCATGGGCGGCGGCGACATCACCCAGATGCACGATCAGCGGGTTGAACGCAGGCCGCCCCTTGGCCGCAAAGATCGCGGCGACAGCCTTGTCATTGCGCGCATCGGCGCCCAGACCGTAAACCGTTTCGGTCGGAAACGACACCAGCCCGCCCTGCGTCAGGATCTCTGCCGCCTGCACCAGACCGGCCGCATCGGGGCGCAAAAGGACGGCGTCCCGCGCGCTCATGACGTAGCGTTTAAGTTGAAGGGTGACATCAGATCGATAACTTTGCCATTGTCGTCACTGCATAGCCGCAGCACCCGGCCTTGCCAAGCAGACCATTCAGTCGGACCATTCAGTCGGAGATGTCCCCATGCCCTATCACGCCCCGATCCGTGATTTCCGGTTCCTGCTGGATCATGTCGTGGGCTTTGCCGAGGTGGCCGCCACCGACCGTTTCGCCGAGGCCACGCCCGACATGACCAATGCGATCCTGACCGAGGCCGGCAAGATGTGCGAAGACATGCTCGCGCCGCTGAACCAGATCGGCGACAAACATCCCGCGCATCTGGAAAACGGTGTCGTGCGCACCCCGCCGGGGTTTGCAGAAGGGTATCGCGCCATCGCGACCGGTGGCTGGATCGGCATGTCCGCGCAGGCGCAAAACGGCGGTCTTGGCCTGCCGATGACGCTGACCACCACCGTGAACGAGATGCTCTCGGGCGCTTGCCTTGCGCTGCAACTGAACCCGCTGATGACCCAAGGCCAGATCGAAGCGCTGGAACACCACGCCTCGGACGCGATCAAGGCCACCTATCTGCCGAAACTGATTTCGGGCGAATGGTGCGGCACGATGAACCTGACCGAACCGCAGGCGGGATCGGATGTAGGCGCGCTGCGCACCAAGGCCGAACCCAATGGCGACGGCAGCTATGCGATCACGGGGCAGAAAATCTATATCTCTTGGGCCGATAATGATTTCACCGCCAATGTCTGCCATCTTGTGCTGGCCCGCCTGCCCGACGGCAAGCCCGGCACCAAGGGGATCAGCCTCTTCATGGTGCCAAAACTGATCCCTGATGCAGATGGCAATCCGGGACAGAAGAACGACCTGCGCGTGGTCAGTCTGGAACATAAGATGGGCCTGCATGGATCACCGACCGCCGTGATGGAATATTCCGGCGCGACCGGCTGGCTGGTGGGGCCGGAACATGGCGGCATGGCCGCGATGTTCACCATGATGAACAACGCCCGTCTGGGTGTCGGCACGCAGGGAATCGGCACCGCCGAACGCGCGCTGCAGCACGCGCTGGCCTATGCGCAGGACCGCAAGCAAGGCCGCGCGCAAGGCACAGGTGCCATTATCGAACATGCCGATGTGCGCCGGATGCTGACCACGATGCGCGCCGATATCTATGCCGCCCGCGCCATCGCGCTGATGAATGCCGTGGCCATCGATATGGCGACGGCGACAGATGATCCCGCATGGCAGGCGCGCGCGGCCTTTCTGACGCCGATCACCAAGGCTTTTGGCACCGATATCGGCGTCGAGGCCAGCAATACCGGCGTGCAAATCCATGGAGGCATGGGCTTTATCGAGGAAACGGGGGCGGCGCAATTCGTCCGCGATGTGCGCGTCAGCACGATCTACGAAGGCACCAATGGCATTCAGGCGATGGATCTTGTCGCGCGCAAGCTGATGGATGGCGGCGATGCCGCGTTCCGACTGCTGGATGATGTGGTGCGCGGCGCAGAGGCCGCCAAGGCGACCCATCCCGATCTGGCCCATGCCGTCTGGGAAGCCGCCGAAACCCTGCGCGAGGCGACCGAATGGCTGGTCAGCCAGCCCGATCTGAACGACCGTTTCGCCGGTGCCGTGCCTTACCTGCGCGCCTTTGCGCGGGTGCTGGGCGGGCATGTGCATCTGGCCAGCGCCGTGGCGGGCGATGCAGGCCATTTGCGGCTGGCGACCTTCTATATCAAGCGGCTGCTGCCCGAACATATATCCCTTTTGGCACATGTGCGCGAAGGGGCGGCCGATCTTGCCGCGATCACACCTGCCGATCTGGCCGCCGCCTGATGCCTGACGGCGTCATGGGCATCCGTTATCCTTTTGCCGATCCGCCTGCTGCAGGCGAGGCGATCACAGTGGCCGATGGGATCTTGTGGATGCGGCTGCCGCTGCCGATGGCGCTGGATCACGTCAATGTCTATGCGCTGAATGATGGCGATGGCTGGACGATCGTGGATACCGGCTTTGCCAGCACAAAATCCAAGGCGATCTGGCAAGCGCTGCTGGATGGCCCTTTGGCAGGCAAGCCCGTCACCCGCGTGATCGTCACGCATCACCACCCCGATCATGTGGGGCTGGCGGGCTGGTTCGTGGCACAGGGGGCCGCGCTACATATGCCGCGCACCGGCTGGCTGATGGCGCGAATGCTGGTGCTGGATGCGCAGGACCGGCCCACGCCGGACACCATCGCCTTTTATGAACGCGCAGGCATGGCGGCGGATGAACTGGCCCGGCGCAAGGCCGAACGCCCGTTCAATTTCGCCGATTGCGTCGCCCCCCTGCCGCTGGGGTATCAGCGGTTGCGCGATGGCGACACGATCCGCATGGGCGGGCGCAAATGGGATATCCGCATGGGTGACGGCCATGCGCCTGAACATGCGACTTTCTGGTCGCGTGACGATGCGGTCGTGCTGGGCGGCGACCAATTGCTGCCCTCGATCAGCGCCAATCTGGGGGTCTATCCGACGGAACCTGATGCCGACCCGGTGAGTGATTGGATCGCGTCCTGCGAAAGGTTCCAGCCGCTGGCGCGCCCCGATCATCTGGTGCTTGGCGGGCATAAATTGCCCTTTACCGGCCTGCCCCTGCGGCTGAGGCAGATGATCGACAACCACCATGGCGCGCTGGACCGGCTGGTCGCGCATCTGGACCAGCCGCGCGCGGCGGGCGAGTGTTTTCTGCCGCTGTTCAAGCGCCAGATCGGCCCTGCCGAATACGGGTTGGCGCTGGTCGAGGCGGTGGCCCATCTGAACCATCTGCACCAAACCGGCCGCGCCACGCGGCAATTGCGCGACGACGGTGCTTTTGCCTATTCAGCCGCCTGAAGCGCTGCGGCGCGGCTCGGTCCGATTTCTTCGGTCTGCACACCCTCTGCCGTGATCCGGCACAGCATGTTGCAGGGCAGCGCGGTCCAGCGGTCGGTCATCCCGCATAAAGGTTCTGACGCGACAGCGCGCCCGCCGTTATCCAGCACGCCCGAAAGGTACAGTGTCGGGCTGTCCCCGCTAGAGGCATGACGGAAGGCAAACAGCCCCTGCCCATCCGAAAAGACACAGGTCAGCTTGACCGGACCGCTGGCATCCTCGGGTCCGATATCGCGCAGCGTGGCGGCGATGGCGGCGGCAGGGTCCGTGTCCAGCCCATGCGCCTGCATCGTCAGAAAGATCATCTCGCTATCGGTGGTGCCACGCCGCGCATCGAACAAGGCATCAGGCAGGGCAGCCATCATCCGCCGCTTGATCCGGCCGAAATGCGGGATCTGGCCGTTGTGACAAAATGACCAGCGGCCCAGCGCGAAAGGATGGCAATTCGCGCGGCTGGTTTCCCCCACGGTCGAGGCGCGGATATGCGCGATGAACAAATGCGACCGCACCATGCGGCACAGGTTGGTCAGATTGTCATCCGCCCAAGCGGGCAGCACGTCACGGTAGAGACCGGGTCTTTCGTCCTGACCATACCAGCTGATCCCGAAACCGTCGCCATTGACGGCCAGCTTGGCCTCGTTCGCATGCTGGCTTTGGGTCAGCAGCGAATGGCGCGGCCGCACGATGATGTTTTCCAACGGAATGGCCGGTCCGGTATAGGCGGCAATGCGACACATCAGTGGCGGTCCATGATCCGGGCATGCAACCGCTTGAGAATACGGCTGGCCGTCGTTTCGCATAGCGCGGGGATGAAGGCATGGACCAGTGCCGCCAAGGCCGCCACGCCCAGCCAGAATGCAAACCCCAAGGCAAAGCGCATATGCCCAAGATAGGTTTCATTCACGCTGGCCGGATGGTCCAGAAACAGGCTGGCGACAAGCGTGCTGCGGGTAGAGTCTTGGGATGTGTCTGACATGGAAACCTCTGTGCATGGCATTTGTGACAGGCTAGCCCTGAACGCCGCAAATCCGGTCCCAAAATACATTGTAATACGGGCTATTTATGAGATATCATCCCACATATGCCCGCTATTATCGACGAAACCGACCGCCGTATCCTGCAAGTGCTGCAAACCGACGCCAGCCTGTCCGTCGATGACATCAGCGCCGCCGTGCATCTGTCGCGCAATGCCTGCTGGCGGCGAATCAAGGCGCTGGAACAGGCGGGGGTGATCCGGGCGCGCGTCGCCTTGGTTGATCCGGCCAAGGTCGGCGTGCCGCTGATGGCGATGGTGCTGATCCGCACCAATGCCCATGACGCGCAATGGATGGATAAATTCCAGAAAGCCCTGCGCAGCCTGCCCGAGGTGGTCGGCGCCTATAGGATGACGGGTGATCTCGATTACGTTTTGCGCGTGCGCGTGGCCGATGTGCCGGCCTATGACGCGTTTTACAAACGGCTGACGGCGCGGATCTCGGTCTCGGATATTTCGGCCAGTTTCGTCATGGAGGAAATCAAGGAAACCACGGCGGTCCCGCTCTAGCGCATGACAAATCGTGACCACCTGACCGCGTGACAGCCTGCAACAAATCGGGTAAGCGAGAGCAAATCAGCAAATCAGGAGCCGACGATGGCCGACCACGACTATGAGCCCGGAAAGATGGACATCACCGAACAGGAAAAAACCTTTAACGGTTTCGTCAGCCTGTCGGTGAAAGGGGCGGTAATCTGCATCGCGCTGCTGATCCTGCTTGCGCTTGTGAACGCCTGATCACAGGTGCAGCGACGGTTCTTCCTGATCGGCGCGCCGCTGGCCTTGTCGGGCTGCGCTGCCCAAGAGGTCTGGGCGCCCGATGACATCGTCGCGCGCGCCATTTTTCGTGACCCCGACAACAGCTCTCTGACGCTCTATACGATGAAAAACAACGGCTCTGGCAACGGGGCCCATTCCGCGCTGCTGATCAATGCAAGCCAGCGGGTGCTGTTCGATCCGGCGGGGTCTTTCGTGCAGAACCGGATGCCGGAACGCAATGATGTGCTGTTCGGCGTGACACCAGAACTGGAACGGTTCTACGTCAGCTACCACGCCCGTGTGACCTATCATGTCGTCGGACAAACCGTACCGGTCGCGCCTGAAATTGCCGAACAGGCACTGCAACTGGCGCTGGCGAATGGGGCAGTGCCACAGGCGCATTGCGCGCGCGCCACCTCGCGGCTTTTGCGCCAATTGCCGGGCTTCGCTGGGATCCGGCAGACATGGTCCCCCAACCGGCTGTCAGATGATTTCGCCTACTTGCCCGGCGTGGAAACCCGCACCTACCGCGAGGACGACCCCGACGACAAGGGGATCGCCGCCGCCCGGATCAACGCCGTCCTTAGCGAATAGCGAATAACCACAGCGCCAGATAAAGCGTCCCGATCCCCGCAGCGATCCCCCAGATCGCGCTGCGGGTCTTGACGCCCACGGCCACCGTCACGACAGCCGCGACCATCCGCGCAGGATCGGGCGTGCCCTGCGTCGCAGCAGGCCAGAGCACAAGCGGCGCCACCATCCCCGGCAAAACCGCAACCGGCGTGAAACGCAGCAGTTTCAGCACGACAGGCGGCATCGGCCGATCACCGATCAACCCCAGAAACGAAAACCGGATCAGAAAGGTCCCGATCCCAAGGATCGCGATGATCAGCCAGATCTCGAAAGTGGTATAGGTCATGGCTTGCGCCTTTCCATCCAGGTCTCGACCAGCGCGCCCGTCACCATCGCCGCCGCCGCCGCCACCAGCAACCCGGTGCCCGAAGGCAGCCCGACCAGCGCCAGCGCGACGCTGACCGACACAGCCGCCGCCGCCACATGGGCCAGCGATTTCAGCATCGGCGACACCATGGCCAGGAACATGATCGGCACGATGAAATCCAGCGCCCAGGCCTCGGGAATGGCGGATCCAACCATGATCCCGACCAAGGTCATGATGAACCACAAAGGCGTGATCGGTGTGGCCACCCCCAGGAAATACAAGACACGGTCCTGCATGCGCATGTCGGGGCGCGCCTCATAGCGGGCGACAGAGGTGATATAGGTCTGGTCGAAATTCAGATAGGCCACCAGCGCACGTTGCCACAAAGGGGCGGCCCCCAGATAGGGCACCAAGGATGCCGAATACATCGCCATGCGCAGATTGACCGCCAATGCGGCCAGCAGGACAAAGGCGATGCCCGCATCCTCCATCATCATCTGCACGGCGGCAAATTGCGCAGCCCCCGCGATGACCAGAACCGTGAACCCCATCGCCTGGCCGACCGTTAGCCCCGCATCAGTCGCCACCACGCCGAACAAAGTCGCGAAAGGCACGGCCATCAGCACGAAAGGACTGCCATCGCGCAGCCCCGCCCAATAGGCGGATGGCGCAGGGGATTTGACGGTGGAACTTGTCATGGCTATGGCCTAGCTTGGCTGCGGTAAGGCAGGCTTAAACCCGTGAAATGGAAATGACAATTGGCACGACTTGATGATCTTTCCTCCTATCTGATCGCCCCCGATCCGGCAGCAGACCGGCTGACGCGGGCGGTCACCGGCACCGACCAGACCGGCGCGCCCATCGACCTGCGCGTGATCGAGGAACGGCCCCTGACGATCTATCTCAACGGCCAGGAAATCGTCACCGCCATGACAATCGGGGATTATCCGCGCTATCTGGCGCTGGGGTTCCTGCGCAACCAGGGCATGCTGCGCGCCGATGATACCGTGACCGGCATCGATTATGACGAAGAGCTGGAAACCGTGGTCGTGCGCACGGCGTCAAAAACCACCTTCGAGGACAAGCTGCGCAAGAAAACCCGCACCAGCGGCTGCGCGGTTGGCACGGTCTTTGGCGATATGATGGAAGGGCTGGCAGGCGTCACCCTGCCCGACATGCCGCTGCGGACCTCCGATCTTTACGCGCTGGCGGCAACGATCAACCGGACCCCCTCGCTCTATCTTTCGGCAGGGGCGATCCATGGCACGGTGCTGTGCCAGGGCGCGCGCCCGCTGGTCTATATGGAAGATGTGGGGCGCCATAATGCGGTGGACAAGATCGCCGGCTGGATGCACCACCACAAGGTCGAGGCCGGTGACAAATTGCTTTACACGACAGGGCGGCTGACCTCGGAAATGGTGATCAAGACGGCCCTGATGGGGATACCCGCGCTGGCCTCGCGGTCGGGTTTCACCGCTTGGGGCGTGGAAATCGCACGCGAAATCGGGCTGACCCTGATCGGGCGGATGAAAGGGCAGCGGTTTGTCTGCCTCGCCGGTGAAGACCGCCTGATCCGCGATGCCGATCCGGCCGCGATCCCGGACGAACCGGCGCGCGCCGGGCGAAAGGCCGCCACATGAATCCCGCAGCTTCTTTTTTCCAAAATACTCCCGCCGGAGGCTCCCAAATCACCGGCATCCACAGGTGTCTGCGTGAACGCGCCGCTTGGGGTGATCCTCGCGGGCGGGCTTGCGACGCGGATGGGGGGCGGCGACAAAGGGCTGTTGCCCTTGGGCGACAGCACGATCCTGGGGCATGTGATTGACCGGTTGGCGCCGCAGGTGGCGGGGCTGGCGCTCAATGCCAACGGCGATCCCGCGCGCTTTGCCGCGGTCGGCCTGCCGGTGATCGCAGACAGTATCGCGGATTTCGCAGGGCCTTTGTCGGGGGTGCTGGCGGGGCTGGACTGGGCGGCGGACCAAGGGGCCAGCCATATCGTGACCGCCGCCGCCGACACGCCGTTTCTGCCCTGCGATCTGGTACCGCGCCTGCAACTGGCGGGGGGCAATCAGGGGCTGGCGCTGGCGGCAAGCCCGGGGGGCCGACAGCCGACCTTTGGTCTGTGGCCGGTCGCCCTGCGCGAGGATCTGCGCGCAGCGTTGCTGGGCGGATTGCGCAAGGTCGTGCTTTGGACCAATGACCATGGCGCAGGCACGGCGGAATTCCCCGATGACATCGCCTTTTTCAACGTCAACACGCCGGATGATCTGGCCCGCGCGCAGGGAATGCTATGAAAATATATGGCATCGTCGGCTATAAAAACGCGGGCAAGACCGGGCTGATGGAACGGCTCGTGACAGAGATCACAGGCCGCGGGATCAGCGTGTCGACCCTCAAACACGCGCATCATACGTTCGACGTGGATCACCCCGGCAAGGATTCCTATCGCCACCGGCAGGCGGGGGCGCAGCAGGTGCTGCTTGCCTCTGGCACGCGCTGGGCGCTGATGAGCGAATTGCGCGGCGCGGCGGAACCGCCGCTGGCCGATCTGTTGCAGCTGTTGTCACCGGTCGATCTGGTGCTGGTCGAGGGCTATAAACGCGACGCCCATCCCAAGGTCGAAGCCTTTCGCGCCGTGACGGGCAATCCGCTGATCGCGCCGGGCGATCCGACCGTGCGCGCGGTGGCCAGTGACACGGGCCTGACATTGGACCGGCCGGTCTTTGATCTCGATGACACGGCCGCCATCGCCGATTTCATCCTCGCCGAGGTCGGATTGTAATGTGGGACACCGTGCTGATCGTCGATTGGTCAGGTGGCAACGACCGCGGCGCCAGCCCCAAGAAAGACGCGATCTGGACGGGTGTGGCCCGCGCAGGCCAGGCAGAGGACCCGGTCTATCACCGCAACCGCCAGCTGGCCGAGGCCTGGATCATCCAGTTTCTGACCGATGAACATGCCGCCGGACGCCGCGTGCTGGCCGGGTTCGATTTCGCCTTTGGCTATCCGGCAGGCTTCGGCCGGGTGCTGACCGGATCGGACGATCCTTTTGCGATCTGGGACTGGTTCGCCGCCCATGTGCAGGACAGCCCCAAGGCCAATAACCGTTTCGATCTGGCGGGGCAGATCAACGCGCGTTTCCCCGGGATCGGCCCGTTCTGGGGCAATGGGCTGGCGCGTGACATTCCCGACCTGCCCCGCAAGGGGCTGGCGCGGCATGGGCATGGGATCGCCGAAAAACGCGCGGCCGAACAGCAGGCGAAAGGGGCCTTTGCGGTCTGGCAGCTGTCTGGTGCGGGGGCTGTCGGCAGTCAGGTCATCATGGGGCTGCCAGTTCTGGCGCGGCTGCGGCAGCGCTTTGGTGCAGATCTGGCGGTCTGGCCGTTTGAGCCGCTGACCCCGCCGATCGCCTTGGTCGAGGTCTGGCCCTCGCTGATTGCCAAGACCATCGCCGCCACCTGCCCGCCAGGGGCGATCAAGGATGCGCATCAGGTCCGGGTTCTGGCACAGGCGATCTCGGCACTGGCGCCCGAAGATCTGGCACGCATGCTCGATGCGCCGGGTGGCACTGCCGAAGGCGCGATCCTGGGGCTGGGCCATGTGGCGCTGCTGGAACAGGCGGCCCGCGCGCCGGTCTTGCGCAATGATTGCTTTGCGCTGCCCCAAGGCGTGCATTGGACCCCGGTGGATCAGGCCTTGGCGCATCTGCGTCAGCATTTGCCACCCGTTGCTGGGGTGCAACCCCAGCCCCTTGCTGCCGCAGCAGGACAATATCTGGCACAGGATGTCACAGCCTTGCGCGCCCATCCCCCCAGCCCCAATGCGGCGGTTGATGGCTATGGCTTTGCCGGACCGGCAGGCACCGGCGCACAACGGCTGACGCTGGTCCAGGGGCGGTCCGCCGCGGGGCAACCTTATGACGGCACTATCCGCGCAGGACAGGCGATCCGCATCCTGACGGGCGCGGATTTGCCAGATGGCGTCGATACCGTGGTGATGCAAGAAGACGTGCAGGCAACCGATACGGCCATCACCTTTCAAGGCCCGCTCAAACGCGGGGCCAATGCGCGGGCCGCAGGCGAGGATATGGCCGCAGGCCAGATCATCGCGCGGCAGGGGCGCAGGCTGACCCCTGCGGATCTGGGCATGTGCGCCGCGGCAGGGATCGGCCAGCTGCTGGTCTATCGGCCTTTGCGGGTTGGCATCCTGTCCACCGGTGACGAATTGCGCGACCCGGGCAGCACGATTGCCCAAGGGCAGATTTTCGACGCCAACCGCCCGATGCTGGCCGCACTGGTGCACCAATGGGGGCATCAGGCGGTCGATCTGGGGCGCGCGCCTGATAACCGCAGCATCCTGCGTGGCATGCTGGATCAAGCAGCCGCGACCTGCGATGTGATCCTGACCTCGGGCGGGGCCTCGGCCGGGGACGAAGATCATATGTCCGCCTTGCTGGCCGGCACCGGCTCGCTGGCCTTGTGGCGGGTGGCGATGAAACCGGGGCGACCGCTTGCCATGGGTCTCTGGGGCGGCAGGCCGGTGCTGGGCCTGCCCGGCAATCCGGTCGCGGCGATGGTCTGCGCGCTGGTCTTTGCGCATCCGGCATTGGCGCTGATGGCAGGTGGCGACTGGCCGGAACCGCAAGGTTTTACCCTGCCCGCCGCCTTTGCCAAAACCAAAAAGGCCGGGCGGCGCGAATATCTGCGCGCCCGGATCAGGGATGGCAAAGCCGAGGTTTTCGCCTCGGAAGGATCGGGGCGGGTCAGCGGGCTGGCCTGGGCCGAAGGGCTGGTCATGCTGCCCGATGCGGCGATGACGATCACCCCCGGCGATCCGGTCACCTATCTGCCCTTTGGCAGTTTCAGATGAATATCACCATCGGCATCCCCGATACGCACCGGGCCGACGTCGCTGCGCTATATTGGGAAGCTTTTGGCGCAAAGCTGGGTTTGGTCATGGGGCCGAAACACCGCGCGCTTTTGTTCATCGGCCAGGTCCTGCGCGCCGATCACGGCATTTGCGCGCATGACGCGCAGGGCCGCCTGTTGGGGGTGGCGGGGTTCAAAACGCCGCAAGGCGCGCTGGTCAGCGGCAGTTTCACCGATCTGCGGCGGGTCTATGGCTGGGCCGGGGCCGTGCTGCGCAGCGGTCTTTTGGCGGCGCTGGAACGCGACACCGATAATGACCGTTTCCTGATGGACGGGATCTTTGTCGCCCCGGCATATCGCGGGCGCGGTGTGGGCAGCGCCCTGCTGGACGCAATCACCGCCGAGGCCAAGACGCGCGGTTACCGGCAGGTCCGGCTAGACGTGATCGACACGAACCCACGGGCGCGCGCGCTTTACCGGCAGCGCGGCTTTGTCGAGACGCAGACCCATCAGATGGGGCTGTGGCGGCATGTCTTTGGGTTCAATGCCGTCACAACCATGGTCCGCGATATCTAGCCCGACCCGATCAGCGCCCCAGCGGCAAAGACCAAGGCCCCGCCCAGAACCACCTGAAACACCGCCCGCCCCCATGGCGTCTGCATATATTTGTTCTGTATCCAGGCAATCGCCCATAATTCGACGACCACAACGATCAGTGCCACGGTCGTGGCGGTCCAGAAATCGGTGATCAGATAGGGCAGCGCATGGCCCAGACCGCCGATCGTGGTCATCACCCCTGCCGCCAGCCCGCGTTTATAGGGCGAACCACGGCCCGAAATCTTGCCGTCATCCGACGCAGCCTCGGTGAAACCCATCGAGATGCCCGCCCCCACCGAGGCCGCCAGCCCGACCAGAAACGTGGTCCATGTGTCCTGCGTTGCAAAAGCCACCGCGAAAATCGGGGCCAGTGTGGACACCGACCCATCCATCAACCCCGCCAGACCCGGCTGCACCCAGGTCAGCACGAATTGGCGATAGGCGGCGGATTCCTCGGTTGATTTGACATCACCATCCAGATGCGTCGCCGCCAAATTCGCGGCCTTGTCGGCATGCCCGGCCTCGGCTGCGGCCAGATCGCCCAGCAATTTGCGGGTCGCGGCATCGCGCGCATGACTGGCGGCGATTTCATAGAAACGCTGCGCATCATGTTCCATCCGCGCCGCCTCGTCGCGGATCCGCGCAAGGCCCAGGTTTTCAACCAGCCATGTCGGGCGACGTGCATAGAACCCGGCCACATGTTCGCGCCGGATCAGCGGGATGACATCACCGAACCGCGCGACATGCAGGTCGATCAGGCGGCGGCGATGCGCGTCCTCTTCAAGCGCCATACCATCGAAAACGGCGGCAGAGGCGGGATAGGCCGGGCGCAGTTTTTCGGCATAGGCACGATAGATGCGGGCATCATCCTCTTCGGATGAAATCGCCAGGGCAAGAATTTCCTGTTCCGACAGGTCGTTGAAACGGCGGCGGTCGGCGAATCCGAGAATCATCGGGCATCCTCCTTTAGAATGATTCTAACTTAGGCAGCCATGGCGCGCTGGCAAGTGCGGAAAGTGAACCCGTCAGTTCATTTTCTTATTGCACAAGTGAACTAGACTGTTTAGTTATGCCCTCACTCAGCACAGGAGACCCCCATGACCCGCCTGGTATTTGCATCCATGTTTTGTGCGGCCTTCGCAGCGCCTGCCCTGTCATTGTTCATCAGCCTGCCGTCGCTGACCCGCCCGCCGGTGATGCCGATCGAGGAACGCCCGGCCTCTTGCGGCATCGCACAACCGCTGGTCGAGGTCTGCGCCATGCCCATCGGATAGGCCGGGGCGCGTCTAATCACCTTGCCCAAAGTGAACCGCGCGGTTTATAGTGAACCCATGGGGAGATCATGATGCCAGATGGTGCAACAGAGCCGAAAAAGGGCCGCAAACTCGATCAGGTTCTGGAAGGTGCGCGTCAGGTGTTCATGTCCGACGGATATGAAGGCGCGTCAGTGGATGATATCGCGCGCGCTGCGGGCGTGTCCAAGGCGACGCTTTACAGCTATTTCCCGGATAAGAAATTGCTATTCATGCAGGTTGCGAAAATGGCCTGCCACCGTCAGGCCCGCCACGTTATCGAAACCGTTGATTTCAACGCCCCCGCGGCAGTCGTGCTGCGCAATATCGCAACCGAAATGGTCGATTTCATCACCTCTGAATTCGGCACCCGGGTCTTTCGTATCTGCGTCGCGGAAAGCAGCCGCTTCCCCGAGCTGGCACGCGAATTCTACGAATCTGCCCCGATGCTGCTGCGCGCGCGCGTCGTCGACTTTTTGCACATCGCGATGGAGCGTGGCGAATTGCAGATCGATGATGTCGTTCTGGCCGCCGACCAATTCCATGAATTATGCAAGGCGGATCTGTTCCTGCGCATGGTGTTCAGCATGTCCGACAATTTTACCCGCGCCGAACGGGACCGGGTCATCAATGGCGCGGTCGAGATGTTCATGGCCCGTTACGGCGTGAAAGCCTAATCCAGCCTGCGCGCCTCGAGGTGGTTGCCCTGGCCTTTGCGCACCTCGAACCGGCCCGATTTGACCAGAAGATCGGATAGTTTCGCGCTGCCATAGGTGCGCGGGTCGAAATCGGGGGCGGCGCGGGTGATATATTGGCCCAGCTGGCCCAGCGAATACCATTCCCCTTCGGCGTCGATACTATCCATCGCCTTGATCACCATCGGGATCGCGGCCGAGGGCGGTTTGCGTGTCGGCGTGCTTGCAGGGGCGGGCTTTGTCGTCTCGCCTTTGGCGGCGACCGGCTGATCCTTGTCCTGATCCACAAGGTTTTCGATCAAGATGAACCGGTTGCAGACATTGCGCAGGCTGACGGGCGCCTTGCCTTCACCGATCCCGATCACGACGACACCGTTTTCGCGCAGCCGGTTGGCCAGGGCTGTGAAATCGCTGTCGGAACTGACCAGCACGAAGCCGTCAAATCGGCCCGAGTGCAGAATATCCATCGCATCGATGACCAGGCCGATGTCGCTGGCATTCTTGCCACGGGTATTGGCGGTTTCCTGATTGGCGACAAGGCCCAGCTCTACGACCTCTTTCTTCCAGCCGCCCAAGGCGGGGCTGGACCAGTCACCGTAAACCCGGCGCAGGGCCGGTTCGCCATAGGTGGTGACCTCGCGCAGGATGGGGCCTGCGTATTTGGCAGGGATATTATCCGCGTCGATCAACACGGCCAGCAACATACGATCCTTGGCCATGTCTGCCCTTTCTGTGCCGGTGGTCCAGCTTAAAATTCGACAACCGCGCGGATGCTTTCGCCCGCATGCATCAGATCAAAGCCCTTGTTGATGTCCTCAAGCTTCAGCCTATGGGTGATCATCGGGTCGATCTCGATCTTGCCCTGCATATACCAATCCACGATCTTGGGCACATCCGTGCGCCCGCGCGCGCCGCCAAAGGCCGTGCCACGCCAGCTGCGCCCGGTCACCAGCTGAAACGGCCGGGTCGAGATTTCGGCCCCTGCAGGTGCCACGCCGATGATGATGCTTTCGCCCCAGCCTTTATGCGCGGCTTCCAATGCGGTGCGCATCACGCCGACATTGCCGGTGGCGTCGAATGTGTAATCGGCCCCGCCCTTGGTCAGCGCCACCAGATGCGCGACCAGATCGCCCGTCACTTTCGACGGGTTCACGAAATCGGTCATGCCGAAACGGGTGGCCATCTCGACCTTGCTGTCGTTCAGGTCGACACCGACGATCTGGTCAGCGCCCGCCAGACGCAGACCCTGAAGCACGTTCAGCCCGATCCCGCCCAAACCAAAGACGATGGCACGGCTGCCGATTTCGACCTTGGCGGTGTTGATGACCGCACCGATGCCAGTGGTGACACCGCAGCCGATGTAACAGATCTTGTCGAATGGCGCATCCTTGCGCACCTTGGCCAGCGCGATTTCCGGCAGGACCGTGTGATTGGCAAAGGTCGAACAGCCCATGTAATGCAGGATCGGCGTGCCATCGAGCATCGAAAACCGGCTGGTGCCGTCGGGCATGAGGCCTTGGCCCTGGGTCGTGCGAATCGACTGGCACAGGTTGGTTTTCGGGTTCAGGCAATATTCGCATTCGCGGCATTCGGGCGTGTAAAGCGGGATGACGTGATCGCCGGGCTGCAAGGATGTGACCCCTTCGCCGACCTCGATCACGACGCCTGCACCTTCATGGCCAAGAATGGCGGGAAACAGGCCCTCGGGGTCGGCGCCCGAACGGGTGAATTCATCCGTATGGCAAATGCCCGTTGCCTTGATCTCGACCAGAACCTCGCCCGCGCGCGGGCCTTCGAGATTGACTTCCATGACCTGCAAAGGCGCGCCAGCCGCCATTGCCACTGCTGCTCTTGTGCGCATATCGACCTCTCCGTGCTGCGATAAACTGTTGATCTGCGAAACCGGGCGGGATTTCAACCACCCACTTGCCAAAGCCGGTGATAGCAGGAAAACTGACGCCATGCGCCATCTGATCCCCTTGCTGTTTCTTGCCGCCTGCGCCAGCACGCAGGACCCGCCCCGCGGCCCGTCGCTGCCCGATACCTGCGGCGCGGGTGATTACAGCTATCTTGTCGGACAGCCCGCCCGCGCGCTGGAACGGGTGCTGATCATGGAAGAATTGCGCATCATCCGCCCCCAAACCATGGTGACGATGGATTACCGCGCGGGCCGGATCAATTTCAAGATCAGCGATCAAGATATCATCACGGATGTCACCTGCGGCTAGGGCATAGCGAAAGTCCTCGATGCCACGGACTGGGTGGGGGCTTTGGGCCGCAGCATCGAGGTAGCATTTCGCTATGTGTTAACTATTGCCAAGCTGTGTGTTCCAATTTGGCTGCGCTCTGGGCATTCCGGCGGTATTATTGCGGCGGAACCAAGGCTGCGCGCGGTCCTTCTGTCAAAGGGGCTTGATTTCAGGGGCGGTCGGCGCGAGCATTCCCAATGACCATCCAGACCCCTACCCCGTTCGACGCGCCCGCACAGGTCGCTTTTCACCGCACCGAACTGGCGCTGATTCTCGGGCTTTATGGACGGATGGTCGCGGCGGGCGAATGGCGCGACTATGGCATTTCCAATCTGCGCGACATGGCGGTCTTTTCGATCTTCCGGCGCACGGCGGAAAATCCGCTGTACCGGATCGAGAAACATCCCCGCCTGCGGCTGCGCCAGGGGCAATATGCCGTGGTCGGCATGGATGGGCAGGTGCTGAAACGCGGCAATGACCTGCGGTCCGTGCTGCAGGTGCTGGAACGCAAGCTGATCCGGCTGGTCACGAAATAATTTATACCTGACTAAAAAACTCAGGTTGACATTCCGGCCCGTCGGCAGGATGATCTGACCGTGTCCAGCCAGCCTGTCCCCCCGTGCAAGCAAGCCCGATCAAATATTTGAAAGGTCCGTGGCAAATGACAATTCACTCTCTTCCCAAGTCGGCGACACCGGCAACCCGCGCGCTTCCGGCCCATGAGGCATCCCGTTTGACCGAAGGCGGGGACCAGGCCCATATCGTGCTGAACGATCAGACCTACACTTTGCGGATCACCCGTGCCGGCAAGCTGATCTTGACGAAATGACCATTCATGACCCGTCGCTTGGCAGCCAGGCGATCACCCGCCTGTCCCAGCTTGATGATCTGGAAGCCTGCGTCGTGATCTATCTGCGCCTGTGGTGCGCGGGGCCTGTGGGACGTTGCGCCATGCGCAGCGATCTGGCCAATGGTCTGGGCGCGCCGCGCGCGGCAATGGCGACCGATGCTTTCGCGGCGATGTTCAGCATGCTGACCCGCCACCCGCGCAACCCGCTGCGCCATAACGCCTTGCAAAGCGCCTGCCTGCATCCGGACGAGACCAGCTTTGCGCGCTTTGTGGCGCAGGCGGCCAGTGGCGACCGCGAAGGCGCGTTATGGTTGGCACTGCCGATGGTGCGCGCCGATCTGGCCCCGCAGCTGACGGCGGCGGCGACCGATTTCGGCTTGCGGATCAGGCAGATGCTGGTGCAGCGGCCCGATACAACGCCCTATCTGCACTAGATCCGGCGGCGCGCAGTGATCGGACCGCCGCCCTGTGCGGCGATGCGCAGGGTTGCGGCCTCCAGCGGTTCATAAGCGGTGGCCATGTGATGCGCATTGGCATGGATCAGGGTTGCCGCATCCACCATCATCGCAACATGGCCGCGCCAAAAGATCAGGTCACCGCGCTGCGCCGCACCGCCAAAATCGGCGCCAAGTCCCGCGCATTGCAGATCGCTATCCGCAGGACATGCGACAGCGCAGGCCCCCAAGGCGGCCGCCACCAGCCCTGAACAATCAATGCCCCGCGTGGAATTGCCCCCCCAAAGATAGGGCACCCCGAAATGCAGCTGCGCCACGGTGGCCGGATCGGTGAACGGCCGGTCCAGTGGGCGCAAATGCTTTTTCGGGACATAGCCGACCGTCGTCTCAAAGAATTTTGCCCGTTCATCCAGCACGCTGACCCGCGCCCCGAATGGCAGCGCCATGACATCGGGCGATTTCATATCCTCGGTCAGATAGGCATGGGTGGCTGCTGTGCCGACACTATGGGTGACCTGCTGCACAGGCCCCAACCTGTCCGAGGCGACATAGCCGACATAGCCATCCACCGCCTGCACAAAGGACCAGCCACCCCGATCCTCGAAGACCGTCACGACCGCGCCCAGCAGCAATTGGCGGTCCCGCGCGCCCGCAGGTGCGGCGCAAAGGTCGCTGAACGGCCGGATCAGCATCATCGGCTGGCCTGCCAGATAGCGGTCAGCCGTGACCTGCCCCGCCAGATGCAGGGCCGCGACACGCCCATTGGCCGGTGTCAGGCGGCGGTCGGTCACAGGCGCAAAAGCTGCGGCAATGCCGCCAGCACCGCCCGCGCGCCCATGCCGATGCCGCCCTTGGGGCGCGACGGGGCCGCGGATGGCTGCCAGCCGTAGATATCGAAATGGACATAGGGGCTTTGCACGAACCGCCGCAGGAACAAGGCCGCAGTGATCGCACCCGCCATGCCGCCACCCGGCGCATTGTCCAGATCGGCAATGCCCGGTTCGATCAGCGCCTCATAGGGGTCATGAAACGGCATCCGCCAGACCGGATCGGCCACCTGCCGCGCGGCTGTGGCGATGGCGGCGGCATGATCGTCGCTGTCGGTAAAGAACGGCGCCAGATCCGGCCCCACCGCGACCCGCGCAGCCCCGGTCAGCGTCGCCATGGAAATCACCAGATCGGGCGTTTCCTCATCCGCCAGCGCCAGCGCATCGGCCAGCACCAGGCGGCCTTCGGCATCGGTATTATTGATCTCGACCGTCAGCCCCTTGCGCGAGGATAGAATATCCTGCGGCCGAAACGCATTGCCCGCGATGCTGTTTTCAACGGCGGGGATCAGCACGCGCAGCCGCAGCTTGACGCCCAGCGCCATGATCATCTGCGCCAGCCCCAGCACCGTCGCCGCACCGCCCATATCCTTTTTCATCAACCCCATGGAGGCACCGGGTTTGATATTCAGCCCACCAGTGTCGAAACACACGCCCTTGCCAACCAGCGTCAGGGTCGGACCGGCATCGCCCCAGCGCATGTCGATCAGGCGCGGCGCGCGGGTGCTGGCGCGCCCGACCGCATGGATCAGCGGAAAATCCGTGATCAGGTCGTCACCTGTCGTGACAGTGATCGCGGCATCATGGGCCAGGGCCAGAACGCGCGCGGCATCCTCCAGCTCTTGCGGCCCCATATCCGATGCGGGCGTGTTGATCAGGTCGCGGGTCAGCGCCTCGGCCTGAGCGATGATCTGGATGCGCGCCGCGTCGATCCCGTCAGGCGCAACAAGCCCCGCGATCGGCGTGGCGGCTTTGCGGTAACGGTCGAACTGATAGCCCGCCAGCAACCAGCCAAGGGCGGCTTCTTCCAGATCAAGGCCCGACAGGCCGGATGCGATGCGATAGACGCCCTTGGGCAATTGCCGCGCCACGGCCCCGATGTGGAACCGCCCGCGCGCGCGCGCCTGCGCCGTGCCATAGCCGACCAGCACCTCGGCCAGACCGCCCTGCGCATCGGGCAAGACCAAGACCTGCCCCAGCGCGCCGGTAAACCCATGCTGGCTGGCCCAGGCCTGCCCGGCCGCAGGCAAGGCGGCGATATATGCGGATGCCTCTTGCGATGGCAGAACATGCAGTGGGATCGCATCAGGATTAGCGGCAGCAAAAGTCAGGCGCATGGGTCATCCAGTCAGGTCATATCACCTGACAGAGTAACCGCCGCCATCCGGGCTGCAAGGGCCATCCGCTGTCACGGATCGCGGAAATCCCACAGCTCTGTCACGGTGACGTCAAAGGCGCGTTCCAGCCGCCCCAGAATTGCGGCAAGCGCGTGACGGTCGCCAAAAGCGGCCGCATCCGCGACATGTTTGGCAGCAAGGGCAACATCGGTCAGCCCGATCTGCCCCGCCACCAGTGCGATCCGGGCTGCGGGCTTGGCCATGGCCGCATGATCGGCCGCGGCCAGCCGCTGCTGCAACTGGTCCAGCCAATTGGCCATGCCTTCGAGGATATCGCATAACATATCTTCTGCCGCGCGGCCGGGATGATCGGCAAAAACCTGCGCCAACCGGCTTGGATCGCGCTGCGCGCCGCCAAGCTGGCGCAGAAAAACAACCTCGCAGCCGGGGCGGGGATGGGCGATGTGGAAATGCATTGTCTTGTCCATGACCCCAGCCTTACGATACCGACATTCCCAGAAGGTTGACGGAAAAGTAAAAATCGCTCGAAATTCATAAAAATGCGACGTATTCCCTCCAAAGATTGCAAGGATTGATGCATGCACTATGTCCGCCCGCTTCCGGCCTATCTGGTCGAGCGCTATCACGGCTGGAAAGCGACCGTTTTCGAATCCAACAGGTTTGTTTTCGGGGAACTCGCCGCAAAGGGTCAGCAGCCACGGGTCATGATCGTCTCTTGCTGCGACAGCCGGCTGCATGTCACATCAATCTTTGGCGCCGATCTTGGCGAATTGTTCATTCACCGCAATATCGCCAATCTGATCCCGCAATATGAACCCGACGGGCTGCATCACGGCACATCCGCCGCCGTGGAATACGGTGTGCGCACGTTGAAAGTGCAGCATCTGATCGTGCTGGGCCATTCGGGCTGCGGCGGCGTCGAGGGCTGCTATAACATGTGCGCGGGACATGCCCCCGACCTGAACGAAAAGTCCAGCTTTGTCGGCCGCTGGCTCGATATCATGCGCCCGGCCTATGACGGGCTTCCGGCGGGCGATGATTCCAGCCGCAAACAGGCGCTGGAAAAGGCCTCCATTCTGGTTTCATTGCAAAATCTGATGACCTTCCCCTTCATCCGCAGCGCCGTGCTTGATGGCAGCATCAGCCTGCATGGGCTGTGGAAAGATATCGGCGAAGGCCTGCTTGAAACCTATGACCCGACCGACGATTGCTTTGTCCCATTGTGAAAGCCTGATATGATCGAAATACTGTCCCTCGCCGGCGCAAACCTGATCTCGCCGATTATCCTGAGCTTTGCGCTGGGGCTTTTGGCGGCTCTGGCGCGGTCCGACCTGACCATCCCCGAGGCCGTGGCCAAGGGCATGTCGATCTATCTGTTATTTGCGATCGGGTTCAAGGGCGGGGTCGCGGTCAGCGCGCATGGCATCGACCAGACGCTGGTGCTGGCCCTGCTGGCGGGGCTTGTGCTGTCTTTTACGCTGCCGCTGCTGGCCTTTGGTCTGCTGCGGGTGTTGACGGGGCTGTCGGCCGTGGATGCGGCCGCTGTCGCGGCGCATTACGGCTCGATCAGCATCGTGACCTTCGTTGCGGCAACATCCGTGCTGCAAGGGCGGATGATCTCGTCCGAGGGCTATATGGTTGCGGTCGCCGCCGTGATGGAAGCCCCCGCCATTCTCTCGGCGCTCTGGCTTGTGGCGCGCTCGGGCGGCGAGGCCCGGATGGAGCCCGGGCTGATCCGCGAATTGCTGCTGAACGGCTCGATCGTGCTGCTGGTCGGGGCGTTTTTCATTGGCGCGATCACCGGCGAAAAAGGCTTTGCCGAAATCAGCGCCTTCATCGAGGCCCCGTTCAAAGGTGTCTTGTGCCTGTTCTTGCTGGATATGGGGCTGATCGCAGGGCGTGGATTGCGCCAGTCGCGCGGCGTGCTGGGCCTGGGCGCTGTCGGTTTTGCCATCGCGATGCCGCTGGTCAGCGCGCTGCTCGGCCTCGGTGTCGGCGCGTTGATCGGGCTGTCGCTGGGCGGGATCGTGCTGATGATGGTGCTTTGCGCCTCGGCCAGCTATATCGCCGTGCCCGCCGCCATGCGCGTCGCCTTGCCAGAGGCCAATCCGGCAATATACCTGACGCTCTCGCTGGGCGTGACCTTCCCCTTCAACCTGACGCTGGGCATCCCGCTCTATCTTGCCATCGCCCAAGCCGTGACCGGAGCCTGACATGCAGACCCATATCGCCAAACGCGTCGAAATCGTGATCGAAGCCCCGCTGGAACGCCGCCTGACCGAGGCGCTGACCGCCGCGGGGGTCACCGGCTATACCGTGCTGCCGGTTCTGGGCGGGTCGGGACGGTCAGGGCAATGGTCGCGCGACGGACAGGTCGGGCGCGCGGGCATGGTCAGCGTGGTCTGCCTGATCAAGCCGAAACGGCTGGACGGGCTGCTGGATGCGATCTTTGCCGTGGTCAAGAAACATATCGGCGTCGTCAGCGTCACCGATGCCCATGTGCTGCGCGCCGAACGGTTCTGATCCGCGCGGGGACAGGCCGAAGATACTTTTAAGCCTCCGGCGGGGATATTTAGGCTCGGAAGATGGGGGTAAGTCGCTCTGCATCTTCCGAGTAAAAATATCCCCGCCGGAGGCCCAAAAGTTTCTATCCGGCCGCCTGCCCCCATCCCGCCGATTGCATTTCGCGCAAGCGGCTGGCGGTGCGGGCGAATTCGAACGTGCCTTCACCTTCGAGATAGAGCATCTCGGGGCTGGCGGCAGCCGAACAGATCAACCGCACCTTCGCCTCGTAAAGCGCGTCGATCAGCGTGACAAAGCGTTTCGCCTCGTTGAAATTGCTGCGCGACAGGGCGGGGATATCCTCGAGGATCAGCACCCGTACGGCATCGGCCAGCGTCAGGTAATCCGCGGGGCCAAGCGGGCGACCGCACAGATCATAGAATGTCGCCCGCGCGACCCCGTTGTGAAACCGCGGCAGCGTGACCTGCCGTCCGTTGACATGCAGCACCAGCGCCTCGGACTGGCCCATGCTGAAATCATCCCAGATGGCGTTGATCGCGGCACGGGACACGGCATCAATCGGGGTGAAATAGCTGGGGCTGCCGGCCAGACGGTCCTGCCGGTAATCGGTTGCGCTGGCCAGTTCATGCAGGACCATCCGCTCCTTGAGAAGCGCGATGAAAGGCAAGAAAAGCTGCCGGTTCAGCCCGTTGAGATAAAGATCATCGGGTGGCCGGTTCGATGTCGTCACCACCACGACCCCTGCCGCCATCAGCGCGGTAAAAAGCCGCCCGACGATCATCGCATCGGTGATGTCGCTGATCTGCATTTCATCAAAGGCCAGAAACCGCACCCGGCCTGCCAGTTTAGCCGCCACTGGGGCGATGGCGTCATCCACCCCGTCCTTGCGCGCCAGCGCGATTTCGGCATGGACCCATTGCATGAAAGCGTGGAAATGCCAGCGTTCCTTGGGCGCATCCACCGTGGCAAACAGCATATCCATCAACATGGATTTGCCCCGCCCGACCCCGCCCCAAAGATAAAGCCCCTTTGCAGGCGGCGGCCTCTTGCGGAAAAAGCCGGTTTTGACCGGGACGGCCAGCGCTGCCCTGATCCGCTCTAACGCGGGCAAGGCTGCGCTTTGCGCCGGATCGGGCGTCAGTTTGCCTGCGGCGACGGCGGCCTCATATGCCTGTTGGATGGTCATGCGCGCTGCATAGCGTGACTGCCCTGCCTTGAAAAGGACCGCCCGCAGGTCAGCCGCGCAGGGCGGTGCGCAGCGCCTTGATCGTCTCGGCCGGGTGGCTATAGGGCATTGCATGGCCTGCCTTTGGCACGACCTCTTGGCGCGCATCGCGGTTCCACTGAGCCAGCAGCCCAAGCGCGGATAGCGTGGTGATCTCGTCCTTCTCGGCCCAGATCGCAACCACGGGCAGCGCCAGAGCCGCGATCTTGCGATGCTCTTTTTCCAACCTTTGGGACAGGATGCCGCGTCGGCTTGACAGGATCGCACGCAAAGAACCCCGGCGGTTCAGCGCGGCATGTTGCGCCGCCTGCATGATATTGAGGGTCAGGTTCGGCCCATTTGCCGGGATCGCCGCCCGCAGGTAACGGCAGCCGAACATGCCATGGACCCAATCGCCGACCACCGGGGTGCGGCGACAGAAACGGGTGAACCGATCCTCGCTGCTGCTGATCCCGGCCGAGGCAAAAAGCATCAGCCGAGTCACGCGGTGCGGGTGCTGCGCGGCAAAGAGCGTCGCGATTGATCCGCCCATGTCATAGCCGACCAGCGTCACCGCTTCCGGGACCTGCTGATGGTCCAGAAGGTCCGACAATTGCCGTGTGAAAAACCGGCCATCCTGTCGTCCACGCACTGCATCGGACAGGCCCCGCCCGTAAAGATCATAGACCAGCACCCGGTAGCCCAGCTGGCCCAGCCCTTCGGCCAGGTCGACCATGCAGACAGAGGGTGTCGCGACCCCGTGGATCAGCACCGCAACCGGCCCCCGCGCCGAGCCCAGCCAGCGATAACAGGTCACCCCCTGCGACAGGGCTGCGAAATCGCCCCTGGCCCCTTGCCGCGCGTCAGCCCCGATGCTGACCCGCCGCCTGTCCAACCACCACGGCAGCACCGCGATCCCCGCAAGGGCCAGCACCAAGATCACCAGATACCACATCGGCCCGCATCCTATCAGCCGCGCGCTTGCCAGACATCCAGAATATGCCGGCAGGTCATCAGATCGAGATGCGCGCCACCCCCGTTCTTGAACAGGGTAATCTCGTCGGGATTATGGCGCTTGAACTGGTCCAGCGCGTAATAATCGGCGATGATATCATTTTGCGTGATCGCCCCGGCCGCGATGGGGATTTTCAGCTCTCCGATATGGTGAGTCGTGGTGTCCCGGCTATCGACGAAAATGCGCGCTTTTTGCAGGGCGGCATCATCCGCTTCGCGCATATCGGGGCGGTAGGCGCCGATCAGGTCAAGATGGGTGCCGGGTTGCAACCACTGGCCCTTGATCAAAGGCGCCGTGGACATGGTGGCAGAGGTCACGATATCCGCGCCGCGCACCGCCTGTTCCAGATCACCCGCGACAGTCACATCCGGAAAGGCTTGGCGAAATGCCTCGGCCCCCTCGGCAGAGCGGTTCCAGATTGTGAACCGCGCGTCGGGAAAGGCCGCGCCATAGGCCTGCCGCAGCGACTGGCCCACGGTACCCGCGCCGACGATCAGGATATTGCGGCTGTCGGGCCGTGCCAGCAGGCGCGCCGCCAGCAGGCTGTCACCGGCGGTTTTCCATTTTGTCACCAGATGGAAATCAAGGATCGCCTCCAGCGCGCCATCTGTCCCTGAAAACAGGTTCACCGCCCCGCCGATGGCAGGTTTGCCCAGCGCCTTGTTGGCGGGAAAGATCGTGGCGCATTTCACCGCCAGCCCCAGCCCCGCGATCCAGGCGGACCGGTTCAGCAGGGTGTTTTGCCCTTCGTAAAGGAACACATCGGCGACATCGGCCTTTGGCCCTTGATGCCCTGCCGCCAGCGCATCGGTCAGGGCGAGCCAGTCGAGCATGGGATCGGCTTCGGCAAAGGGGATCATCACGGTCATCGGGCTTGGCTTTCTGTCAAAAGACCCGCAGCCACCAGCCGGTCGGCCCAGCCCTGCGGATGTGTGAAAAGATGCGTCTGCCAACCGCGCGCGGCAGCGGCGGTGATATTGTCGATCCGGTCATCGGCGAACAAAAGCGATGCGGGATCAAGGCCGCAATCATCCTCGACCATCTGATAAATGGCGGCGTCGGGTTTGATCACCGCCATATGCCCCGAAATATAGCGCCGGTCGAATTCGGACAGGAACGGATAGACCGGTTCGGCGATCTCGAAGGTCTGGATGCCGAAATTGGTCAGCGCGAAGACCGGCACAGCGTTGCCGCGCAGCGCCCGCAGCAGCCGCACCGAATGGTCGATGGCGGGGGATGCCATCTCGATCCAGCGGTCGTGCCACATCAGCACCTCGTCGCGCCAATCGGGGTTGGCCTCGGCTGCGGCATGGATCGTGTCGCGGAAATGTTCGCCACGGTCCACCGCGTCATTGATCCCGTGCAGGTCGATGGCGGCGAACATCGCGGCGCGGCGGTCGGCACCGATGACGCTGTCGAAAAACCGTTCGGGCTGCCATTCGATCAGCACATTACCAATATCGAACACCACGGCCTGGACATCTGGCATCTTCGTTCCTTTGCTTAGGGGCGCGCCGCCGCGCGGACCGCCCGTTCCAGCGCATCCAGAAACCTTGCGCGGTCCGCCTTGGTGAATGGCTTGCCGCCGCCTTGCCGGAACGGATCGGCGGCGCGCATATCGGCCATCAGGTCGCGTGTCGCCAGCACATTGCCGATATTGGCCTGTGTCAGCGGCTCGCCATTATGTTTCAGCACCAGCGCGCCATTGGCGATGCAGCGCGCCGCCAAGGGAATATCGCCGGTGATCACCACATCGCCCTTGGTCGCGCGATCCGCGATCCACATATCAGCCACATCGGGACCATCAGGGACCACCACCGTTTCGACCAGCGGATTGGCCGAGGGCCGGATGCCACCGTTCGAGACGACAAACATGCCCAGCCCGTGGCGGGTGCCGACGCGTTCCACCTCGGCCTTTACGGGGCAGGCATCGGCATCGACATAGATCATGCGTAAAGCGCCTGCGCATGGAAATCGATATGGTCTTCCATGAAGGTCGCGATAAAGAAATAGGAATGGTCATAGCCCTTTTGCAGGCGCAAGACCCCGTCCTGACGGCGCGCGGCCATGGCGGCGGCCAGATGTTCGGTGCCCAAAAGATCGCCGAATTGGTCCGCGGTGCCGGTGTCGATCAACACGGGGCCGTCGAAGCCATTTTTCTGCATCAACAGCGTCGCGTCATGCGCGGCCCAAGCCGCTTCGTCCGCGCCCAGATAGGCGGTGAATTGCTTGCGGCCCCAATCGCTGCGCGTCGGATGGCAGATCGGCGCAAAGGCGGAAACAGACCGAAACCGCCCCGGCAGACCCATCGCCAGTGTCAGCGCGCCATGCCCGCCCATCGAATGGCCAGTGATGGCTTGGCGGTCCATATCCAGCGCAAATTTCGCCCCGATCAGATCAGGCAATTCTGCGCTGATGTAGTCCCACATCTGGAAATGCGGTGCCCAAGGATCTTGGGTGGCATTCACATAGAACCCCGCGCCCTGCCCCAGATCGTAAGCTTCGTCATTGGCGACGCCTTCGCCGCGTGGCGAGGTATCGGGGAAAACAACCGCAATGCCTTGTTCGGCGGCCCAGCCTTGGGCACCGGCCTTGATCATCGCGTTTTCATGCGTGCAGGTCAGGCCGGACAGGAACCACAAGACCGGCACGGGGCCGGTGGCGGCCTCTTCTGGCAGGAACAGGCCAAAGGTCATCTCTGTGCCGCAGGCTTTGGAGGCGTGGCTATAGACGCCCTGTGTGCCGCCAAAGCAGCGGTTTTCCGCGATTGTTTTCATCTGTCTGTCCTATCCCATGAATCCCGTGACCCAGCCGATCACCAGCGACACCGTGACCACGCTGCCCGCCGTTGACACCAGGATCGACGCCGATACGCGCGCGGGTGCGACGCCGTAATGCTGCGCCAGAATGAACACATTGCCCGCCACGGGCAGCGCGGCGGCGGCGATCATCACGCCCGCAGCATAGGGGTCGATTGTAAACACCAAAAGCGCGGCAATGGCCACGGCCGCAGGATGCAGCACCAATTTGCAAAACGTCAGCCAGCCCGCGACCGCGACCCGTTCGGCAGATTTCGTGGCCAGCGATGCGCCGATGGCGAACAAGGCCCCCGGTGTCGCCGCGGCCCCCAGCAAGACCATGAATTCATTGATCGGCACCGGCACGGTCCAGCCAAGGGACGACACCGTCAGCCCCAAGGTGATCGACACGATCATCGGGTTCTTGATCAGCCCGGTGAAGACGGTGACAAGGATCACCGGCGACATGCGCCCATCGCGCGATCCGGTGATCAGGATCACGATCAGGCTGCCAAAGACGATCAGATCAACCGCCAAGACCAGCATGATCGGGCCAATGGCTGGTTCACCCAGCAACAGCACCAGCATCGGGATGCCAAGGAAACCGACATTGCCGATCACCGCGCATTGCGCCTCGACCGCGGCTTCGGTCATCGGGCGGTTGCGGCGCAGGGCCACCAATGTGGCCAGCACATAGACCACCGATGTCCCCGCCAGATAGGCAAAGACGAACTGCCAATCAAGGATCGCATCCAGCGACAGATTGGCCGAAAACCGGAACAGCATCGCCGAGAGCGCAAAGTAGAACACGAATTTCGTCAGATAGGCGGTGGCTTCGGCGGAGAAGAACTTGGTCCGGCCAGAGCCGTAGCCAAGGGCGATCAGCATGAAGAAAGGCAAGGTCTTAAGAAAGATATCCCACATGGCCTAGTCAAAGGTCCGTGTCGCGCGCCCAAGCAGCATAAAGGCGCGCGCAGTGCGGGTCTCTGCCAGCGCAAGCAGGTCGGTATCAGTGGCGTTTTGCACGAATGTCACAAGGATTTCATCGAAACGGCGCATGAAATGATGCACGGCATCGCGAAAGATCGTGTCCTCGCGCATCCGCGCCGCAACCACCGACAGCGCGGTGCCATCGCGGACCGCCCCCAAGCCGTCGATACCGCGCCCGCGTTCCCCCTTGGCGAAACGACGCCACAGATCGGCGCTGGCGGGGTCGGGCCGCAAATCATCCATGTAAATGCCATCCTGCGACAAAAGCGTCAGCACATCCTGACTGGCCTGCACCAGACGGCGCGCCTGCCGGTCGCGCAAGGCCCGGCGCAATGCCGCGAAACCATCGGTATCGTCCTGATTCTCTGGAAAGTTCAAGGCGCGCACCAGATCGGGGCGTTCCAAGGGCGGATCGTCATCCTCGGGTCCGGGACCCAGCGCCAGCGTCGGCTGGTCGGCCTGCCCTTGCGCGGGCGCGCGCGGCGCGATCTGGCGCGACATCTCGCGGCGGGATGCGAACTGCGATGCGGCATCGGGCGCCGGGGTCGGTGCAGGCGCAGGGGCCAGTGTGGGAGCGGGCGCAGGCGCAGGTGCCGGTGCAGGAGCGTGGCGGGCGTCGATCAGGGCCTGCCGCAGGGCATCGATCGTGGCTTGCATGCTTTGGGTCTGCGCAACCATCCGGCGCGCCGTGCGGGCCGACAGCAAGGCGATCCATGCCATACCCACCGGCAGGCATAGGGCCAGCAGCATCACCACATGACGCAGACCATCCGTATCCGCCGGCAGAAACCAGAAGAACAGCCCCATGCCGACGATCCAGAGAACGGACAGCAGGGCCGCCACGGTTTCGGTCTGCGTCAAGCCTTGCAGATCATCTGTGTGCGGCCTTTGCGGCATCGCCTGCGCGCTTTCTATTTATAGGTGATCTTCAATATCTCGTAGCTGCGTACGCCGCCCGGCGTGCTGACCTCGATACTGTCGCCTTCCTCTTTGCCGATCAAGGCACGCGACAGAGGCGATTTCATGTTCAGCTTGCCGCTTTCGATATCGGCCTCGTATTCGCCGACGATCTGATAGGTCTTTTCCTCGTCGGTGTCTTCATCGACCAGCACGACGGTCGCGCCGAATTTCACCGGACCCGAGAATTTCGACGGGTCGATCACCTCGGCCAGCGAAATCACGCTTTCCAGTTCTTTCACGCGCCCTTCGATAAACGACTGCTTTTCCTTTGCGGAATGGTATTCGGCGTTTTCCGATAGATCGCCATGTTCGCGCGCCTCCGAGATCGCGCGGATGATCGCGGGGCGTTCCACGGTTTTGAGATGCTTGAGTTCAGCATCAATCTTGTCGAAACCCGCACGGGTTAGTGGAATCTTTTCCATCTCGCAGGCCCTCCCGGGCGAAAAATATCAGTCCGACGTTCATAGCCTATCAGGGCAGAGCAAAGTCAAGGCCTGCCGCACGCTTGTCGGCGGTGGCACATTTTGACGCCGTGTCTTGATTGCCCCGTGGCTATGCATCAGGTAACGCTTGCTGCGACCAGATAAAAGGGGGCTGCCCCCGATCTTGACAGGCCCGTTTTCTAAAGGACAGACAATGACCCAGATTGAACGCGAAGCGATGGAATATGATGTCGTCATCGTTGGCGCAGGCCCCGCAGGTCTGTCCGCCGCGATCCGCCTGAAACAGCTTGACGCCGATCTGAACGTGGTCGTTCTGGAAAAAGGGTCAGAGGTCGGCGCGCATATCCTGTCGGGCGCCGTGCTGGACCCTGTCGGGCTGAACCAGCTGATCCCCGATTGGAAGGCCAAGGGCGCGCCCCTGAACGTGCCGGTGACCGAAGATAATTTCTACATGCTGGGGCAGGCCGGACAAATCCGCATCCCCAATATGGTGATGCCGCCTTTGATGAACAACCACGGCAATTACATCGTCTCGATGGGCAATGTCTGCCGCTGGCTGGCCGAACAGGCCGAGGAATTGGGCGTCGAGATTTTCCCCGGCATGTCCTGTTCAGAGGTCGTCTATGGCGCGGATGGCGCGGTCAAAGGCGTGGTGGCCGGTGAATTCGGCAAGAACCCCGATGGCACCCAAGGGCCTAACTATGAACCCGGCATGGAATTGCACGGCAAATATGTCTTTCTTGGCGAAGGTGTGCGCGGATCGCTGTCCAAACAGGTGATCGCGAAATTCGATCTGGATGCGAATTCCGACGTGCAGAAATACGGCCTCGGCATGAAGGAAATCTGGGAAATCGACCCCGCCAAGCACAAACCCGGCACCGTGACCCATACGATGGGCTGGCCGCTGGACAGCAATGCAGGCGGTGGGTCTTTTATCTATCACCTTGATAATAATCAGGTTTATGTCGGCTTTGTTGTCCACCTGAACTATAAGAACCCCTATGTATTCCCCTATATGGAATTCCAGCGGTTCAAACATCACCCGATGGTGGCGGACCTGCTGAAAGGCGGCAAACGCGTGGCTTATGGCGCGCGCGCGATTTCCGAAGGCGGGTTCCAGTCGCTGCCGCAGCTGGCCTTTCCGGGCGGTGCGCTGCTGGGCTGTGCGGCAGGCATGGTCAACGTGCCGCGCATCAAGGGCAACCATAATGCCATGCTGTCCGGCATCGCCGCCGCCGAGGCTGCTGTTGGCGCGATCAAGGCCGGCCGCAGCGGTGACGCGCTGGACGATTACGACGCTGCCGTGCGCAATGGCCTGATCGGGCGCGACCTGAAAAAGGTCCGCAATGTCAAACCGCTCTGGTCGCGTTACGGTCTGATGGCGTCACTCAGCCTTGGGGGCACGGATATGTGGCTGAACACATTCGGTATCCGGCTGGGCACGCTCTTGCATGGCAAGACCGATGCCGCCGCGACCGAACCCGCATCCAAGCATAAAGTGATCGATTACCCCAAACCCGACGGCACTTTGTCGTTCGACCGGCTGACCAATGTCGCCTTCAGCTTTACCAATCACGAAGAAAGCCAGCCTGCGCATCTGCAGTTAAAGGATCCCGCCCTTCCGGTGGCGGTGAACCTGCCCAAATTCGCAGGCCCTTCTGCGCGCTACTGCCCCGCGGGTGTTTATGAATTCGTCGGCTCTGGCGATGACACGCGGTTCCAGATCAATTTCCAGAACTGCGTGCATTGCAAGACCTGCGATATCAAGGACCCCAGCCAGAACATCGTCTGGACGGTCCCGCAGGGTGGCGACGGGCCGAATTACCCCAATATGTAATCGCAGGTTAGCCTGCCGCAATGACCTGCGGCAGGCTAAGCGGGTTCAGTCCGCGCCATTGGCCAGCGGGCCAAGCGCGTTCAACCCTTTGAGGATATCAATCGCATAGGCCAGCTGGTAATCCTGTTCGCGCAATTGCGCGGCGGTTTCGGCGCGGGCGCGTTCTTGCTCGACCTGACGCAGCTGGTCTTCGGACAGGCCGTTGTTCAAGGCCCCGCGCAAATCAGCCTCTGAGCGCGTCGCGGGCGCGTCATCTTCCTCATCGGTGGCGGGCTGCGGGCGTGGCTGTTCCACGATGATATCAGGCGAAATACCCAAAGCCTGGATAGACCGGCCCGATGGTGTGTAATAGCGCGATGTGGTCAGGCGCATCGCCCCCTCGCCGCGCAGGGGCACAACGGTCTGCACCGATCCTTTGCCAAAGGAATTGGTGCCCACGATGATCGCGCGGCGATGGTCCTGCAAGGCCCCCGCCACGATTTCCGAGGCCGAGGCAGAGCCGCCATTGATCAGCACCACAATCGGCTTGCCTTCGGCCAGATCGCCGGATGTGGCGTTAAAGCGTTCGCCATCCTCGGGGTTGCGGCCACGGGTCGAGGTAATCTCGCCTGCATCCAGAAAAGCATCGGCAACATAGATCGCCTGGCTAAGCAGGCCGCCGGGGTTGTTGCGCAAATCCAGTACGATCCCGTCGATATTGTCCAAGCCTCCGGCAGCAGCGACCTGTTCGGCCATGCCGTCGCGCAGATTGGGAAAGGTCTGTTCGTTAAAGGTGGACACGCGCAACACGACGGCATCACCTTCGGTGCGGGTGCGCACGGCGGTCAGCTTGATCGTGTCGCGGATGATCGACACTTCGAAGGGTTCCACTTCACCTTCGCGCACGACGGTGATCACGATTTCCGATCCGACAGGGCCGCGCATCAGGTTCACCGCATCATCCAGCGTCAGGCCCATCACGCTTTCGCCATCAACGGCCGTGATGAAATCGCCCGCCATGATACCCGCAACATCCGCCGGTGTGCCATCCATGGGCGAGACGACCTTGACCCAGCCTTCCTCTTGCGTGACCTCGATCCCCAGACCGCCGAATTCACCCGATGTCTGCACGCGCATCGCGGCGGCATCCTCGGCAGACAGATAGCTGGAATGCGGATCAAGGGATGTCAGCATGCCATTGATCGCGGCCTCGATCAGTTCTCGGTCATCGACCTCTTCGACATAGCCCGCGCGGATCCGCTCGAAGATATCGCCAAACAGATCCAGCTGTTCGTATACGCTGGTTTGTTGACCCTGCTCTTGCGCCAAGAGAGGGCCCGCCACCTGACTTGTCACCAAGAGCCCCAGCACAGCACCGCCTGTCGCGGCCATCATCAGCTTATTCATCGGTTTTCCCATTCTATTCCAGCGCGAACCATGCATCCGGGTTGACCGAAGCTTGCCCATCCCTGACCTCAAGATAAAGGGGCTGCGTGGTCTGACCGGCATCAATCGCCTGATTGTGACCAAGATTAGCGTCATCCATGCCGATGTCCCCCCCATGAGACCAAGTGGCGCACCAGCCGCGATGATCTCGCCGGGTTGGCCAAAGGCCTCGGCCATGCCCGCGATCACGAAAAGCACATCCTCGGCCGGTTCCAGAATGACGACATTGCCATAGTCAAGCAAGGGTCCGCGAAACAGCAGCGTGGCGCGCACCGGCGATGTGACCAAGGCCTGCGGGGCAGCGGCGATGGTGATACCGGGGCGGTCCGGGGTGCCGGTGCGGATGATCCCGGCCACCGGCAAAGGCAGATCGGCCGCAGGCGCAAGGTCGGTCTGTGCGGGCATGTCCAGCCCCGCAAGCTCGGATGCCAGCGCCGCCAGCGTTTGCGCAGAGGCCAGACGCTGCGCGCTTTGCGCCGGATCCTCGACAAAACGGCGCGGCACATCCTGCCGTTCCGAAATCGCGCGGCCCAAGGCCGCGCGCGCCGTCTGGGCGAAATCCAACCCTTCGCGCAACATTTCTGCCGCGGCGATCCGCCGGTCGCGCAGGTCGCGCAACCTGTCAAACTCGCGCTGCAACCGGATCACGTCATCGCGCAGGGCCGGGGTCAGATCGGCGATGATCATACCGGCGCGCACGGCCCCGACCGGCCCTTCGGGATTGGCCAGCATCACCGGCTGCGGGCTTTGGCCGATACTGGCCAGCACCATCAGAAACCCCGCAATCTCGTCGCGGCGCGCGGCCAGATCGGCGGCCACCTCGGCTTCAGCTGCGGTGATCTCGCGCAGGCTCTGGCGCATGGCAAGCAGCCCTGCCTCATAGGCCTGCACGGTCTGGGTCAGCGCGGCGACCTGATCGGCCGCCCCCTCTGCCGCGCCAAGCTGGGCATTGGCAGCCAGCAGCTGGCGCGCAGCGTCATCGGCGCTTTGCTGGGCGGCGGCAGGCAGGGCAAGCAGGATCAGGATGGCGGCCCATCTCATCGCCGGATCAGCGTCCGGCCGGTCATCTCAGGCGGCAGCGCCAGCCCCATCAGGTCAAGCATTGTGGGCGCCAGATCGGCCAAACGCCCGTCGCGCAGGGTGACGCCGTCAGGCCCGCCGACCAGCGCGACTGGCACAGGGTTCAGCGTATGCGCGGTATGCGGCCCGCCCGTGACGGGATCGATCATGGTTTCGCAATTGCCGTGATCCGCGGTAACGATCATCGCACCGCCCGCCTCCTGCAACGCCGCCAGCACCGCACCCAAACCGGTATCGACAGCCTCGCAGGCTTTGACGGCGGCGGCGATATCGCCGGTATGGCCGACCATATCGGGATTGGCGTAATTGGTGACGATCAGATCATAGCCCGCACCAATCGCCTGGACAAAAGCCTCGGTCACTGCGGCTGCGGACATTTCGGGCTGCAAATCATAGGTCGCGACCTTGGGCGATTGCGGCATATGGCGGTCCTCACCGGGATAGGGCGTCTCGACCCCGCCATTGAGGAAAAACGTCACATGCGGATATTTCTCGGTTTCGGCCAGCCGGAACTGGCGCAGACCGTGCTGGGCGACCCAAGCCCCCAGCGTGTTCTGGATATCGCGCTTGGGAAAGACGATGTCGAACCAGCCATCATGGCGGTCCGAATAGGACACCATGCCCAGCAGCGCCACAAGCGCGGGCTGCTGGCGCGCAAAGCCGTCGAATTCCGGATCAGCGATGGCGGCCAAGATCTCACGCGCGCGGTCGGACCGGAAATTCAGGCAGAAAAGCCCGTCATCCGGCGCAAAACCGGGATAATCGCCGATCACATGGGCGGGGATGAATTCATCGGTCTGACCAGCCGCCTGCGCCGCGGCAACCGCCGCCAGCGGATCAGCGGCAGGCACGCCCTGGCCCAGCACCATGGCGCGATAGGCGGTCTCGACCCGGTCCCAGCGGTTATCGCGGTCCATCGCGTAATAGCGGCCTGTCACGGTGGCGATGCGTGCCTGAGGCGGCAACATCTCGATCAAGGCCGTCATGAAATGGCCGGCCGAGGATGGGGCCACATCGCGCCCGTCGGTGATGGCGTGCACAATGACCGGCACACCCGCATCGGTGATGGCGCGGGCCGCGGCGGCGATATGGGCCAGATGGCCATGCACGCCACCATCCGACACCAGCCCCATCAAATGCGCGGCCCCGCCGCTGGCGCGCAGCTTGGCGATAAACCCGGCCAGCGCGGCATTGCGAAAAAACGAGCCATCCTCGATCGCCAGATCGATCTGGCCCAGATCCATCGCCACCACGCGGCCCGCGCCGATATTGGTATGGCCGACCTCGGAATTGCCCATCTGGCCGGTGGGCAGGCCCGCATCATTGCCATGGGTCAAAAGCTTGGCATGCGGGCCTTGCATGATCGCATCGAAATGCGGGGTCTGGGCCAGCTTGGGCGCATTGCCTTCGACAATGTCGCGCAGGCCCCAGCCATCCAGAATGCACAAAACGACAGGTTTGGGGGCGGACATGGCGAACTCCTCTGCATGCCCGCGATTCATACCGCCGGATCAGCCCAGCGCCAACCCGGCCAGCACCTTCTTTTTTCCAAAAATACTCCCCGCGCGGAGCGCATCAAACCCGGTGATACGGCCCGCCCGACAGGATCGACGCCGCCCGGTACAGCTGTTCGGCCAGCATCACCCGCACCAGCATATGCGGCCAGACCATCGCGCCGAAACTCAAAGACGCATCCGCATCGGCGCGCAAGGCGGGGTCGATCCCATCCGCGCCGCCGATCACAAAGGCCACATCCTGCCGCCCTTGATCGCGCCAGCCTGCCAGCAGGTCGGCAAATTGCGGCGAGCTCATCACCCGCCCGCGTTCATCCAATGTGCAGATCAGCGCGCCAAGCGGCACCGCACGGCGCAGCAATGCGGCCTCTGCCGCCATGCCGCCGCCCTTTTTATCCTCGACCTCGATCAGCTGCGCAGGGCCAAGCGCCAAGGCGCGTCCCGTCCGCTCGAACCGGGTCAGGTAATCATCGTATAAATCACGCTCGGGCCCCTGCCGCAGCCGGCCCATGGCGCAAATCTGGATGCGCATCAGCCCGCGGCGACTTTGCCCGGCTGCCACATCTTTTCAAGCTGATAGAACTCGCGCACTTCGGGGCGAAAGATATGGACGATCACATCGCCGGTATCCACCAGCACCCAATCGCCGGTATCTTTGCCTTCGGTCTTGGAAATGATGCCAAGATCCTGCTTGAGCCTGTCGGTCAGCTTTTCCGCCATGGCGCTGACCTGACGCGTCGACCGGCCAGAGGCGATGACCATGTAATCACCCATTTCCGACTTGCCGCGCAGATTGATCTGCACGATGTCTTCGCCTTTGTCATCATCAAGGGATTGCAGAACAGCCGCCAGAATGGTTTCGCTATTCACATTTGTCAGAGCCTGCATGGCATTGGCTCCGCTTGTGGCCGCCGGTGCAGCCGAGTGGGAAAGAGACAGTTCATTGTCCTCCTGGGTTGGCGCCGACAGGGCCTCGGCGCAGGGCATAGCTATAAACTAGCAATCGCGTGGCCATTTTTCAACAAATCCGACAGCGCAAGCCGCCCCTTTGGCGGAAATACCCCGCCATGGCAATGCCAGATCAGGCGGCAGGATCAATAAACGCCTTGCCATCGGGCATCGCCAGAACCGCGGGCAGCTGCGCCATCGCCTGTGAAAGCGGGACAATGCCCGCCAGATCGGTGGTCCATGCCCGGGTCACGAAACGCTCTTGGATCGTCGCAAAGGCCTGCGGGATGCGGGCGGGGTCGACCTCTTTCATCCAGCGCGTCAGCCAGAACCCTTCGATCCTTTTGCCTTGAAAGATCAATTGCCCCAGCGCGGCCAGTTTCGGCGCATCGGTGGATAATTTGCCGTAATTGACCCAGCGCGCGCCGTTCGGCATCGCGAAAAACAGATCGGCGGTGAACTGGTCGCCCACGGCATCCAGCAGGATGCGCGGCTGATAGGTCTTGAACAAGGCCCGTGCCTGCGCCAGCGGATCAGCCGCGCCGGTCACGATCACCTCGGCCGCCCCCAGCGCAAGCAAGGCCTCGGCCTGCGCGGCGCGGCGCACCACGGCAATCGCGGGGATGCCAGCGTCGCGGCCCAGGGCGATCAGTAACTTACCCAATTGCGAGCCTGCCGCATTCAGCACGAAACTATCGGCCCCGCTGTCGCGGACAAGGTCGAACATTGCAAGCGCGGTCAGCGGGTTCACCAATTGCCCTGCGGCATCGACATCCGCCAGATCGGGGCGGCAGGGGATCAGCCCGCTGATATCGGTCATCGCATATTCGGCCCATGTGCCCGACGCCCCGGCAAAGAAACTGACGCGCTGACCCAGCAGCGGTGTGTCACCACCGACAACTTCGCCCACGCCTTCGAAACCGGCAGGCTGGCCCGAAACGCGCGGCTGGCCATATTCGCCCTTGATGAAATGGATATCCGACGGGTTCACGGCGGCCAGTTTCACCTTGATCAGCGCCTGCCCTTGGCCGGGGCTCGGCACGGGGATGTCGCGCAAGGCCAGGAATGGCGCAGCATCGGCAAGGGCGGGGCCGGTCTGGGTGCCGGCATAGCCATCCTGCACTTGCACAAGCGCGCGCATCATCTGGGGAAGTGTCATAGATCAAAACTTGCAAAAACGGGGGCATGGTCGCTGGGTTTGTCCCAGCCACGCACATGACGCAACACACGCGAACCATGCGCCGCACCCGAGATATCGGTCGTCGCCCAGACATGATCAAGCCTGCGCCCCTTGTCGGCGGCATCCCAATCGGGTGACCGATAGGACCACCAGCTATAAAGATTGCCCAGCGGGATATCCTGTCGCGTCACGTCAACCCAAGCGCCTGCGTCCATCACCTGCCCGAAATGATCGACCTCGATCGGCGTGTGGCTGACCACCTTCAGCAGCGCCTTGTGGTTCCAGACGTCATCTTCACGCGGGGCGATGTTCAGATCGCCAACAAGGATGGATTTTTCCGGCTTCAATGCGTGATAGGCGTCGCGCATATCGGTCAGGTAATCCAGCTTGTTGCCGAATTTGGCATTGACCGTGCGGTCGGCAATATCGCCACCGGCGGGGACATAATGATTATGGATCGTCACGCCGTTTTCCAGCCGTGCCGCGACATGGCGGGCATGGCCCAATGCGGCGTAATCCTCGCCCCCGGCTTCCTGCAATGGCAGCTTGGAAATGATCGCCACCCCGTTATACCCTTTTTGCCCGCGCGCGACCATATGGGTATAGCCCAGCGCCTGAAACTGCGCGACGGGGATCAGGTCAACCGGGCTTTTGCATTCCTGCAGGCACAGGATGTCGGGGGATTCGTCGCGCAGCAATTGCAGCACAAGCTCTTCGCGCAGGCGGACCGAATTGATGTTCCAAGTGGCAAGGGTAAAGGGCATGGCAGGCTTTCTTTGAGAAGGTCACAAAAGGGCGGCAGTCGGCGTGATATGGCCCGTCACACGGCCATCCCAGTTCAACACCGGCGGTGTCATCCGTGCGCGCGCGGCGGGATGATCGGCATTCAGCACACCCAGTTTGACAAGGATCGACGCCATGACGCATTCGCTGGCGCGCGTCGCACCATCGGTGATCTTGAGCGCGACACCCAGTCGCTTTTCGGGGATGATCGCGATGAACACGCCCTCGGCCCCGGTTTTCACCGCGACCTTGCCATCCATCGCGCGCATCAGATCAGTGCAGGCGCGGCCTTGGCCTGCGACCAGTTCTGGAAAGGCCATCATGGCTTCGGTCAGTTTCTGCGCCGCCGTGCTGCGGGTGTCGCTGCGATCCTGCGCCGAGGCGAAAAACGCCATCGCGCGGGCAAGGCCGTGGACCGTGCAGGCATGGTTCGGGGCGGTGCAGCCGTCGATGCCGTAACCCGGGCTGGTTTCCTGGGTGACTTCCTCAAAGGCGGATTTGCATGCGATCTGCACCGGGTGGTCGATCTCGGTGTATTCGGGCCCTGCTTGCAAATGTTTGGTCAGCGTCAGGAAACCTGCGTGCTTGCCAGAACAATTGTTGTGGATACGGCAGGGTTCGCGGTGTGCACGGATCATCGACAGGTAAAGATCCTTGTCGCGCGACGCTTGCGGGCCGCAGCGGAAATCATCATCCCCCAGCCCCAGATCGGCCAGCCAATCGCCGACCATGGCCACATGCAAAGGCGCGCCTTCATGCGAGGCACAGGCCAGCGCCAGCTGTTCGCCCTTCAGATGCGCGCCTGCACCGCTTTCCAAAAGCGGCAGCGCCTGCAGCATCTTGCAAGAGGATCGCGGATAGATCACCGCCTGCGGGTTGCCCCAGGCCTGCAGGATCGCGCCGTGATGGTCGCACACGACCGCATGGCCCTGATGCAGACTTTCGCACAGATCGCCGCGCCAGACTTCGACCAGATCAACAGGATGTGTCATGTGATGCCTTCTTGGTTTGTTGCTTTCACTGCATTACTTTGCCGAGTGAATTTTTCAGGGGTTTCCCCGAGGCGCTTTTTCTTGATAGCAAGCAACGTAACGGGTTACAGACGTTCCTGCCAGTGCAAAGGGTGCCGCAAGACGCGTCCAGGCTGGCGCGAACATCCCGAGGCAACGACGGTTTGGAGACGACAGGATGATCTTGAAGACGATGACAACGGCCGGCTTTCTGGCAGCGGTGACACTGGCAGGGATGGCGGGCGCACAAGAGCAAAGCGAAAACCGCGTGACGGCGACATCCGACTGGTCGGTTTATGTCGAGACAAGCCCGCGCGAATGCTGGGCCGTATCCGCCCCGGTCGAGACCATCAACACGCGCGATGGCACAGCGGTCGATGTGAACCGTGGTGATATCCAGCTGATCATCTTCTACCGTCCCGGTGACAATATCACGGGCCAGATCATGTTTGCCGGTGGCTATCCTTTTGCCCCCGGCTCTGTCGTGACGGTGCGGATCGGGGATACAACCTATGAATTGTTCACCGAGGGCAATTTTGCATGGCCCGCGTCGTCCGAGGATGATGCGCGCATGGTGGCCGCGATGAAGCGCGGTGCCGATGCCACCATCGTCGGCCGGTCCTCGCGCGGGACCCAGACCAGCGACAAGTTCAGCCTGATCGGCTTTACCGCCGCGGTGGACGAGGCAGCCAGCCGCTGCGCGGGGTGATGGATCTGTAAAAAACTTCTCTGCCTCCGGCGGGGATATTTATACTCGGAAGATGGGGGCGGTTTTCTTGTGGAAACCGGCCCTTTCGCCTATATGGCGGCGATACCCTGCCAGAAAGACCTATGATGGACGCCCAAGCCCCGATCACGCAAGACGTGCTGACCATTCCGCGCAAGGCGGTCGAAGGGTTGCCGAACCTTGTCGGCATGACCCGCGAGGCGATGCGCGCGGCGCTAATTGCAGCGGGCACGCCCGAAAAGCAGGCGAAGATGCGCGTGGGCCAGATCTGGCAATGGATCTATCACTGGGGCGTGCGCGATTTTGCCCTGATGACCAATCTGGCCAAGGATTACCGTGCCATGCTGGCCGCCAATTTCGTGGTCGCCGTGCCAGAGGTCGTGACCCGTCAGCTGAGCGGCGACGGCACCCGCAAATATCTGGTGCGCATCGCGGGCGGCCATGAGGTCGAGGTGGTCTACATCCCCGAAACCGACCGTGGCACGCTTTGCATATCGTCGCAGGTGGGCTGCACGCTGACCTGTTCGTTCTGCCATACCGGCACCCAGAAACTGGTGCGCAACCTGACCAGTGCCGAAATCATCGGGCAGGTCATGGTCGCGCGCGACGATCTGGGCGAATGGCCGGTACAGGGCGCGCCCAAGGATGAAACCCGGCTTTTGTCCAATATCGTGCTGATGGGCATGGGCGAGCCTTTGTATAATTTCGAAAATGTCCGAGATGCGATGAAGATCGCGATGGACCCGGATGGCATTCAGCTGTCGCGCCGCCGGATCACCCTGTCGACATCCGGCGTCGTGCCGGAAATCGCGCGCACGGCGCAGGAAATCGGCTGCCAATTGGCGATTTCCTTTCATGCCACCACCGACGAGGTCCGCGACAAGCTGGTCCCGATCAACAAGCGCTGGCCCATCGCCGATTTGCTCGACGCGTTGCGCAGCTATCCCAAGGTCAGCAATTCAGAGCGGATCACATTTGAATATGTCATGCTGGACGGTGTGAACGACAGCGATGCCGATGCCCGCCGTCTGATCAAGCTGATCGATGGCATTCCGGCCAAGATCAACCTGATCCCGTTCAACGAATGGCCCGGCGCGCCCTATCGGCGGTCATCGAACAACCGCATCCGCGCCTTTGCCGATATCATCTATAAGGCGGGCTATGCCTCGCCGATCCGCACCCCGCGCGGCGAGGATATCATGGCCGCCTGTGGCCAGCTGAAATCGGCAACCGAACGCGCGCGCAAATCCAAGGCCCAGATCGCGCAAGAGGCGGGGCTGTGATTTTGGCGCGCCGCTAAGGGTTTTTTTACCAATTTATGGTGAAAAGGCTGCATGACGCATATCATCCTTGGCCTGCCACCTGAAATCATGGACGCCCTGCAACATCTGGCTGGCCGTAATGATGCCGAGATCCAAAGGATCATCTGCGAAGCCCTGCGCAATGATTTTCATCGCCGTGCCAGAATGGCGCGCGATCGCGGGCATAAACCTGTCGCCGCCTGAAACCGGCGGCGGCAGGCGATTATCCTGTCAGACCAACAGCCTGCGGATGTCCTGATGCAGCCAAGGCTGCGTTTCAGACAATCCGCTGGATCGCTGCGATGATCGCCGCAACCGGCTGGTCGATCCGCACCGCAATCGTCGGATTCTGCGGGGTTTCCAGCGTCGCATATTGGCTGTCAAGCAGGCTGGCGGGCATGAAATGCCCCTGCCGCTGCGCCAGACGCGCCAGCACCACGTCACGCGGCGCATCCAGATAGGCGATCCGCAGGCCGGGCACCGCCGCGCGCAGATGGTCGCGGTAGGATTTGCGCAGCGCCGAACAGGCAAAGACCACCGGCCCGTCCTGGCGCGCTGCCTGCACCGCCTGCCCCAGCGCATCCAGCCAGGGCCAGCGCATCGCATCGGTCAAGGGCTGGCCTGCCGCCATCTGCGCCCGGTTCTGCGGCGGATGATAATCATCGCCATCCAGAAAGCGCGCCCCGATAGAATTCGCCAGACCGGCCCCGATTGTGGACTTGCCACTGCCCGAGACGCCCATGACCATGATCGCGGGATGCATCTTAGCGGCCGGGGATTTCGCTGCGCTTGGTGCCGGTGCCTTCCCAGCTGTCCATCGCCACCAGCGCCTCTTCGGCGGTTTCGACAAAACGGAACAGATCAAGGTCATCGGCAGAGATCGTGCCCGCCTCGGCCAAGGCATCCCAATTGATGATCTTTTCCCAGAACGCCCGGCCAAACAGCAGGAATGGCACATTGCCCATCCGGCCAGTCTGGATCAGGGTCAACGCCTCGAAGGTTTCGTCCAGCGTGCCAAACCCGCCCGGAAACACGCAGACTGCAGACGCGCGCATCAGGAAATGCATCTTGCGGATGGCGAAATAGTGAAAGTTGAAACACAGCTCTGGCGTCACATAGGCATTGGGTGCCTGTTCATGCGGCAGCACGATGTTCAACCCGATGGACCGCCCGCCCGCATCCTGCGCACCGCGATTGCCCGCCTCCATCACACCCGGCCCGCCGCCCGTGACGATGACATTGTCGGTGCCGCCCGCCTGCAAGGACCGCTCTGTGACCAGCCGCGCGAATTTGCGCGCCTCGTCGTAATAGGCCGAGAGGCCCGCCAGCGTTGCGGTCTTGGCTGTGTCCTTTTGCGCCGGTTCAGGGATACGCGCGCCGCCGAACAGGACGACGGTCGAATTGATCCCCGCCTCGTTCATCATCAGTTCGGGTTTGAGTAGTTCAAGCTGCAACCGCACCGGGCGCAATTCCTCGCGCAGCAGGAATTCCTGGTCGGCAAAGGCCAGCGCATAAGACGGCGCACGCGTCTGCGGCGTGTCGGGGATATGGGTCGCGGCCTCGCGGTCCTGCTGGCTGTCACGAAACGGATGGCGGCGGTCGTCTTTCATGGCGTCTTCCTTGCATTGCGCCCTCGGGCAGTTCCGGTCTATAGCCCCTTGCAACCGCGAGCCACAGCAAAACCGGAGAAACCCATGTCAAACGCCGCCCTGGAAACCGCCATCGAAGCCGCATGGGATGCGCGCGACACGATTACCCCCGCCACCACAGGCGCCGTCCGCGACGCGATCGAAACCACGCTGAACGCGCTGGACAGCGGCAGCTTGCGCGTTGCGGAAAAGCAGGCGGACGGGGCCTGGCATGTCAACCAATGGGCCAAGAAAGCCGTTCTGCTGTCGTTCCGTCTGAACGATATGGAACCGATTTCCGGCGGCAATGGCGGCAGCACATGGTGGGACAAGGTGCCATCGAAATTTGACGGCTGGGGCGAAAACCAGTGGCGCGCTGCCGGTTTTCGCGCTGTGCCCGGGTCCATCGTGCGCCGGTCCGCGTTTATCGGCAAAGGCGTCGTGCTGATGCCGTCTTTCGTGAACCTTGGCGCCTATGTCGATGAAGGCACAATGGTCGATGGCTGGGCCACGGTCGGGTCCTGCGCGCAGATCGGCAAGAACGTACATCTGTCAGGCGGCGTCGGCATCGGCGGCGTGCTGGAACCGATGCAGGCGGGGCCCACAATCATCGAGGATAATTGCTTTATCGGTGCCCGGTCAGAGGTCGTCGAAGGCTGCATCATCCGCGAAGGGTCCGTGCTGGGCATGGGCGTTTTCATCGGCCAATCCACGAAAATCGTCGACCGCGCCACCGGCGAGGTGATGTATGGCGAAGTGCCCCCCTATTCGGTGGTCGTGGCAGGCTCCATGCCATCCACCAACGGGATCAACCTTTACTGTGCCGTGATCGTCAAACGCGTCGATGAAAAGACACGGTCCAAGACCGGCATCAACGAATTGCTGCGCGACTGACATGATCCTTAGCCGGATCCTTGCGCGCAGGCGGATCGCGACGGGCAACATGCCCTCGTTCCGCGCGGCCTGGGCGCCGGTGGTGGTTGATATCGCGATGATCGCGCTGCTGCTTGCGCTGGTTTGGCAGCCGATCCTGACGGCGGTCTATATTGCCGGGTTGCCACTTGTCGGGACGATCATGGTCCTGTTGTGTACCATCTACCTGCCCTTTCACATCATCGTCGTGATATCGACGCTCTGGGCCGTCAAATCCCGCTGGATCGAGGAAGACAGCAAATGACCAAGAAGGAAAGCCGCCAAAAGGTGTTCACCCTGCTGGTCGAGGTTGGGCGCAGCACCGGTGACGGCCTGCCCGACGGGGCGACGGGTGCGGCGCTGATGTGCTATGCCTCGGGCGTGGACGAGGCCGAGGCGGTGCGCGAAACCGTGGCGATCCTGAAACAGGCCGATCTGGCACCGCTGGATGTGTCAGGCTATGGCACGCTGGACGAACGGCTGGCCGAAGGGCACGATATCCCCGATGAGGAACGCGCATTGATGCAGCGCGCACTGGATGAAAACAGCGTCATCGTGGCCCAGATGACACCGTTCTACGACAAGGCGGATTAGCATTTCGGGCAAAGCAGAGACTGCTTTTCGTTGCCTCTCGCTTCGCTCGAACGCGAAAAGCAATCAAAGTTGTCTGATAACCCCGAAACGCTTTAAACCGCGACCTTGCGGCTTTCATCGAGGTAAATCTCGCGCAGCCGTGCCGCGACAGGCCCGGGCGTGCCTGCGCCCACGGCAGCACCGTCGATTTCCACCACCGGCATGACGAATGCGCTGGCCGAGGTGATGAACGCCTCATCCGCCGCCTGCGCCTCTGCGATGGAAAAACTGCGCTCTTCAACATGCATCTGCGCTTCGCGCGCGAAACGCAGCACGGCGGCGCGGGTGATCCCATGCAGGATTTCATTGCCCAGATGGCGGGTGATGATCGTATTGCCCTTGACGATATAGGCGTTGTTGGATGTGCCTTCGGTCACCATCCCATCCTCGACCATCCAGGCGTCATCGACACCGGCGGCCTTGGCCATCATCTTGCCCATCGATGGGTAGAGCAGCTGCACCGTCTTGATATCCCGTCGCGCCCAGCGCTGGTCGGCAACCGAAATCACCTTGATCCCGGTCTTGGCGACAGGGCTATTGGCAAGGCCCGGCTTGTTCTGGGTGAACAGCACCACGGTCGGCATGCAGGTTTCAGGGTCCGGAAAGACGAAATCGCGGTCACCGGGCGCGCCACGGGTGATCTGCAGATAGATCATGCCTTCTTCGATCCCGTTCAGGCGCACCAATTCGCGGTGGATCTCCAACAGGTCGGGCAGACATGCCGGGCGCGGCATGTCGAGCTCATTCAAGGACCGTTCCAGCCGTTTGGCATGACCGGCGAAATCGATCAGCTTGCCGTCCAGCACAGATGTCACCTCATAAACGCCATCGGCCATCAGAAAGCCACGGTCAAAGATCGAAATCATGGCTTCGTTTTCAGGCAGATAGGTGCCGTTGACATAGACTATGCGCATATTCATCCCCAAAGCTCGGCAGCGGGCGGATGCACGCCGCTGTCGTCAAAATGCAAAGCTGCATCCCGGTCTTCGGCCAATAACAGCGGCCCGTCAAGGTCCGTAAAGGCCACGCCCTGCGCCAGTATCGTCGCAGGGGCCATGGCCAGCGACGATCCGACCATGCAGCCCACCATGATCCCATATCCTTCGGCCTGCGCCTGCGCCTTCAGCGCCAGCGCCTCGGTCAGCCCGCCGGTTTTATCCAGCTTGATATTGACCATGTCATATTTGCCGCGCAGGGCGGGCAGGCTGGCACGGTCATGGCAGCTTTCATCCGCGCAAACCGGCAAAGGCCGCGCGATTTCCGCCAGCATGTCATCCGCCCCCGCAGGCAAGGGCTGCTCGACCATCTGCACGCCAAGGCGGATCAGATGCGGGGCCAGATCGGCGTAAACCTCGGCGGTCCAGCCTTCATTGGCATCCACGATGATGCGCGCGGTGGGCGCGCCACGGCGCACGGCCTCCAGCCGGGCCATATCATCCGGCGTGCCAAGCTTGATCTTCAACAATGGGCGATGCGCATTCTGCGCCGCCTGTGCCTGCATCGCGGCGGGCCTGTCCAGCGACAGCGTATAGGCGGTGATCTCGGGGCGCGGCACGGGCAGACCCAGCAGGTCCCAGACGCGCTTGCCTGCCTTTTTCGCCGCATGATCCCAGAATGCACAATCCAGCGCATTGCGCGCGGCCCCTGCGGGCAAAGCATCCTGAAGATCAGGCCAAGCCCCCGCAAACCCCGCAATCTGCGCGGCGACACTTTCCAAAGTCTCGCCATAGCGCGCATAGGGCACACATTCGCCGCGCCCGACAATCCCGCCATCCGCCACCGTCACGGTCAGCACCTTGGCCTCGGTCCGCGACCCGCGGCTGATGGTGAACACCTGCGCCAGCCGGAACACATCAGATGAAACTGCAACCTTCATCATCTTACGAGCCCAAATATCCCCGCCGGAGGCATCGGGTTTCGCCAGAAATCCGACATCAGATCGCCTCCAGCGCATCAACCAGCCGCGCTGCCCCTTGCCGGAACGTATCGACCGTGGGCAAGCCCATCCGCCCTTCGACCTCGGCCAGATAGGCCAAGGCATCAACCTCGGACAGATGCTGCGTGTTGACCGAGATGCCGACGATCTGACAGGCCGGGTTGGCGATGCGGGCGATCGGCAGCACCATGTCGCGCAAAGCTTCCAGCTTGGGCAGCGCATAGCCGGGCAAGCCGCGCATATGTTTGCGCGTCGGTTCATGCGCCAGCACCAGCGCATCGGGCTGGCCGCCATGGATCAGCGCCATGGTCACACCGGAATAGGACACATGGAACAGGCTGCCCTGCCCTTCGATATGATCCCAATGATCGGGGTCGTTGTCGGGGGTCAGATATTCCACGGCCCCCGCCATGAAATCCGCGACCACCGCATCCAGCGGCACGCCGCCGCCGGTGATCAGGATACCGGTCTGGCCGGTGGGGCGGAAGGTGGATTTCATGCCGCGCTTTTGCATCTCGATATCCATGGCAAGGCCGGTATACATCTTGCCCACCGAACAATCGGTGCCGACGGCCAGACAGCGCTTGCCCGTCCGTTTCACACCATTGGCGATCGGATAGGCCACCGATGGCACACGCACGTCAAACAGGCTCCGGCCATGCTCTTCGGCGGCGGCGACCAGATCAGGCTCGTCGCGCAGCAGGTTATGCAGGCCCGAGGCCAGATCGAACCCCAGCGCCAGCGCCTGCAACAGCACCTCTTTCCACGCGGCAGAGATCACGCCGCCCCGATTGGCCACGCCGATGACCAGCGTCTTGGCGCCGGCGGCCCGCGCCTCTTGCAGCGTCATATCCGCCATGCCGACATCGGCCCCGCAGCCGGGCATCCGGTATTGGCCCACGGCATTCTGCGGACGCCAATCCTTGATCCCCTGCGCCACTTTCGCGGCCAGCTGGTCCGGCGCATCGCCAAGAAACAAAAGATAGGGGGTCTGGATCATCGCAAGCTCCGGTCAATCGGTTAAGGACATGGACAGTCTATCGCGGAAAAGGCCGGATATTCTTTGCAAAATCATTGCCTGATGACAATTTATTCGAAGCTTTCTGCGCCATAGGCCGATTCTACCGTAAAAGCCACCATCCACATCACCCGGATTAAAATCACCCGCGCAACGCAAAAGCCCGGACGCGAACGCCCGGGCTTTCGTTGATTTTGCAAGGCTGGATCAGCCTTTGGAAAACTCTGGATAGGCTTCCATACCCAGCTCGCTCAGGTCCAGACCGGTCACTTCCGATTCCTGGCTGACGCGGATCCCCATGGTCATCTTGAAGATATACCACACGACGAGGGACACGAAGAAGGTGAACACACCGTAGGCCACGATACCGGTCAGCTGTGTCATCAGGCTGGTGCCGTCATTGTAGAAGACAACAGCAATGGTGCCCCAGATACCGGCGAACAGGTGGACAGGGATCGCACCGACGACATCGTCGATCTTCAGCTTGTCCAGCAGCGGCACGGCGAAGACCACGATCACACCACCGACAGCACCGATCCAGAGCGCGCCAAACAGCGTCGGATAGAGCGGTTCCGCAGTGATGGCGACCAGACCGGCCAGCGCGCCGTTCAGCACCATGGTCAGATCGACCTTCTTGTACAGGATCTGCGTCAGGATCAGCGCGGTCACCGCACCGGCAGACGCCGCCATGTTGGTATTCGCAAAGATCCGGCCGACATCGGTGATGTCACCCACGGTGCCCGCAGCCAGCTGCGAACCGCCGTTGAAACCGAACCAGCCCAGCCACAGGATGAACGTCCCCAATGTGGCCAGCGCAAGGTTGGAACCGGGCATCGGGTTGACGCGGCCATCCTTGTATTTGCCCAGACGCGGACCCAGCACGATGGCACCAGCCAAAGCAGCCCAGCCACCGACCGAATGCACAACAGTCGAACCAGCAAAGTCAGAGAAGCCCATCTCAGACAGCCAGCCGCCGCCCCACTGCCAGGACCCCGAGATCGGATACATGAAGCCCGTCAGCACGACGACAAAGGCAAGAAACGGCCACAGTTTGATCCGCTCGGCCAGCGCACCCGACACGATGGATGCCGTGGCAGCAACGAACATCAACTGAAAGAAGAAGTCCGACGCAACAGAGGCGTAATCAAGCGATGCCTCATCCGCGCCAAGGCCCACAGCCTCTAGCACCGTGATGTTGAAGAACCCGCCGACATAGCCGTTGAAATCGCCCGGATACATCAGGTTAAAGCCGACCAGCCAATACATGATGCCCGCGATGGAAAACAACGCGATATTCTTGGTCAGCTGCGTGGTGACGTTCTTGGACCGGACCAGACCAGCCTCGAGCATGGTAAAGCCAGCCGCCATCCAGAACACCAGAAAGCCGCCCACAAGGAACAGCAGGGTGGTCATGATATAGGGGCCGATTTCGTCGAAGGTGGGTGCCACTTCCGCCTCTTGCGCGAAGCCCGCCATGGGAAGCAGCGCAAGCCCCGCCCCAAGCATAATTAGTTTTTTCATATTCATGGATTTGTTCCTCGTTGCGCCGCGTTTACAGCGCGTCATCATTGGTCTCGCCGGTGCGCACGCGCACTGCGCTTTGCACGTCGAGCACGAAAACCTTGCCGTCGCCGATCTTGTCGGTCTTGGCGGTGGTGGTGATGGTAGAGACGACCTGATCAGCCATGCTGTCAGGCACGACGATCTCGAGCTTCACCTTGGGCACAAAATTCACGGCATATTCCGCGCCGCGATAGATTTCTGTATGGCCCGACTGCGATCCGAACCCCTTGATTTCTGACACCATCATGCCGCGCACGCCGATGGTGGTCAGCGCTTCGCGGACCTCCTCCAGCTTGAACGGCTTGATTGTTGCAATGATGAGTTTCACGTTCTTCCCCTCGCAATGGATTGCGGCAACGCCCAGCCCGGCGTCCGCTTGCACGCACCAAAGAACGCGGCAGTGCAGCATCGGCAAGGATTTGCCTATGTGCGGACGGGTTCAGATCGGGTGAGTTTGCACAAATATTGCACAATTTAATCGCTTTGCCCAATTAATAAGCAAAGCAAAAAGAGGAGAGCGCGACTCATCGCATCTCTACAATTCCTTTCCATCCGTTTAAGATATCGCAAAACAGGCGCAGATACATTCGGGCGGATCATGAGCAGCAACGGCAAAAGACGGACACCGCTGGTGGCCGACAAACGCTATCCCGACAAGGCCAGCCCGAAAAAACCGGCTGCCAAGAAAGCTGCCAAAACACCGCCGCCCCCGCGCAAGCCGCGCAGCCGCAAGCCAGCCCGCCGCGCGCGTCCGACCACATTGCTGGGATGGCTGCTCTGGCCGTTTCGTCTTTTGCTGCGGATCATCTGGGCGATCACCTGGCGCAGCGGGCTTGTTGCCGCGCTGATCGTCGCGGCGGTGTCGATGTATTTTGCCCAGCAAATGCCCCCGATCCAAACCCTGATCGACCAGCGCGCGCGCGGATCGGTCACCATGGCCGATCTGACCGGAGAGGTCTTTGCCTGGCGCGGCGACCAGTTCGGCGGCATGGTCACGGCGCGCAACATATCCCCGCATCTGCATGATGCCGTCGTCGCCACCGAGGACCGGCGCTTTTATCGCCATTTCGGCCTGTCGCCGCGCGGCATCGCCTCTGCCATTCGCATTAACATGAATGAAGGGCGCGGCCCTTTGTCCGGCAACGGCGGGTCCACGATAACCCAACAGACAGCAAAACTGCTTTGCCTTGGCGTGCCCTATGATCCCAACGCTTGGGAATCAGAGGCCGCCTATGAAGCGGATTGCCGCCGCACGACGCTGGCCCGCAAGATCCGCGAGGCATTTTACGCCATCGGCATGGAAATCGCCTATACCAAGGAAGAGATCCTGACACTTTACCTCAACCGTGCCTATTTGGGCGCGGGCAGTCGCGGGTTCGAGGCGGCCGCACAGCGCTATTTCGGGATCTCGGCCGCCGAGGTGAACCCAGCCCAGGCCGCAATGCTGGCGGGGCTGCTCAAGGCGCCGTCTACCCTGGCCCCCACGGCGAATATCGAACGCTCCCGCGAACGGGCCGCTGTCGTGATCGGGTTGATGGCCGATCAGGACTATCTGACCGCCGCGCAGGCAAGCGAGGCGCTTGCCAACCCCGCAAGGCTGTCACGCGCCGCCGAGGCCCGGTCGGGCGGGTTCTTTGCCGATTGGGTCATGGAAAGCGGGCCGGAATTCTTTACCCGCAACACCACCGAAGACGTGATCATCCGCACCACGCTTGACCAACGCATCCAGCGCGCCGCCGAAGAGGCCTTGGTATCGGTGTTCGAAAATCAGGTCGCCGAAGGGTCCGAGGCGCAGGCCGCGATCGTGGTCATGTCCGCCGACGGGGCCGTGCGCGCCATGGTCGGCGGGCGTAATTTGCGCGCCACGGGTGCGTTCAACCGCGCCACACAGGCCTTGCGCCAGACCGGTTCGGCCTTCAAGCCTTTCATCTATGCCGCAGCGCTCGATCTGGGCGTGTCGCCCTATGCGATGGTCAATGATGCGCCGCAATGCTGGTCGATCCGCGGATCGCGCGAATGGTGTCCCGAGAATTATGACCGCGAATTCAAAGGGCCGGTGACCCTGACCCAGGCGCTGGCCGAAAGCCGCAACCTGCCTGCCATCCTGCTGTCCGAGGATGTCGGCCGCGAATATGTCCGCAATGTCGCCAATGGGTTCGGCTTGCAAGGCGAACTGGCCGAAGGGCCGGCATTGGCGCTGGGTGTTTCGGAAAGCACGCTGCTGAACATCACCGGGGCCTATGCGGGCATCCTGAACGGCGGGTCACAGGTAACGCCTTACGGCTTGCTCGATCTGCGGATTCTGGGCGATTCAGAGGTCTTGATGGATTCCCAAGGCGCCGGCATCGGCAAGCGGATCATCAGCGCAGAGGCCGCGCGCCAATTGACCTGGATGATGACCCGCGTCGTCGAAGAAGGCACCGGACGGCGCGCCCGCATCGCGGGCTGGGAAATCGCGGGCAAGACCGGTACCACGAATTCATCGCGCGATGCATGGTTCATCGGCTTTACCGGCGATTATGTCACCGGGGTCTGGATGGGCTATGACAACAACACGCCGTTGCGCGGTGTGACGGGTGGCGGCCTGCCCGCCGATATCTGGCGCGAAACCATGGTCCGTGTGCTGGAAGGCCAGACGCCCATACCGCTGCCCATGATGGTGCCACAGACAGCAGCCCCCACGGGCATTCTGGACAGCCAAGGCGGTGAAGTCGTGGATGACGACATCGTCAATCTGCTGGATCTGCTGGTCCAAGGGGCCGCGGCGAACTGAGACCAGCGCTAGGGTGCCACATCCGGGCAAAGCCCGTAAACAAAAACATAGCCGTTCCAGACCATATAGAGCCCGGCGCCATCGGCGGTGCGCATCATCATCGCCCGCTCGGACCATTGCTGGCCATCCGCTGCACATTCCATCGTGTAAAGCGTGGCATCCATGCCGTTGACATCCACCGGGCGGGTCATCTGGCACTGCGTTTCGACCCCGTAAAACACCCCTTCGGCGATCCGCACCGAGGTTCCATCGCCGCCGATCACCGCGCAATCGGCATCGGCGGTCTGCCGGTAAATGCCATCATAGGGTGCCGCCGCCGCCATGGCAGGGACAAGGCCGATCAGAACGGCGGATTGGCGCAAAAATCGGTTCATCTTCCATTCATGCGGCAAATCGGGCGCGTAATCAACAAGATCAAGTTGCGCCACAAGCGGATGTTATCGCATTGCCTGCCCGCCCCGTATTGGCAAGCTTGTTAACCCATCCATGCTTTGATCCGGGCCACAGACAGGCATCGCCGGATCAGCGGGCAAGGGGCAAGATGACACAGGCGGCGACGGCAGCAGGACAGGCGGAATTGCGCGGCGCATGGCGCGACAGCCGGCTGCTTTATTGGGTCGTCGGTATCTTCAGCTTTTTCGTCAACCTGCTGATGCTGACCGGCCCGCTTTACATGCTCAACGTCTATGACCGCGTCTTGCACGCGCGGTCCGTGGAAACGCTGGTCGCGCTGACGGTGCTGGTGGCGTTTCTCTATGGGGTGATGGGCCTCCTCGATTACGTCCGGGGACGTGTGATGGCGCGGGTCGGCGCGCGGTTTCAGGCGCGGCTGGACCGGCGGGTCTTTGCGGCGGTGATGGCGGCCACGACCCAGCACCGCGCCCCGCGCGCGGCGGCGACCGGCCTGCGCGATCTGGAATCGGTGCAGCGGCTGATCACCTCGCCCGCGCTGATGGCGCTGTTTGATCTGCCTTGGGCGCCGCTCTTTTTCTTTGGCATCTTCATTTTCCATCCGCTGATGGGGCTGCTGGCAATTTGCGGCGCGCTGGTGCTGGTCGTCGTCGCCGTGCTGAACCAGATCAGCACCCGCGCGCCCTTGGCGCAGGCCAATGCGGCCAGTTTTACCTCTGATCAGATGGGCAACCAGATCCGGCAAGAAAGCGAGATGGTCCATGCGCTGGGCATGCGCGGTGCTGCCTTTGATCGCTGGCAGCTGGCGCGCAATGCAGCACTTGATGCCAGTATCGGCGCGTCGGATGCCGCCGGCAGCTATACCGCGCTGACCAAGACGTTCCGGCTGTTCCTGCAATCGGCCATGCTGGGGCTTGGCGCCTATCTGGTGCTGCTGGGTCAATTGTCGCCCGGCGCGATGATCGCGGGCTCGATCCTGCTGGGCCGCGCGCTCGCCCCGGTCGAGATGATCGTGGGCCAATGGGCCATATTCCAGCGCGGGCGCGAAGGCTGGGGCAATCTGGCGGTGCTGCTGGGGCAGGTCACGCCAGAGGCCGCGCGCACCCGCCTGCCAAAGCCCAAGGCAAGGCTGCGTGCCGAACAGATCACAATCATCCCGCCGGGAGAAAGTGTCGCCGCCCTGCGCATGGTCAGTTTCGATCTGGGCGCAGGGCAGGCCGTGGGGGTCATCGGCACATCCGGCGCGGGCAAATCCACGCTGGCGCGCGCGCTGACCGGCGTCTGGCAACCAGCGGGCGGGCAGATCAGGCTGGATGGCGCGGCGCTGGATCAATATGACCCGGACGTGCTGGGCCAGCATATCGGCTATCTGCCGCAGCGGGTGCAATTGTTTGACGGCACGATCAAGGACAATATCGCCCGCATGGCGATGTTGCCCGATGACGCCGCCGTGGTGCTGGCCGCGCAAAAGGCAGCCGCGCATGACATGATCCTGACCTTGCCTGACGGCTATGACACCCGCGTGAGTGCTACCTCGGGCCGCTTGTCCGGCGGACAGATCCAGCGGATCGGGTTGGCCCGCGCGCTTTATGGCAATCCGGTGGTGCTGGTGCTGGATGAACCCAATTCCAACCTCGACAATGACGGATCACTGGCGCTGAACGCCGCGATCCGCGCCTTCAAGGCGGCAGGCGGGATCGTGTTCATCATGGCGCACCGGCCTGCGGCCATTCAGGAATGCGACCTGTTGCTGGTGATCGATGGCGGGATGCGCCGCGCCTTTGGCCCCAAGGACAAAGTGCTGGCCGATATGGTCCAGAACCACGCGCAGATCACCCGCGCTACAGCCCAATCCGGGGGCGTATCATGAATACGCATTGGCCGGTCCGGCGCTATATGATCATCGGCACCGCCGCGCTGGCCGTGCTGGTGGGTGGGCTCGGCACATGGTCGGTGCTGGCGCAGATCAATGGCGCGGTCATCACCAGCGGCCAGATCGAGGTGGATCGCAACCGCCAGATCGTGCAGCACCCGTTTGGCGGGGTGGTCGCCGATATCCTTGTGGCCGAAGGCGACAGCGTGGCCAGGGGCGACCTGCTGATCCGGCTGGACCCGACCGACCTGCAATCGGAACTGGCAATCGTCGAAGGGCAATATTTCGAAATCCTTGCCCGCCGCGCGCGGCTGACGGCGGAACGCGATGATGCAAGCGCGCTGGTCTTTGACCCGGTCCTGCGCGACGCAGGCACCCCTGCGGCCGCCGAATTGATGCAGGGGCAGGAACGGCTATTCGCGGCGCGGCTGGAAACCAGCCTGCAATCCACCCATCAGCTGACCCAGCAACGCGCCCAGATCGCCAGCCAGATCACCGGCATCACCGCGCAGCAAACCGCGCTGCAAACCCAACAGCGCCTGATCGCGCGCGAATTGGCCGACCAGCAAAGCCTGCTGGATCGCGGCCTTTCACAGGCCAGCCGCGTGCTGGCCCTGCAACGCGAAGCGGCGAGCCTTCTGGGCCGCCTTGGTGAATTGACAGCGCAGGCCGCGCAGGCCGCCGAACGCATGACCGAGATCGAGATCCAGATCCTCGGCCTGTCGTCCTTTCGCCGGGAAGAGGCGATCACCCGCCTGCGCGATCTGCAATTCAGCCAGCTGGAACTGGCCGAACGCCGCCAGATGCTGCTGCGCCAGCGCGACCAGCGCGACATCCGCGCGCCGGTCGCGGGGATCGTCTATGGCATGCAGGTCTTTGCGCCCCGCTCTGTCATCCGCCCCGCCGATCCGGTGTTGTTCCTGATCCCCCAAGACCGCCCCCTTGTGATCGCAGCACAGGTGCAGACCACGGATATTGATCAGGTCTTTGTCGGGCAGGACGTGACCTTGCGGTTTTCCGCCTTTGACCAGCGGCGCACGCCGGAACTGGCCGGGCGGGTGACGCTGTTATCGGCGGATGCGTTTCAGGATCAGGCGACGGGCCAGTCTTTTTACCGCGCCGAAGTGCAGCTGAACGACGGCGAATTGCAGCGACTGCCCGCCGATCTGGCCCTGCTGCCAGGCATGCCGGTCGAGGCTTTTTTGCGCACCGGTGACCGCAGCCCGATGGATTACCTGATCAAGCCGCTGGCGGATTATTTCGCCCGCGCGTTTCGCGACAGCTGATTGCGCGCCGCCGCATTGCCCGCTAGCGTCCGGCCAAACAGCCAAGGAGACTGATATGAGCGTGATCGAAACCCGTCTGGCCGAACTGGGCGTGACCCTGCCCGACGCCCCTGCCCCCGCGGCGAATTATGTCCCCTTCGTGCAAACAGGCAATCTGGTGCATGTCTCGGGGCAAATTTCGGCCAATGCGGATGGCATGATCAAGGGCAAGCTGGGCGTCGACATGGATGCTGACGCAGGTGCCGCCGCCGCGCGCGCCTGTGCGATCAGCCTGCTGGCGCAGCTCAAGGCCGCTTGCGGCGGTGATATCGACCGGCTGGTGCGGGTGGTCAAACTGGTGGGTTTCGTCAATTCCACCTCCGATTTTGGCGACCAACCCAAGGTGATCAACGGTGCCTCTGATTTCATGGTTTCCGCCCTTGGTGACAAGGGCCACCATGCGCGCTCTGCCGTCAGTGCCGCCAGCCTGCCCTTTGGCGTCGCCGTTGAAATCGAAGGCATCTTCGAGATCGCATGACCCTGCCTGCCGCCTTTCTTGCCCGCCCCATCGCGCATCGCGCCTTGCATGACCGCAAGGCGGGGCGGGTCGAAAATTCCATCGCCGCGATCAAGGCCGCGATTGCCGCCGGTTACGGGATAGAAATCGACGTGCAATTGTCCAGCGATGGCCATGCGATGGTGTTTCACGATGACAATCTGGACCGGCTGACTGCGCAAAGCGGACCGCTGCGCGCATGCAGCCGTGCGCAACTGGAACAGACCCCGCTGAAAGACGACACCGGCACGATCCCCGCGCTAAAGGATGTGCTGGCGCTGGTCGCAGGCCAAGTGCCCCTGCTGATCGAGATCAAGGATCAAGACGGCCAGATGGGGCCGGATGTCGGCGCGCTTGAACGCGCGACCTGCGCGGCGCTGGCCGATTACAAAGGCGATGTCGCGCTGATGTCCTTCAACCCGCATAGCATCGCCGCCTGCCGGACCCTCGCCCCCGCCATTCCGCGCGGGCTGGTCACATCCGCCTATGATCCGGTGTTCTGGCCCGATCTGCCCGCTGCGGTGCGCGACCATCTGCGCGCCATTCCCGATTACGACCGTGTGGGTGCCTGTTTCATCAGCCACGAGGCCAAAGATCTGCCCCGCCCCCGCGTGGCCGAGATCAAGGCGACAGCCGCGCCGATCCTGTGCTGGACCATCCGTTCGCCGCAAGATGAGGCAAAGGCACGGTTGATCGCGGATAATGTGACCTTCGAGGGCTATCATGCTTGACGCGCGCCGCGCGCCAGCCAGTTAAAGCAGATGGACGGATCAGCGATCGAAATCACCACCCATGCCAGTATCAACGGCATCACCCCCGCCGATTGGGATGCCTGCGCCTGCCCCGAGGCCGCCGATGGCCGCCCCATCGACCCGTTCACAACGCATCGTTTTCTCAAGGCGCTAGAGGACAGCTATTCTGTTGGGGCGGGCACCGGCTGGCAGCCGCGCTACTTAAGCGCGCAGCAAAACGGCCAGATCATCGCGGTGGCCCCGCTTTATGCCAAGGGGCATAGCCAGGGCGAATATATCTTTGATCACAATTGGGCGCATGCCTATGAAAACGCAGGCGGGCGGTATTATCCGAAGCTCCAGATCGCGGTGCCGTTCACGCCCGCCACGGGGCGGCGGTTCCTGACCCGTCCGGGGCATGAGGCCGTGGGCATGGCCGCCTTGGTCCAGGGTGCTGTCCAGATCGCCGCCGACAACAACCTGTCATCCTTGCACGCGACCTTCTGCACCGAGGCCGAGGCGCTGGCAGGGGCCGAAATGGGCCTGCAACCCCGCATCGGGCAGCAGTTTCACTGGGTCAACGACGGCTATGGCGGGTTTGACGATTTCCTTGCCAGCCTGTCCAGCCGCAAGCGCAAGAATATCCGCAAGGAACGCGAGACCGCGCAGGGCTTCGGCGGGCAGATCCTGGCGCTGACCGGCGACCAGATCCAGCCGGAACATTGGGATGCGTTCTGGCAATTCTATCAGGACACCGGCAACCGCAAATGGGGCACGCCGTATCTGACGCGGAATTTCTTTCACTTCGCGCATCAGACTTTGCGCGATGATATGCTGATGGTGCTGGCGATCCGTGATGGCGTGCCTGTCGCGGGCGCGCTAAACTTTATCGGGCGCGACACGTTATATGGCCGCTATTGGGGCTGCACCGAACACCATGCCTGCCTGCATTTCGAATTATGCTATTATCAGGCCATCGACTTTGCCATCGCCCATGGCATGGCGCGGGTCGAGGCGGGCGCGCAGGGCGAACACAAGCTGGCGCGCGGCTATCTGCCGGTCCCGGTGCATTCGCTGCATTGGTTCGCGGATGCCGGTTTTCGCGATGCGGTGGGCCGCTATCTGCTGGCCGAACGCGACGCGGTGGATCACGAAATCGAGGTGCTGACCAGCTATGGTCCGTTCCGCAAATCAGACAGGGAGGAACACCAATGACCGACGCATTGACCCAAACCGAACGCGACAGCGACCTTGCCCCCCTTCTGGCCAATGGCTGGCAATTGGTCGAAGGGCGCGACGCGATCCATAAGCAATTCGTCTTTCGCAACTTTATCGACGCCTTTGGTTTCATGACAAAGGTTGCCCTTTGGGCCGAAAAATGGAATCACCACCCCGAATGGTCGAATGTCTATAAAACCGTCGAGGTGACATTGACGACCCATGACGCGGGCGGATTGTCGGCGCTGGACACCAAACTGGGTGCGAAAATGGACGCGCTCGCCGGGGGCTGACTTGGACAATTTGCTGACGACAGAGATTATCAACGGGCGCACATTGGCCGATCTGCTGACGCTCGAATTCATGGTTTCGATCTTTGGCAGTGTCCTTGCGGCGATCCTGATCCTGATCACGGGGTTTATCATTGGCGGCTGGCTGCGCGGGCGGCTGATCCGCGTGGGGCAGATGAACCGGCATCTGGACGCGACTTTGTTCAGCTTTCTGGGCAATATCGTCCGCTATGTGATCATCGGCTTTGCGTTTCTGTTCGTTCTCAACACTTTCGGGGTGCAGACGACATCTTTTGTGGCGGTCATCGGTGCCGCCGGTCTGGCCATCGGTCTGGCCTTGCAAGGCACATTGTCCAATATCGCGGCGGGTGTGATGATCGTGTTCTTCCGCCCCGTGAAACTGGGTGATTTCGTCGAGGTCAACGGCCAGATGGGCACGGTGAAAGAAATCAACCTCAACTTCATCGAACTCGCGTCGATTGCCAATGTGCAGATCATCATTCCCAACAGCCAGGTCTGGGGCAATACGATCGTCAATTATTCCGTCTATGACAGCCGCCGCGCGGAATGGGTGTTCGGCGTCAGCTATGGCGCGGACCTGAAACTGGCCGAGGAGACGATCCGCATGACGATCCTGTCGGACCCACGGTCCTGGGCAGAGCCTGCACCGTTCATTCAGGTCAACAACCTTGGCGATTTCTCGGTCGATTTTCTGGTGCGGGTCTGGTGTTCCAGCGCCGATTTCTTTCAGTATCAGGCCGATATGAAGCGGCAGGTGAAAGAGGCGCTAGACGCAGCCGGTGTGGAAATCCCCTTCCCGACGCGCAGGGTGCTCAACACCACCGAATGAAAAGGGCGGCCCTTTGGCCGCCCTTGTCGTTATGCCAGTTCCGCGAGCAGCGTTTGACCAGCCGAGATTTCGCACTGACCCGGTCCTGCCTCTTCGTTCAGGATCTTGACCACGCCATCCTCGACCAGCATCGCATAGCGCCGCGAGCGGTTCACGAAACCGACAGGCCCTGCGCTGAAATCCATCCCGATGGCGGTGGTAAAGGCGCTTTCGGCATCCGCCAGCATGGTGATGCCGGTTTCCATCGCGCCGGTGCTTTCGCCCCAGGCCTTCATCACGAAAGGATCATTGACCGACATGCAGATGATCTCATCCACGCCTTTGGCCATGAAATCGTCATAGGTCGCCATAAAGCTGGGCACATGGGCCGTGGTACAAGTGCCGGTAAAGGCGCCGGGCAGCCCGAAGATCACGACCTTGCGGCCTTTGATCTTATCGGCAAGAGCCACCGGCTCTGGTCCATTGTCACCCATCACCAGCAAAGTCGCATCCGGTAGTGTATCGCCTGTCTTGATTGTCATGGCTTTCGCCCCCTCTTCGCGTTGTATCGCCGATTGCTTCCCATATAGAGTGCGGCAAAACAAGTGGTGTCACCAAGGGAACAGTTTCATGACGCATGTTGTTGTCGCAGGCGCGGGGCAGGCCGGTGCATCTGTGGTCGCGAAATTGCGCGCCGAAGGGTTCGCAGGTGCCATCACATTGATCGGCGCAGAACCGGTCCCGCCCTATCAGCGCCCGCCCCTGTCCAAAGCCTATCTGCTGGGCGATATGGCGCAAGAACGGCTCTATCTGCGGCCAGCCGAATTTTACGCCGACCAAGGTATCACCCTGCGGCTTGGCACCCGCGTCGTGGCGGTTGATCCAGCGGCAAAGACCGTCACGCTGACCGGTGATGAAATGCTGGGCTATGATCATCTGGTGCTGACGACGGGCGCGCATCCGCGCATCTTGCCTGCGGCGATTGGCGGTATGCTCGACGGTGTCTATGCGATGCGCGATCTGGCCGATGCCGATGCTTTGGCCCCTGAACTGGTCGCAGGGCGGCAGGTGCTGATCGTCGGCGGCGGCTATATCGGGCTAGAGGCGGCGGCGGTCGCGGCCAAGCGCGGGTTGCGCGTGACGCTGGTGGAAATGGCTGACCGTATCCTGCAACGGGTGGCGGCGCCGCAAACCTCGGATTATTTCCGCGCCTTGCACCAATCGCATGGCGTCACGATCCGCGAAGGGCTGGGGCTGGGCCGTCTGCTGGGCGATAGCCGTGTGACGGGGGCGCGGCTGACCGATGGCACCGAACTGGCCGTGGATTTCGCCATTATCGGTGCGGGGATCACGCCTGCGACCATCTTGGCCGATAGCGCGGGCCTGCATGTCGAGAACGGCATTACGACCGATAGCCACGGCCGCACATCCGACCCGCATATCTGGGCCGCCGGCGATTGCGCATCCTGCCTGTTTCACGGCAACCGCATCCGGCTGGAAAGCGTCGGCAATGCCATTGATCAGGCCGAGGCCGTGGCGCTGAACATCATGGGCCGCGACCTGCCCTACCAGCCCAAACCCTGGTTCTGGTCGGATCAATATGATTGCAAGCTGCAGATCGCGGGGCTGAATACGGGCTATACGGATGTGCATATCCGCAAGGGCGACGCGCCCGGCGTGCAATCGCATTGGTATTATCGCGGCGCGGACCTGCTGGCGGTGGATGCGATGAATGATCCGCGCAATTACATGATCGGCAAGCGCCTGATCGAGGCGGGCCGCAGCCCCGACCCCGCGCTGATCACCAACCCTGCCACCGATATGAAGGCGCTGCTGGCCGCATGAGGATCATCGCAGGCACCCATCGCGGCACCCAGCTGGCCGCTGTCGGCGCGGGGGATGACGCCGCCCATCTGCGCCCGACCAGCGACCGGGTGCGCGAAAGCCTGTTCAACGTGCTGCAAGGCGGCCGGTTCGGCGATATCCTGCGCGGGGCGCGGGTGCTGGACCTGTTCGCAGGCACGGGTGCGCTGGGGCTAGAGGCGTTGTCGCGCGGCGCTGTTCATGCGACCTTTGTCGATAACGGGCGCGCGGCGCAGCTGCTGATCCGCGCGAATATCGCCAAGCTGCGGCGCGAACGGGACACCCGCCTGATCCCGACCAGCGTCGTGGCGATCCCCGCAGGCCAGCCCTGCAATCTGGTGTTTCTTGATCCGCCTTATGGTCTGGCGCTGGGACATGCCGCGCTGGATGCCGCATTGCGCCAAGGCTGGATCGCGCCAGAAGCGCTGATCGTCTGGGAAGAAGGGCGCGGCCAAGTCGCCCCCGAAGGATTCTCTGTCGTCGATCAGCGCCGCTATGGCGAGACATTCATCACCCTGATGCGCCGCGATCAGGCCGGTTGAAGCACCGCCGCAGGGGCAACCCACCAATTCATATGCGCAATCTGCATCCGGCGCGCGACCTGACGCGCGGTCGCCATATCCTTGACCAAGCCGTAACATGTGGCCCCCGACCCCGACATGCCCGCATAGCTGACAACGGGCAGCGCGCGCAATGCGGCAATCGCTTGGGTGATTGCGGGTGCGATGCTTTCGGCGGGGGCTTGCAGATCGTTGCGCTGTGCGGCCAGCCATCGCGCGAAACCGTCGTAATCCAGCCCCTGCGGCAAAGCATCCATGCCGCTGCCATCGCGGCTGGTCAGCGCCTGAAACACCGCCGCCGTCGGCACATCGACAGGCGGGCGCACCAGCACCAATGCGCAATCAGGCAGAGGCGGCACATCGGACAGCCTGTCACCGATACCGGTCATGCGCGTCGGTGCCGGGGCTTGCAGACAGACCGGCACATCGGCACCCAAGGCGACCACCTCGGGGGCATCGGCGGGCAAAGGCGGCACGCCCCAAAGCTCTGCCAGCATCGCAAGGGTCAGCGCCGCATCCGACGACCCGCTGCCGATGCCCGCCGCATGGGGCAGATGTTTTTCCAAGGTCAGCGCAGCGCCGAGCTCGACCCCGCGCACCCGTTGCAGCGCGATGGCTGCCCGCATCATCAGGTTGCTGTCATCATTCGGCACGCCGGGCGAAAACGGACCCGTGACGCTGAGCCGCATATCAGGCGAGCTGGTGGCGCTCAGCTGGTCGCAGACCCCGGCAAAGACCACCAGCGAATCCAGCAGGTGATAGCCGTCATCGCGGCGGCCGGTCACATGCAAGGTCAGGTTGACCTTGGCGGGGGCTGTGGCCTTAATCGTTGCCACGGGCCAGCCTGAGAGGCTCTTTGCCTTCGGCGATCAGCACAAGATCAAGACCGCTGCTCAGCTTGTCGCGGATGCGCTGCGCATCAGCCTCGGCAGGGTTGAAGGACAAGGCGCGCTGCCATTGAAACCGCGCCTCTATGGTGCGGCCCACGGCCCAATAGGCATCGCCCAGATGGTCATTGATCACAGGATCGACAGGTTCCAGCGTCGCGGCGCGTTCAAGGATTTCAACCGCTTGCTGAAAATCGCCCAGCTGGAACAGCACCCAGCCCAGCGAATCGACAATCGCCCCGTTATCAGGCAAGGCCGCAACGGCGGTTTCGATCATCGCCAACGCCTCGTCCAGCTTTTCGCCGCGTTCGACCAGCGAATAGCCCAGGTAATTCAGGATCTGTGGATTATCAGGCTGCAAGGCCAGCGCGGCACGGAAATCGGCCTCGGCCTCGGGCCAAAGGTCAAGCTGGTGATTGGCGATGCCGCGCGTATAGAAAACGATCCATTTGGCGGGGGCTGCATCATCATAAAGCGCCAGCGCGCGGGTATAGGCGGCTTTGGCGTCTTCCAGACGGTCAGCCTCGCGCAGCAGGTTGCCCTTGGCGGCAAAAACCCGCGGCATATCGGGGTAACTGCGCGACAAGGCTTGCAGAACCTCCATCGCAGCATCCTGCCTGCCGGCCGCGCGCAGCACATCGGCGCGCCCCAGCTCGGCCGAAGGAAACGCCAGATCGTCCCGCGCGACGCCGGTATAGGCGGCATTGGCCAGATCATATTGCCCCAGATCTTCCAGCAAGCCTGCGGTCATCAGCAAAGCTGGCGTGTTTTCGGGGGCCAGCGATGTGGCGGCCCGTGCGAACAGCAGGGTAAAGGTGTCAGGCACATCGGTCTGCACCAGACCCGCCACGGTGATATAGACCTCTGCCAACCCCGCCCGCGGGGTCGGCACCGCGGCAAAAGGCACGGCCTCGCCCGCCACCAAGGCAGCGCGCAGCGCGGCCACCCCCGCATCGGGCTGGCTGCCGAAGATACCGTCAAGCAAGTCCAGCGCTTGGGGATTGCGACCCAGCTGGCTGAGGATCTCGATATGGGCGATGGCGCTTTTGCGGCTGTATTGCATATCCGGGCGCGCGGAAAACAACGCTTCGGCCCCGTCGAAATCACCAACCGATGCAAGGGCATAGGCTTTGTGGGTGATCCCGTACATCGTCATATTGGCGGTCTCGATCACCTGATCGAACTGAGCCAGCGCGCGCCGGATATTGCCATTGCCCATATGCGCCCAGCCCTGCGTCAGCCCATCGACCAACGGGCCGACAGAGCGGCCGCTTTCCAGCGCCTCGAAGATGCCATACCAATTGCCGGTCTTGGCATCAGCGACATTGATGACAAGATCGGCAATCTGGCTGGGCAGACGCAGACGCACCATTTCGCGGGCCATCACCTCGGCCTTGTCGAAATCGCCCAGCGCCACGAAAGAGGTCAGCGCGCTTTCGAGCAGGACAGGATTGCCCGGATCAGCCTGCAAGGCCGCGCTGAAATATTGCGCGCCCTGGGCAAAATCATTGGCCCCCGCCGCCTGCCGCCCGGCCAGATAGGCCCCAAGATCGGCCTGCGCCAGCGCAGCCCCCCCCGGCGCGCAAAGCGCGGCCGTCATGCCAGCGATCAGGATTTTTCTTAGCACGCTCATGCCTCACTTTCGGGCTTATGCCTTGACGCTAGCCTTTCACCCGATGTCTTGCAAATATGTGCGGCTGTCGGGCAGCAATAAGTCGCGGATCGCGCGCTGATAGGCCCACAAACAAAGAGGCAGGCCCGAAAGCCTGCCGTCTCGTCCCGCCCCACTGCCCGGCAACGCCCGTTTTTATGGCGCTTTGCGTTGCACAGACCCTATGCGATGAAGTGATTCGTCGTCAAGTGACTGATTCGCCCTAGCTGGTCGGGGCGTAAATTTCGCAGATCGGGCTGACGGGGGTCGGGCTGACCAGAAACGGGGTTTCCGGTGGCATCCCGCTTTGTTCCAGCCAGACACCGTTCAGGCAGAAATCCTGCGCGTAATTGCCAAGATTGAAGCCGAAACCCGGATCGCCGCAATCATCGGCATCGCCATTCGCATTCCAGGCCTGGCTGACACCCAGCCCCAGCTCATCGGGGGTCAGGAAGGCACCGCGCTGCGGATCAAAATGCAGCTGCCATGTGGCATCCGCTTTGCGTGTCTGCATGTCCCATTTGCCGATCAGAAGGCCGTCAAGATAGCCCGCGATACGAAAATCGGTCACATCGTTTTCCGTGACCAGTGGCTGGGACAGCGCGGGCGGGGACACCGTCATCTGACCGGTCATCGTATAGCCATTGGCACCTTGCCAGCAGAAATAGAAATCAACCGCTTGCGCCTGCGTCCCGATCAAGACGGCAGCGGTCGCGGCCAATCTGGTGATCATGCCTCGTTTTCCCGGATGACATGGCCCGCCAGATAGAGCGACCCGCAGATCAGGATGCGCGCCTGCGGATGCGCGGCCCTGATCGCGCTGATCGCATCCTGCATGCTGGCGGCGGTGGTGGCGGGCAGCCCGACCTCTGCGGCAAAGCGGGCGGTATCCTCGGCGGGGATCGTATTCGCCTCGCCGGGGATGGACAGGGCGGTCAGGCTTTGGGCCACCTGCGCCAAGGGCCGCAGATAGCCTGCGATATCCTTGGTGTTCAGCATGCCGCAGATCAGATGCGTCGGGCGCGGCGATTGCGCGCGCAGGGTCGCGGCAAGAGCCACGCCCGCGGCCGGGTTATGCCCGCCGTCCAGCCAGAGTTCGGCAGGGGCGGCCAGATCGACCAAAGCACCCTTGGTCAGCTTTTCCATCCGCGCGGGCCAATAGGCACGGGTGACGGCCGCCTCGCAGGCGGGTTCATCCTTGCCCAAAGCCCGCAGCGCGGCAATGGCGGCGCCTGCATTCATCACCTGATGCGGGCCGGGCAGATTGGGCAAAGGCAAATCCAAAAGACCGCGCTCATCTTGATAGATCAGCCGGTCGCGTTCGCTGCTGACATGCCAATGTTGGCCATAAGCCAGCAACGGCGCACCGTTGCGCGCGGCGACCGCCTCGATCACATCCATGCTTTCGGGATGTTGCGGGCCGACGACGCAGGGCACGCCGCGCTTGATGATCCCCGCCTTTTCGCCCGCGATCGCGGCCAAGCTGTTACCCAGATATTGCTGGTGGTCCATATCGACCGGCGTGATGATGGTCAGCGCGGGCCGTGCCACAACATTGGTCGCATCCAGTCGCCCGCCAAGCCCGACCTCGAGCAGCGTGTAATCGGCGCGTGTTTCGGCAAAGGCCAGCAAGGCCGCGACGGTGGTGATCTCGAAATAGGTGATCGGGTCGGTGCCATTGGCGTGATAACAGCGGTCCAGCACATCACTTAGCGCGGGTTCGCTGATCAATGCGCCCGCCAGCCTGATGCGTTCGTGAAACCGCGCCAGATGCGGGGATGTATAGGCATGCACGACGCTGCCGCCCTGTTCCAGCCCGGCGCGGATCATCGCTTGGGTGGACCCTTTGCCATTGGTGCCCGCGACATGGATGACGGGGGGCAGCTGGTCCTGCGGATCGCCCACAGCCGCCAGCAGGCGCCAGACGCGATCCAATGTCAGGTCGATGACCTTGGGGTGCAGCGCCATCATCCTTTGCAGGATAACGTCAGAATCTTGTGTCACTTGGCAGCATCCACCGGTTCGGCTGTGGGGGCAGGCAAGTCGCCTTTGACCGCCGGGGCCTGTCTGGTCAGCAGGCGCACGATGGTGATCAGCTCGTCCTTAAGATGGGTGCGTTTGGTCACCCGGTCCAGCATCCCGTGATCCAGCAGATATTCCGCGCGCTGAAACCCTTCGGGCAGCTTTTCCCCGATGGTCTGTTCGATCACCCGCGCACCGGCAAAACCGATCAGCGCATTGGGTTCGGCAATCTGGACATCGCCCAGCATGGCATAGGATGCGGTCACGCCACCCGTGGTCGGATGGGTCAGCACGACGATATAGGGCAGCCCCGCTTCTTTGAGCATCTGCACGGCGATGGTGGTGCGCGGCATCTGCATCAGCCCAAGGATACCTTCTTGCATCCGCGCCCCACCGGCTGCGGAAAACAGGATCAGCGGGCGTTTGAGCGCAATGGCGCGTTCGGCGGCGGCGACGATGGCATTGCCGACATACATCGACATCGACCCGCCCATGAAGGAAAAATCCTGCACCGCAACGACGACACCGGTGCGGCCCATATCGCCCTCGGCCACCAGCATCGCGTCTTTTTCGCCGGTCTTCTTGCGGGCTTCCTTGATGCGGTCGGTATATTTCTTCTGATCGCGGAAATGCAAAGGGTCGGCGACAGGGTCAGGAACGGCCACCTCGACAAAGACGCCGCCATCAAACAAGGCCCGCAGCCGGTCGCGCGCGCCGATGGCCATATGGTGATCGCAATTGGTGCAGACGTTCAGATTGTCCGACAATTCGCGGTGAAACAGCATGGTCCCGCATTCGGGACATTTGGTCCACAGATTCTCGGGCACTTCGCGGCGCGAAAACAACGAGTTGATCGTCGGGCGAACGTAATTGGTGATCCAGTTCATGGGCGGGCCTTCTGCTTGACCCAAAAGAGATATGACCCTGCGGCTGAAAATGCAATCAGCGCTTGATCGCGATCCTGGCCGCCAGCCACATCACCAGCACCCAAAGCGCCAGCGTCAGCCCCTGCACGATCAGGAGCGGATCAAGCAGGCGCGCAAGGCTGTAATCAAGCGCGGCGGGATCTTCATAAGGATAGACGAACAGCGCCAGCCCCGAGGCCGGCCAATCCGCAACCGCGTAAAGCAGCAATGCAAAGGCATTATTGGCCAGATGCAGCCCGATCGCGGCCCCCAGATTGCCGGTCCGCGCGGTCAGATCGGCGCAGGCCAGCCCCAGCAAACCCGCCCAGACCGCCCAGATCACCCCATCAGCAGGACCATAGCCGTTCCAATAATGCAGCGCCCCGAACAGGGCCGACGGACAAAACATCCATAGCCAGCGCGCGCCTGACAGGCAGGCCATCTGCTGTTGCAAATAGCCGCGAAAAAGCAGCTCTTCGGTGCCGACCTGCACCAAAAGCGCCAGCAGTGCGACAGGCAACAGCACCAGCCAAGCCCCAAGATCGCGCATGACCAAAGCGTCATCCACCAGCGCCGCGGGCGGGACCAGTTCGATCAGCAGCAAGACCAGCCCGACCGCCCCGCCTACCCGCTTGAGATCAGCCCAAGCCGCGCTGCGATCCCCGACCAGCGACCAAAAGCCACGCCTGTGCAGCAGATGCAGCAAAACCACCAAGCCCAGCCCCGCGACGGCAAAGCTGAAAAATTGCAGCAAGGTGCCGAATGCGCTTGTGCCCGCGATATAGGCCGCACGCGCCTCGGCGGGCAAAAACAAGGCCAGAACAACAGGTGACAGGCTAAAAATCAGCGCGACCAAGGCCATCATGGCAACCACGCGCCACAGGTCCCGCACCGGCCATGCAGGGCGGATGAACGCGGCATGGGCGCGGTAAGGATCACTCATGCGCCTGTTTAGACAGCCATCCACACCGCCTGCAATGGCGGTTTCGCGCTTGTGTCAGTGACGCCCGTTATTTAGACCGTGTCCAACAGTTTTTCGGGGAGAGATATCATGCCAAACACTCGTGTCGACAAATCCAGATTGCCCAGCCGCCATGTGACCGAAGGCGCATCGCGCGCGCCGCATCGGTCCTATTTCTATGCGATGGGGCTGGATGAACATGAAATCGCGCAGCCTTGGGTCGGTGTCGCCACCTGCTGGAACGAGGCAGCCCCTTGCAATATCACGCTGAACCGGCAGGCGCAGGCCGTCAAGCTGGGCGTCAAGAACGCCAAAGGCACGCCGCGCGAATTTACCACGATCACCGTCACCGACGGCATCGCGATGGGCCATGAAGGAATGCGCTCATCGCTCGCTTCGCGCGAAGCCATCGCCGATACGGTGGAATTGACGATGCGCGGCCATTGCTATGACGCTTTGGTCGGTCTGGCGGGCTGCGACAAATCGCTGCCGGGCATGATGATGGCGATGGTGCGGCTGAATGTGCCGTCGGTGTTCATCTATGGCGGGTCGATCCTGCCGGGCCGGTTGAACGGGCAGGACGTGACCGTCCAAGACGTGTTCGAGGCCGTGGGCAAGCATCAGGCCGGCAATATGTCGGATGCGGAACTGGAAATCCTCGAACGCGTGGCCTGTCCATCTGCCGGGGCCTGTGGCGGGCAATTCACCGCCAATACCATGGCTTGCGTGTCTGAAGCCATCGGTCTGGCGCTGCTGAATTCCTCGGGTGCGCCCGCGCCTTACGAATCGCGCGACCAATATGGCGTGGCTTCGGGCGAGGCGGTGATGAACCTGATCGCCAAGAACATCCGCGCCCGCGATATCGTGACACGCAAATCGCTGGAAAATGCGGCCCGCATCGTGGCCTGCACCGGCGGGTCCACCAATGCCGGTCTGCACCTGCCCGCCATCGCCGCCGAGGCCGGGATTGATTTCGATCTGGCCGATGTCTGCGAGATTTTCCGCGATACCCCCTATTTCGTCGATCTGAAACCCGGCGGCAAATATGTGGCCAAGGATCTTTACGAAGCAGGCGGCGTGCCGATCGTTCTGAAAGAACTGCGCAAGGCTGGTCTGATCCACGAGGATTGCATGACAGCGACAGGCCGCGTGATCGGTGAAGAACTCGACATGATCAAAGGCGAGGCGGATAACCGCGTCATCTATTCCGTTGAGAACCCGATCACCAAGACCGGCGGTGTCGTTGGCCTGAAAGGCAACCTTGCCCCCGAAGGCGCGATTGTGAAGGTCGCGGGCATGTCCGAGGAAGAACAGCTGTTCACCGGCCCCGCCCGCGTGTTCGAATGCGAAGAAGACGCTTTCGAAGCCGTGAAAGCCCGCCAATATGAAGAAGGCGAAGTCATCGTCATCCGCAACGAAGGCCCCAGAGGCGGCCCCGGCATGCGCGAGATGCTGTCCACCACCGCCGCCCTGTCCGGCCAAGGCATGGGCAAAAAGGTCGCGCTGATCACCGATGGCCGCTTTTCGGGGGCAACCCGCGGGTTCTGCGTGGGCCATGTCGGCCCAGAGGCCGCACAGGGCGGCCCAATCGCGCTGTTGAAAGACGGCGATATGATCACGCTGAATGCCCATACCGGCGAATTGTCGGTCGCGCTCAGCGATGCGGAACTGGAGGAGCGGCGCAAAAACTGGTCCGGCCCGCGCGACACGATCTATGCCTCGGGTGCTTTGTGGAAATATGCGCAGCTGGTCGGGTCCACCCGTCTGGGCGCGCTGACCCATCCCGGCGCAAAGGGTGAAAAACACATCTACATGGACCTTTAGGCCCATGATCGGGCGCGCCATCGCCTGTGTCGGGATCGTGGCCCTTGCCGCTTGCGATCCGGTGGTGGTGGCGCAGCCCGTGACGATGCTGAACGGCGATCTGGTGGTCACGCCACCTGAGGGATATTGCGCCGATCCCCTATCCAGCCGCCCGCGCGCTGGTTTCGCGGTCTTTGCGCCCTGTGTCACGCTGGGTGCGGACGCGCCGGTGCCGTCCATCATCGGCGTGGCGATTGTACAGGCAGGCGATGCGGGATCGGCCAT